>JADGRC010000462.1 GCA_017881245.1 Pseudomonadota bacterium
GCCTCGGACTATCTGATGACCCTGCCACTTGGAGCGGAGGTCCGCATGACGGGCCCCCACGGATTCTTCGTGCTCGACGCGCAGCACGCGGGCGATATCGTATTCGGCGCGACGGGCACGGGTGTATCCGCGGTCATGCCGATGCTGTCGCAGTTGGCGCTGACCCCTCCCTGGGGTCGGCGGCTGCTCTACTGGGGCGTTCGAAACCAGGGGGATCTGTTCGCACGTTCCGAGGTCGAAGCCCTCTGTCGCGCCGCGAGCTGCGAGCAGCGGCTGTTCCTGACCAACGCGCCTCCGGGCTGGACCGGCGACCGTGGGAGAATCACGCCCGTCATCTTGTCTGAATTCCCGGACCTAACCGCCCCCACATTTTATCTGGTCGGAAACGGAGCGATGATCTCCGAGTTGAAACGGGAACTGGTGGCGCGCGGCGTGAATCGAAAGAAGCAAATTCGCACGGAGGCGTTCTTTGACTGAAGCGAACGCGCCTGCGCGCGCCGGGGCGGTGCTTGCGGCGCTGGGAATTGTCCTTGGGGGGACCGCGTGCGCGCCGTCCCGAACCACGCCTCGCATACAGAAGGTGGAACCCGCGCAAGCGTATGGTGATTCTAAGGTCATCTTGCAGATTGAAGTGGCGGACCTTCGTGCGTCGCTCCACGTGGATGTGGATGACGGCACCCTGACGACCGATGCGCTGGCGGTGCGGATGGCTCTTCAGCCGGGTCCGCCGGCGTCCGGCCCGGCCGTTCCTCTCAAAAGCCTGGGCTGGAACGGTGACCAAACTTTTTGGGCGCAAGCGCCTCCGAACCTTTCCGCCGGCAGCTACACGCTCACCGTCACCACTCCCGACGGCCAGCACGTCACGCTTCCCAATGCGTTCCAGGCCCTAGGACCCGACATGGATCCCCCGACCCTCACGCTCGATCCGGTCCTTGCCGATTCTGTTGTCGCGGAGGGGACAACGAAGGTGACCTCGGTCGTCGCGGACGACGGGTTCGGCGCGGTGGCACAGATCCACTGGGAAACCGACGATCAAACGTCGGGGGATTGTTTTGCCGTCCGGAGCTCGGGAACCGACGTCCCCCCGGTGGTACCTCCTTCGCGCCTGACGTGCCCGGTAAGTTTTTCGATCCCCAAGTTCGCGGCCGACGCCCCCCCCGACCTTCTGACCAAACCCTTTGGATTTCACGCCTGGGCGACGGACACGGCTGGCAACCCGACGCCGCCACTCGACATTTCCCTCCAGTTTGCGCGGCTGCCGTCCATTCTGACATTCGCAGGCAAGGTCGGCGCGCTGGGCGGTTTCCAGCCTTTCGAGGTGCAGGGAGACTACTTTCTGCCGGGCTCGCAGGTGCTTCTGGACGGCGTTCCCATCGTGGGAAAGGTCCCGGGTGGCGATCAAGCGAGCGACCACTTGATCGTGGGCTGGACGCCGCCCCGGAATCGGGCCGGCGCGGTCCAGGTGCAGGTGCGCTCCGAAGCGGGCACGACGAGCGACGCTGTCGATTACTTCAAATATGTGGCCCCCCCCAACCCTCGCGAGGTCCAGCCAACCCGCGGGCCGAGCGCCGGCGGAATTCGGATCACCGTGAAAGGCAATGACCTGCGGCCCAACGCCATCATTTACATGGGAGCAACGCGCGAGACGCGTCAGCAGCTCAAGTACCCGCTCTATACAGACGCAGCGAACAAGATCGAGGCCTGCCTGCCCCAAGGCAGTGGCACCGTGTCCATATGGGTCTACGACGCAATCACGGGAGACGGCAATCTCCCCATGGCTTTCACTTACGACGACACCTACGACGCGACGACCTCGCCCCTTGATCCCGGGTGTCTATGAGGCTGCGGTCAAAGCTCACGCTGTTGGCCCTGGGAGTCTCCTCGATTCCGCTCGCCATCGAAGGTTACTCGTCCTACCGAATCGGGCAGGCGGCCGTGCGCGTGGCGGTCGACGAAAGCGAGCTGCAAATCTCCCGACAGGTCGGTCAGTACGTGTCCTCCGAGATCGATCACATGGTCGACACGCTTCGCGTCGATTCCCGCGTGTTCGATCTCACGCGTTCCGGCGACGAGGCGCCGACGCCCCAAGGCATCGCCAAGTTTCTGCAGCTCGTTTATCACCAAAGCGACGCCTTTTGCGCCGTGGCCTTGTTCGACGAACACGCCGAGCAAATCGGACAGGCCGCGTACCTGGAAAGCCCGGACAAATACGATTCGTTCAAGGGGCATGAGCCGATGCGGCCGAGCGACGTCGAGACCCTGGGGCTGATGGCACCCCTTGGCGACGCCCTCTCACGGGGCGCCGGGGTGGGACCCGTGTTCCTGGGTGGCCCGGCTCGCACCCCGCACGTGATTTTGGCGGTGGCGTTCACCCAGACGGTTGCGGGGGCCCGGCGCGTTCTGTCCGCCGAGGTCGCCTTGCGTGGATTGATAGCCCACGTGGAGGGTCTGGCCACCAATGATACCGAGATCAAACTGGTCGACGGGCGCGGTCGCCTGATCGCGATGACGCGCGCGAACCGCAACGGGGGCGTGTTGACCCCGCAACGACTCCCCGGCGCGCGCGAGGGAGAGATCCCGCCTGGAGAGACCGTCCAGGAATACGCCACTCCCTTGGGCCCGGTCATCGGAGCGTTCGTTCCGGGCAGCCCCTACCCTTTCGGCGTGGTCGTCGAAAAGACGGTCGCCTCGGCGTTGCTGCCGGTCAGCCGGATTCGCATGGCCACTCTGCTGTGGATCGCGATATCCGCCATCCTCGGTGGCTTCATCGCGCGCATGTTCGCGAAGCGTTTGTCGGGCCGCGTCGAGGACCTCGCGGCGGGATCGCGCCAGATCGCGTCTGGAAATCTGGCCTTCCGGATGAGCGTCCGCGCCCGCGACGAGCTCGGCGACTTGGCGACTGCGTTCAACGTCATGGCGCAGTCCCTGGACGCCGCGCGCCGAGAGATCATCCGCCAGAAAGACGAGATATCGTCGTGGAGCCGCGGACTTGAAAAGCGCGTCGAGGAGAAGACCCGTGAGCTGCGCCAGGCTCAGGATCTGATACTGCGATCCCGTTCGTTGGCCGCGCTCGGCGAGCTGGGCTCCGGGGTGGCTCACGAAATCAACAATCCCCTCACGGGATTGCTGGGGCTCGCGCAGTTGTTGCTAGTCGACCTGCCCGCGCAGCACCCCGCCCGAGCGATGGTGGCCGACATAGAGGATCAGGCGCTGCGCATCCGCAGGATTGTGGCCAACCTGCTGCGTTTCGTCCAACGGCAAGCCGGGGAGGACTTTCAACCGCTCGATCCGGCGCGTGTGCTCGAGGATTCGATTGACCTATGCGGACCCGCTGAGCTGGCGTCGGCCGGCATTCAGGTGGTGCGCCGATACGCCTCTCCAACGCCCCAATTTCGGGGCAACGTCACCCAGCTGCAGGAGGCATTCATCCAGCTGATCCAGAACGCGCGCGGCGCCATGCCCGCGGGAGGAACGCTGACGTTGGAGATCTCGATGCCCGACGCCCACCTGGTGCGCGTCGCCATCGGTGACACCGGACGTGGCATCGATCCCCAAAATCTGCCGCGAATTTTCGACCCCTTCTTTACCACCAAGGAGAACTGGTCCGGCGTAGGTCTGGGTCTGTCGTTGGTTCACAAAGCCATCGAGGATCACGGCGGCGTCACTCAGGTTGCTAGCGAGATCGGGCGCGGCACCACATTCTCCATGACGTTTCCGGTCTACGTGGGGGGCGGACACCTGCCATGACCGCCACGCCCCGGAAGCCCGAGCCGGCGTCTGCTTCCCAGCCGCGATCCCTCGTCGGGACCGTCCTGGTCGTAACGGGCTCGGCTTTCGTGCTCTGCGTTCTGGCCGTGGTGGCCGTCCGCGTCTCGCGTTCCTCGAATGGGCGCGTGCCGGTGCAATCGACCGTGGGCGCTCGGGTTTCCTCCACCGCGGGCGGGTCCCGCACGGCGGCGCGAATGCCAGAGGTCGACAGCCGGATCTTCCAGGTGACCGAAGCGACCGGCCGTGTGGAAACGCGCAGGCAGGGCCAGTGGGTGCTGGTCGTGTCCGGAGACGTGCTGACCCAGGACGATCTGGTACGCACCGGCGTGGGCCGTGCCATTCTGCGACGGGGATCGACGGAGATTGAATTGCGTGATCGGGTCGAGATTCGCCTGGACAGCATTTCGCAAGCAGGTGCCAGCGTGGATCTGCGCCGCGGTCGCGTCGTCGCGCATGTCGGACGGTCCGGAGGCAGCGTCTCTATCACGGCCGCGCGTACCCGCACGGCGAACGAGGGCGACGCGCCGGCCCGCTTCGTCGTAACCGCCGACGATCGTGGACGTGTCGCGGTAGCCACCACGGAAGGCTCGGCCCGTTTCGAGGCGGAGGGCCGCGCCGTCCATGTCACGGCCGGAAACACCACGCGCGCGGAACCTGGCCGACCGCCAACCGATCCCGAAAAAATATCGGAAGACGTCTTCCTCAGCGTCACCTGGCCCAGCGGCGATCGGCGCGAGGACAAGGTGCCCGTGACGGGACGGACTGATCCGGGTTCCGCGGTACGCATCAACGGCACGACCACCGAAGTGGACCGGGGAGGTCATTTCGTGGCCTCCGT
The DNA here is from genome assembly GCA_017881245.1 of Pseudomonadota bacterium. Lineage (GTDB taxonomy): Bacteria > Myxococcota_A > Polyangia > Fen-1088 > Fen-1088 > FEN-1088. Next base: position 4,607 of record JADGRC010000462.1, read on the forward strand.
GCCCGTGCGTGTTGGCGCGAATCCCATTGAGATCGAGGTCGAAGATGTCTCTGGGCGCATCAGGCGCGAGAGACAAGAAATTCGCAAAATCCCCACCCGTCCTCCCAAGCTGGCACCCGTACCCACGGAGTTGTGGAAAAGATGAACCCTCCAGAGTCCCCTTCTGCGGCGAGCGTCGACGAGCAAGCTTCCAAAACCCCAGCGCCCGGAGGCGTGCCGCCCGATGCGCGCGACGTGGACGGCCCCCATGCAGAACGATTGGCGGCACTTCAGTCGGACAACGAAAGGCTGCGCGATATGCTGGCGGCGGCGGGACGCCTGGCGGAGTTCGGTCGCTTCGCGGCGAAACAGAACCATGAGCTCCGCCAACCGCTGTTCGCCATCAAAGGCTTGGCTCAATTGCTGCTCGACCGCGATCAGATCGACGTCGACGAGGTTCGGGACTTCGCGCGGCATATCGTTGAACAATCCGAACGGCTCACGCGGTTGGTTGGCGATCTGCGCCACGTATCGATGCCCGCGCCTCAAATCGGTCAGCGCAGCGTCGATGTGTCTCCCCTCCTGCTGCGAGTAGCATCGCTCTTGGATTGGAGATTTCGCAAGGGCGTCACGCTGCGCACCGAATTGGCCGCCGACTTGCCGCCGGTGGGGGTCTCGCCCCACGAATTGGAGCAGGTGCTGATAAACTTGTTGTCGAACGCGCTCGACGCCGTGGCCGGAAGGCCAAGTCCCATCGTCCAAGTGCGTGTGACCCTACGTCTTCGCCCGCATGATCGAGGCCACGAACAAGGGAGGACGGCCGCCGCCCGTCGGTTTGTCGAAGTCTCCGTCGCCGACAACGGCCACGGCGTGCCTCGAACGGCGCGCGAACGGTTGTTCGACAATTTTTTCACCACCAAGGGAGAAGAGGCGGGCACGGGACTTGGGCTTGCCGTCAGCCGCGAAATCGCTCGGGGCGCAGGAGGCGATCTGGAGCTCCTTGAAGTGTCGGGGACCTGGGCCGAGGCGGCTGTCACGGTCTTTCAGCTGACCCTTCCCGCCGCCGCCGACCGGACGCCTCCGTGAATCGCCGCTTGTTCCTTGGCAGCCGCGTCTGTTTCTGCGTCCTGATGGGTCTTGCCGGAATCGCTCACGGCGAGGATTCCGACGACGCCATCATGCCGGGCGAAGTGGACGAGACCACGGTGACCATCAACGCGGCGCGGTCGACGTTGACGTTGGGCACGGACAAGGGAACCACGCTCTTCGTGACCGTCACGGGTCCTCTAGCCGCAGCGGCGATCCCGGCAAGGACCCAGGCCACCGTCGGAACAATCGGTCCCCTGGTTCCGGGACCGACCCCCGGATCTTTTAGCGCCGAGTATCGCGTCCCCACGGATCAGATGCCCCAGTCCGCCATCATTTCGTTGGAAGTGTCGTTTCCCGGGGGCGCGCGTGCCCATGCCACGACCCACCTCATGTTGCCGGCCGTCACGACATTTCCCCTCCGGTCCAGCCCGGAAGCAAGCGTGTCCCTGGAGATCGCGGGGCGAGTGTTTGGACCCATCAAAGCGGATGGCAACGGAAACGTGAGCATTCCAATCGTGGTTCCACCTGACGTCGCGGTGGGACGAGCGCGCGCCGTGAACAAGTTCGGCATCGCGAAGGAAACCGAGGTGGACTTGCAGGCACGGGACTACCCGCGCGTCCTGTTGATCGCGCCGCAAGATGGCGAGGCCGGATCGACCGTGGATGTCGAAGTCTGGGCCCTGGAACCGTCGGGCGACCCGTCAGAACCCGAGGACATCGATTTGCGGGCATCGGCGGGAACCATCCGTCGAGCGGGGGGAACCCCGGGGATGGCTCGGTTCACGTTCACGTTGCCGGTCCGGGTCAGCGAGAGTGCTCTTGGCGTGGGGGGCGCGGTCGCGCTGGTGGCGGCCACCGGCGACGGAACATCAATGAGACCCGACGCGATCGTCGTCCATGCCGGGCCCGCCAGCCAAATCGTGATTGCGTCCGACGTTAAGCGGTTGGTGGTGGCCACACCGAGGGTCGCTCATCTCAGTGCCACGACGCAGGATCGGTTTGGCAACCTAGTCCACGCCCAGGGGATGGTGATCACGGCCGATGGCCGTCCCCTGCCCGCACAACCCACACCAACCGGGGCCACCGCCGAGATCATCGCCCCCACCCGTTGGCAGGGCCTAGACCATACGGCGGTGGCAGCGGCGCTCGGCAAGATTCACGCGTCGATTGCGTTGCCGGTGACTGGTGGCGCTCCAGCCCGCGCCCGCCTCGGGCCAAAGCTGAGCACGGTCACCGGCGACGGCGGGACCCCGGTTCGATTGGTGCTGGAGGTCTTCGACGATCGAGATACGCCGACATCAGCCGCGCGCGTAACCTGGCAGGCCGACGACGACGGTGTCATCGAACCGGCGCCAGCACCTCGGTTCGGTGCCTATGCCGTTCGCTTCACCCCCCGCCCAGTCATGCGTGACCGTGCGATCGCGGTCGCCGCCACCGTCGATGACGGACCGACGGCGAGCGCACGCGTCGTGGCGGAAGCGGGAGCGACGCGCACCGCCGCATTCCGGGTTGGGGTGGCGTGGAATCTCGGAAGTGGTTTCGGGCAGACGGCGTTCATCGAGGCAACTCGGCCGTTGCGCTCAATCGGTCGCCTCGGTCGCTTGCTCAGCCTCGGACTCGCGGTGGGATATGTGCACAGCGAAGTCACCACGTCGCGCGCCACACTGTCTCCCGCGGTACACATGGAAGTCGACCAGGCCCCGATCTTGATCGTGGGCCGCGTGCGATTGCCCGGACAGGGACCAGTGGAGGTTGCCTTTTCGGGTACCGCCGGGCTCACCTTCGCATCGACCGGGCTCAGTGCGACCACCGATTCACCGTTCGGCCCAGCCCATGGAACCGCCCGTGCCTTGGTGGTCGGAATGGGGGCCGATACCTCGATTCAACTCCACCCAGGGGAGATGGTAATCGGTGCCCGTTACCTTCACGCCGAGTTGGGGCGAAACTCGAACGGGGATCGCATTGACGGGAACATCCTGGGTTTCATGTGCGATCTGGGCTTCCGCATGGGGTTTTAGCGGCTATACAATTCCCTGGTGATGGTGCCTGATGTTCCCGATCCCGAGAAGTCGTTTCGAAGGCGAATGGTGATTCCGCCCCGGAGCGCTCTCGTCGTCAGCGTCCCGCACGCTGGCACCGCGACCACGGGATTCGAAGGATCCCTGGCCTTGGGTCTGGACGTGCGCGGCGACGCGGATCTGTTCGTCGAGCGCCTGTACGACATCGCCCCCCTCATAGAGTCCCACGACCTGGCTCATCGCGACCGTGACGCGGCAGCCGGTACCGGCGTGCCCCACGTTACGGCGCTGCTGTCACGATTTGTCTGTGACATGAACCGCGATCCCAATGACGTGTCGCGCGCCGCGGTACCCGAACACCCGACACCGCGGAATGCCGACGGCCGCGGATTCGTGTGGGCGGTGACGACCACGGGCGCCCCAGCACTGGCCCGCCCGTTGACCTTGAAGGAATGGCAAGCGCGGCGGGCAGTCCACGCCGCCTATCACGACGCGATCGCCCAGTCGTTGGCGCGCGCCCGCGACCGGTTCGGCTTCGCGGTCCTCATCGATGGACACTCGATGCCGTCGGTCGGTCGGGCCGGCCACAAAGATCCGGGCCGCGCCCGCGCCGACATCGTTCCGGGTGATCGCGATGGAACGAGCTGCTCGCCTTCTCTTTCTGACCTTGTAGGAAATCATTTTAGAACAAGTGGTTACAGCGTAGCCTTCAACGATCCCTACAAGGGGGGATTCATCACCACGAACCACGGCCGCCCGGCCGACGGTATCCACGCCATCCAGATCGAAGCGCGCCGAGATCTCTACATGGACGAGGCCACCTTCACCCCGCGACCCAACGGATTCGCGCGTCTGCAAGACACGTTACGAGACTTACTGACCGCCGTAGCTGCCTGGAAGCCTTGATTGGCACTCTGGCAACACGAACGAATGGCGATCGCGGTAGCTTTTCCAAGGACCGGGAGGTGCGGCTTCGCCGCACCGGCGTCGTCGTCAAGCGGGTGGGTGCGCGGGAGGGCTAGCCCTCCCGCGAGCGCCGAAGGCGCGTTACACGTACCCCTTCTTGACCAGGTACTCGGCGACCAGGATCGCGCCCTTGGCGGCGCCCATCCGGGTATTGTGTGAGACCAAAATGTATTTCACGCCACCAAGAACGGCGTCCTCGCGCAAGCGGCCGACCACCGTGGACATGCCCCCCTCGGCATCGCGATCCAGCCGCACCTGTGGGCGAAAGGGATCCTCGGTCAGCGAAACCAGCTGTCGCGGCGCCGAAGGCAAGCCGAGCGCCCGCAGGTCGGAGCCGAATTCGCGCCACGCCACCTTGACCTCATCCAACGTCGCCTTGCGCTTCAACTCGACGAACACCGATTCGGTGTGGCCCTCGAGCACGTTCACGCGCGTACACGTACACGACACGCGCATGTCCGCGGGAATGATGCCGCCCGGGCCCATTTTTCCCAGAATCTTGAGGGTCTCTTTCTCGACCTTCTCCTCTTCCTTGGGAATGTACGGCACGATGTTGTCCAGGATGTCCATCGCGGACACGCCCGGGCTGCGGCCCGCGCCCGACAACGCCTGCATCGACGTCATGATGACCTTGCCGACACCGAACGCCACGTCGAGCGGTCGCAGAGTCATCGCCAGTCCCACCGTCGTGCAGTTCGGTCCCGGGCTGACGAATCCCTTCCAGCCCCGGTTCTTGCGCTGGATGTCAATCAGGGCGGCGTGGTCCCAATTGACCCCCGGCAAGAACACCGGGACGTCATTCTCGTAGCGAAAGGCGCTCGCGGTCGAAATGACGGCGACGTCGCGCGCGAATCGCGGCTCCAGCTCACGCGCCACGTCCGCCTCGACGGCCGAGAACACCAGTTTGATGCCATCGGTGGTCATCGACGCCGAATCCTCGACGGTGATATCCGTGAACTCCGGCGCCAGAGGCTCGCTGCAAAACCAGCGGGACGCGCCCTGTTCGTTCCGAATCGCGTGCCCGTACTTCTTGCCGGCGGATCGGATGGAACCGGCGAGCTTACGCACCTCGAACATGGGATGACCGGCAAGCGATGCCAGAAACTGCTGACCGGCCAGGCCTGTGGCGCCGACGATTGCTACGGGAATTCGGGACATGGGTTCAAACCTCCGGGCGCATCTATAGCAAACTCCCCGAGCAGCACGCTCAGACTCTTCCCGGTTTCCGCCGTTGGCGCGCCGCCTCGTAAAGCGCGATTGCCCCCGCGACCGAAGCGTTCAACGACGCGATCACGCCCCGCTGTGGGATGTGAAACAACCCGTCACAGCGGCGGGCGACCGCTTCGCGCATCCCCTGTCCTTCGGCGCCGATCACCAGCGCAACCGGTCCTTCAAGATCAACGATGTCCACCGCCGGGGCATCGCCCGTGGCCGCGGCGCCGAGAACCCGCACGCCCCGCGCGCGCAGTGCATCGATCGCGCGCAGCAGGTTCGAAACCTCGGCGATCCGCATCCGCTCCGTCGCCCCCGCCGAAGCCTTCACCACCGTGCCGTTGACCGGCGCGGCATGCCGGCTGGCTATCACGACGCCGTGCGCGCCAAGAACCTCGGCGCTGCGAACCAACGCGCCGAAGTTGTGCGGATCCGTGATGCCGTCGAGCAGCAACAACAGCGGCTGCTCTCCCGCGCCTTCCGCCGCCGCAAACATCTCGTCCACCGCCGCGTACCGGTAGGCGCCCGTGATGGCAACCAATCCCTGATGCGCGGGCGCGCGGGCCAAATCGGCGACCAACTGGCGAGAGCGGTATTCGGTGGCGACGGCGCGATCCCGCGCCAACCTGATCACCCGATCAATGTCGGGAGAGCGCGTCCCTTCGGCGATGTACAGCACGGAAACCTCCCGCGGTCGCGCGAGAATCAGCTCCTCGATCGGGTGCACGCCGAAGACCACGCGCCCGGCAGCTGGTGGCGTGGGGCTCACGCGCGGGCGGTCGCCGCTTCCACCTCGGCGACCAGCGCGGCGAACGCCCGCGCCGGATCAGCGGCGTCGCGGATGGGACGGCCCACCACGATGTGGTCGGCGCCATGGGTGATGGCCTGCGCGGCGGTGGAGACGCGCTTCTGATCACCGTTCGTCGCCGCCTCGCCGCTGGATGGGCGAATCCCAGGAACGATGAGCAGCAGATCGCGTGACACCTCGCGAGCGGCGTCAATTTCGTGCGATGAGCAGACCAATCCTGGGATCCCGGCCCGAGCGGCTACGCGGGCGCGTGCCCGCACGGTCTCCGCGACGGACAGCTCGATACCCTCGGCGCGCAGATCTTCCTCCAGCAGGCTGGTCAGCACGGTGACCCCCAGAATCTTGGGACGCCCCGCCGCCGCTTCAGCGGCACGTCGCAACATCTCGTACCCTCCCGAGGTGTGGACCGTCAGGAAGTCGGCATCGATCCGAGCGGCGGCCGTCACGGTTCGTGCCACCGTCTCCGGAATGTCATGTAGCTTCAAATCCAGGAACAACCGCCCTCCCCGCTTCTTGACCAGCTCGACCGCCCGCTCGCCCTCCGCCACGAACAGTTCCAGCCCTATCTTGTAAAACGCGGGCTGCCCCTCCAGGCGTCCGAGGAACGCGTCCAAACTTGCGAGGTCGGGCACATCCAAGGCCACGATCACGCGTTCTCGGGCTGGGATCTTGTGGGGCGCGGTCATCGTCTCTCCTCTTTCACGCGGGCCGCGACAAATGCCACGGCTTCATCCAGTTTCACCTTTTGCACCTCGGAGGACCGTCGCGGCTTCACTTCCACGATGCCCTCCGCTAACCCTTTCTTGCCCAATGCCACCCGCCAAGGGATACCGATGAGGTCCGCATCCTTGAACTTGACTCCGGGCCGTTCGTCGCGATCGTCGTAAAGAACTTCGATGCCCAGGCTCTCGAGCTCGGCATATAACCTGTCGCACACGGCCCTCAGACCTGGATCGTCGCCTTGCAACGACAGCAACGCGACCTCATAGGGCGCAATCGGCGTGGGCCAGATGATGCCATCCTTGTCGTGGTTCTGTTCGATGGCGGCGGCAGCGATGCGCGTGACACCGATGCCGTAACAGCCCATGACCATCGACCTTTCGTGGCCCGAGGCATCGAGAAAATTCGCCTTCATCGGCTCGGAGTATTTCTGGCCGAGGAAAAACACCTGCCCCACTTCGATACCGCGATAACTCTTGAACGTTCCATCGGCGCAACGCGGACAGCGATCACCAGGCGCCGCCTGTCGAATACCCGCGGTGCCGGTCGGCGTGAAATCGCGGGTCAGATTGACACCACGGTAGTGAACATCCACCTCGTTTGCCCCGACCACGAAATCGACCATCTCGGCGATCTCACGATCGCACCACACGGGAATCGTCAGGCCGATGGGGCCGGCAAAGCCAACCGGGGCGCCCGTCGCGGCCAGCACCATCGCCTCGGTGGCCATGACCGGATCCGCGACGGCGCCGAGCGCCTTCTTCAGCTTCACCTCGTTGAGGGTCCGATCGCCTCGAATCATCGCGGCAACAGGCTTGCCATCCGCGATGTAGATTAGCGTCTTGGCGAACTGGGTCGACGGCAGGCCCAGAAATGCGGACACGTCGTCGATGCTGCCCTGGCCCGGCGTTCGGACCTTCGTCAGGGCTTCCACGCCACTTCCGGCGCCCAGCGCCCGCTCCCCGACACGGCTCTCGGCCTGTTCGACATTCGCGGCGTAGTCGCAGCGATCACACGCGACCAGGACGTCCTCTCCGGTCTCGGTGAGCACCTGAAACTCGTGCGACAGGGAACCACCGATCGCGCCGGTGTCCGCCTCGACCGCGCGAAACGAAAGACCGCACCGCGTGAAGATCCGCGTGTAGGCGTCATACATGTTGCGGTACTCGCGCTTGGCGTCGTCTTCGTCGACGTGAAATGAATACGCGTCCTTCATGATGAACTCGCGGCCCCGCATTAATCCAGCACGCGGTCGCAGCTCGTCGCGAAATTTGGTCTGGACCTGATACAGGTTCAGGGGGAGTTGCCTGTAGCTGCGGACATCACCGCGCACGAGATCGACGATCACCTCTTCGTGGGTCGGGCCGATGACGAAATTGCCACCCTTGCGATCTTTGAATCGCAACAACTGAGCGCCGTACTTGTCCCAGCGGCCTGACTCCTGCCATAGCTCGGCCGGAATGACGGCTGGCAGGAAGACCTCCGAGGCGCCGGCGCGGTTCATCTCCTCGCGGACGATGCCGGTGATCTTTTGAATGACCCGCCAGCCGAGCGGCAGAAACGAATAGATTCCGGCCGCGACCTTGCGCAGATACCCACCGCGCACCATGAACACGTGCGACGGAACCTCGGCCTCGGCCGGCGCTTCTTTCAGCGTGGGGACCAGGGTCTTCGAAAAACGCATGGGGGACGGTCATAACACCCCCCACCGGGCACGGGAAGGGTCGAGGAAAAGCGCCCGAAGGACTTTGGAACGAGTTACTTCAGAGCCGACTTGCGCTCCCAGGATCGCAGAGGCGCGGGGGTTGAATCGCACCCGCCACAGGGCGCCGCGGAAACGCAGGCTTCGCGCGTCGGAACGTAGTCGGATTCACAGGTTTCGCCCCTGTCGAACGCCCCCTCGCAGATCTGGCGGCACTCCGGTTTACTGGCCGACCAGGTGGGACACGCGCAGGCGACATATTCGGGATCCGAACGAACACGGGCCAGACATTCATTCAAGGCTCTCACCGCTGCGACGCGACAGCGCCGACGATCCGCATCGCATTGCTGATGACAGTCGCCGCCGTCAAACTTGGTTTCGGCCGTGGTCTTGAACGCGGCCTCGGTCGATTCGCGAGGAGAGCCGACGTATTCCTCGCAGCGGCCGATGGCGCCACAAATCTGATTGTCGGAGCAGTCGACGTCCTTCAGGCACACCCCCAGGGACAGCCTCTCCTGGCAGCGCCCCTTGGCGCATACGCGGCCGGCTCGACATTCGTTGTTGTTCGCGCACCCACCTATCTTGATGGAAGTCGCCTGCATCTCGGAGGCCGCCAACTTGAATCCACCGCCACAGCTCTCGTATCCCCGCTGCAACGCAAAAGAACGCGATTCCCAGACCGGATCGGCGTTAGAGGAGCTCGAAACCGCAGCCCGTAGCGCGGCCTTCAGTCCTTCGGTCTTCATGCCGGCTTTGGCCAACGCGCAGCCCGCCCACGCATCCGCCCTCACCTCGCTGTTCCAAGACAGATCCATCCAAGCGGCCGGATTGCCGTTCATGTCGACATGGTGTCCCACCTCGTGGGCCAGGATGCCGAAGGCGGCGTCGGGGCCGTAGACGCGTTGGACGCGCTCGAGGAAGGCGGAGCTGTAGGCGATCTTGTAGTTGCCGTTGCCAACGTTCATGGCCAGCATGTTGGACGCGCTCGCGTTCTTGACCAGACCGACCCGCCCGCACCCCTTTGGGCACAGCAGCGTGATGATTCTCTTGACATCTTTTGACGTCGCCGCTGACGCCGCCTGATCGGTGCCCGGGCTGTAGTTGGGTGTCGCCGCACCGAGTGAACACACCAACCCCTGCGCTCGAGCGTCGGGCGCGGTCACCAACAAGCCAAACAAGGCCATCGACAGTTTTTTCACGACCGGATGTTACCCCGACCCACTTCAACGAACCGGAACCGGTCGTGTGTCGTTTTTGAAACGGAATTATCGGGCGATGCGGATGTCATTCCCGTCGACGACATACACCAGGGGCTCGTCCACACGCCCGTGGTCGGGCCCAAACGTGACGTTGCCTGTCAAACCCTGCAACACCGGCACGCCACCGCCGACACCGAGGGCCCTGATCACATCCGAGCGCGTGCGGGCTCCCCTTTGCGTCATGGCGCGCAAGGTCGCGACCGCGTCATATGCGTACGCCTCGGTCGCGTGAGGCGCTTGGGCGTAGGCGGCTCGATAGGCCTCGACGAATCCGCGCGCCCGCAAGTCCACGTCGTCCGCGAAGAAACCGGGACACAACAGGGACCCTTGCACGTATCGTCCCCCCGTCTCCAGCAGCTTGTGAGACAGCTCGTTCGCGGTCGACAGCAGCAAGATGGAGCGGGGCTGATCCTTGCCAGGCGGTCCGACGATTCGCGCCTTGCTCCAGGATTGAGGCCACAGATCGGCGACCGCTAGAGCCGGCGCGACGAGCGCAAGTCGCTCAGCGCTATCGGGAACGAAGATCGCTTGAAACGTCGATTTCTTGATCGGACCGAGCGCCCCGGCGAACGATGTGGCGCCCGCGACATACGAGGATTCGGCGACCACGACGCCGCCACCTTCAGCGACCGCTCTGCGAAACGCCTCGCGCAGTCGCTTGCCCGACACACTGTCGGGACCGAGGACGGCGAACCGGCGAACACCCAGCTTCAGCGCCCGCCGTGCCAGCGCCGCCGCTCGCGCTTCGGGGGTATGTACCATTTGAAATGCCGTGGTGGGCGCCCCCGGGGCCGCGTCCTCAAGGGCCAACATCGCGATTCCATCTTGCGTCGCCTGCGCGATGGCCGCGCCTCCTGTCTTCGCGCCCGCGGCCCCGATAATGGCGATGACGGCCTCGGTGCGGGTCAGCTCGGCCACCCCGCGTGTGGCACGTTCGGCGTCAGTGGCGGTGTCGCGAAGGACGAGTTGCACGCCACCCGACCCTGGTCCTGGGGCGCCGGCCGCCAGCATTGCGGCGCGCAGGACCGCCTCGCCGACGACCTGAAATTTGCCTGACAGGGGAAGTGACAGCCCGATCCGCGCGGGATCACCGGGACCAACGCGCACGGCGGCGAGGTCGAATCCCATCGCGTGGCGCGCGGCACTGGCCTCGGTTTCAACGAATGCCGCCCCCGACGCGTCGCCACGCGCGCGCAGGTAGGTGGCCGCCTTCTGGCCCAACACGGCGCGCGTCAACCCCGACGGCGGCCCCGCCCCGTATGCGCGCCAGGCCACCTCCGGCGACAAGCGAGCGCCAACCTCGGTGGCCCGGTTGCGCGCCCACGCCTTCTCGTGCTCGCGTGCCGCGCGCATGTAGCCTTCCCAGAGCTCCAAGGCGGCTGCCGGATCCGTGGCTGCGGTCGCTTCGGCGAGCGCACCTCGCAACTCGACCGCGGCATCGTCTGTTGGCGCGGGATCGCCGCCATTCCCTTTTGCGAACGGCAGCAGCAACGCCCGCGCTTGCTCCGGGTTCCCGATCCGCAGCTCCGCCAGGCCGAGGTAATAGCGTGCCGATCTCGCCACGCCGTTCGTCTCGGCGCTGGCGTCCGCCCCGACGGCCGCCAATGGGTCCAGAAGCTTTTTGGCGCCCATCGGTTCACCCCGGCCGAGAGCCAGCCTCGCCAACAAGATCTCGGCTGTTGGACGACTCCCATGATTGGGATGCCGGGCGACAAAGGCTTGCAGGGCGACGCGCGCGCTTTCCTGCTCGCCCCGATCGAACAGTCCGCGCGCGACGTCCAGATCGGCGTCAGCGCCGCGATCACTGGCGCCACTGCCCAATACGGGTGACGACGATACGCGATCAACAGCGGCGCGATCTTGGCCCGCACCGTCGGTGGCGGCGCGGACGTGGGCGGGAGCACCCGCATCCTGCGTCTCGGCCAGGGCGTCGCGGCTGGCCGGCGTCTGGGACGGGGCCGGTGTCGGCACTTGCGCCTGCGAGACCGAGGCGCAAGCCGCGAGAACGACTGGCAGGCACGGAAACAGGCGCGACATGGCCAACTTCTACGGCGGTTCCGACGATTTGTCGCGTTTCAAAGCCAGTTGCTTGCGCAGAAACGACGACACGGCGACCCCGTCCAGCCGCAGTTCGTCCGCCCAGAGGAGGTCGGGTGCGGAGGCATCGTGCGTCGAAACGTCGCCCCGCCCCCTTGCGATTCCGGCGCGGGTCGAACTGACCGTGGCATCGAAGACCTCGGCGGTGACGTCCCGATGGGTGAACAGGTGGCGGATCGTGCCAACCGGCGTCATCCGCGCGGGCATCATGCCCAAGTCGCGCGCCGCCGACCTAGCGCCCGCGCCAGCGGACTCCCCGTCGACCGTGACGACCGACGGCAACATCCACGTTCCCGCCAGCAGCCCGGTCTTCCGTCGCACCAGCAACACCCGCCCCCCGCGCCTCATGCGAACGGATGCGATGCGCACGACTCGCCTCTGTGGACGAGCCGACTTCAGGGGAATCCTCAAGGTCTGTCCCGTTTGGAAAGCCGCGCACATCGATGCCAGGGGACAGATGTCGCACGCCGGGCTTCGCGGGAGGCACACCGTGGCACCTAGCTCCATGACGGCCTGGACGAAATCCCCTGGTCTACGGGCGGGTACCCAGGCCAACCCGAAATCGCGCAAGCGATTCCGCGTTTCGGGTCTGTCGATGGCCGCGGTCACGGCTTGCAGGCGGGCAATCACGCGCGCGGCGTTTCCATCCAGGGCGAAGGTGCTCCGCCCGAACGCAATCGCGGCTATCGCGGCAGCCGTGTACGCTCCGATGCCGGGCAAGGCGCGTAACGAGATCTCGTCGCTCGGAATTTGACCGCCGTGCCGATCCATCACGGCACATGCCGCCCTGTGAAGGTTTCGCGCCCGCGCGTAGTACCCAAGCCCGGACCACGCGGCGAGCACCTGGTCCTCGGACGCGGCGGCCAGCGCCGGCAGGTCGGCGAACCGCGCGACGAAGCGTTCGAAGAACGGAACAACGGCCGCGACCACGGTCTGCTGCAGCATGAACTCCGAAACCAAGGTCCGGTAGGGACTGGCCTTCCGACGCCAAGGCAGATCACGTTTGCGGCGGTCGTACCAGCGCAGCAACGCGGGCGCGATCGCTCCGCGCGGCGAATGGGCTGCCCTTGCCCGCTTCACCGAAACGCCACGATGACCGCGACCAGAATCAAACCGAACGACGCCAGATACTTCGGCTGGAATCCCTCGCCCAACCACAACGACGCGAAGACGATGAACACGAGCAGCGTGATCGCCTCCTGTAGCACCTTTAGCTGATACGCGGAGAGCACGCGGTATCCGATCCGGTTGGCCGGCACCTGCAGGCAGTATTCGAAGAACGCGATTCCCCAGGACACGACGATTGCCATGATCAAAGGCGCCTTCTTGAATCGCAGATGCCCATACCAAGCCGCTGTCATGAAGGCGTTCGACGCCAACAACAACAGAGCCGCTTTCAACCGATCATCCATGACCGTATGGTGTACAACAAGAACGTGGCTTTCGTCCCGCGCGGCGGCCCGCCGAAAGAGGATCTCATCACGGCCATCGCCCGTGGCGACATCGCCCCCGTGTACTGCCTGCACGGGGCCGAGCGCTACCTCGTCGATCGTTGCCTGCAGGCCATTCGCGCGGCGGTGACCGGTGGCGCGGCGGCCGCCTTCGCCGGGTTCAATCAGGACGTCTTCGACCTGCGGGAAACCGAAATCGGCACCGTCGTCAGCACCGCGCGTACCCTTCCCATGATGGCTCCGCGCCGGCTGGTGATCGGCAAGGGAATAGACGGCGTCAAGGCCGACGATCTGCAACCGCTTGTTCCCTATGTCGCGGATCCGAATCCGCGGGCTTGCCTGGTCCTCGTGGGTGACAAGGTCGATACCCGTTTCAAGGTCTTCCAGGCGCTGCGCAAGGCCGGGTATCTGCACGAATTCGCGCCGCTGCGCGATCGGGAGCTCGGAGCATGGCTGGAACGCGAGGCGCGTGCCCGCAAGGCGTCCATCAGCCCCGATGCGGTGGCCGCCCTGGCCGAAGCGGCGGGCCCCGAGCTTGGTCGGCTCTCGCAGGCTCTGGAACAACTGACGCTTTACGTGGGCGACGGCAAGACCATCGCCCTCGCCGACGTCGAGGCGTTGATACCGGAGACCCGGCAGCGCAGCGTCTTCGAGCTGACCAAGGCCATCGGCGACGGCGATGTCACGCGGGCGCTGGGCATCCTGACGAACATGTTCCGCAATCGCGAGCCGGCGCTGCGCATCCAGTTCATGCTGGCGCGGCAGCTACGACAAATCTGGCGCGCAAAAGAATTGATGGCGGCTGGAATGCCACGCGACCAAATCGCGGCCGCCGTCGGAGTCCCGCCCTTTTTCGTGGACGACATCCTGGCCCCGGCACGCCGAATGTCGAATCGTGCCCTGGCGAATGGGTTCGAACACCTCTACCGCGCGGATCGGGCGCTCAAGTCCTCGCGCATCGACGGCGAGCTCCTGCTGTCGCGCCTGGTCCAGCAGTTGACGGACGAGGCGCGAGGCGGCGCGACCGCCGCGGGCACCGGCCGCTCGGGCAACAGCGGACGCGACCGCCCGCGTGCTACGCCTTCAGCGCGTTGACGGCGACGACCAGGCGGGAAACCGACCGAGAAGCCGTTCTCGGCTTGATTGTGCCACGCGACGCAGCGCGATCCATAAGCTGGACGGCCTCGCCCAGAGCCTCGCGGGCTCCGGCTGCGTTCTTGCCGCCGATGGCGTTGCGAACCTTCTTGACGGCGGTCCTCATGGCACTCTTCCGGGCCTGATTGCGGGCCTCGCGCTTGACACGCTGGCGGTTCTTCTTCTGGGACGACTTTATATTGGCCACTTACCGCATCTCCTTCGGACAAATCACTGGGGGTCGATTGAACCCCCAGAAGCCGCGCATCATGGATACCGGCCAGGATCTTGTCAAGCCAAGGCCGGCTTTGTTTCGGCTTGTTCGCCGCCTTGTTCCAGGCAACGCCGATCTGAACGCGTATGCGAAGCCGGCGTTTCTTTACCGCAGGCCCAGTCTCGCCAGAGCGTCCTCGTCCAAACCAAAAAAATGTCCCGCTTCGTGCAAGAGCGTGGTTCTGACCTCGTCGCGCAGTGATTCCTCATCCACGGCGGCGCGCTCGATGTTGCCACGAAACAAAATGATTTCCGTGAGGCCGCCCGGGGCCAGGGCGGACGCGCTGTCGGAGTGTGGCGAACCCGAAAACATGCCCAGCAACCGCGGGTCCAGCCCCGTCGCGACGTCCGCCGCCGCTGGCAGGTCGGCCACGACGATCGGCACGTTGCGCATGTGCGACCGAAGCTCCTCGGGCATCTCGCCGAGCGCCTCCTCGGCCAGCGCCACCAGGACCTCCTCGCGCAACCTTGGCGCTTGTTGATACTCACCGCCGGCTTGCTGTGGCGCGGCCCACCTGAAGCCATGCCCGCCTTCACGCGCGGATTCACGCGCGATTTCACCTTGACCTCCACGCGAGCCATCGGGCAAGTCCGCGGCTTCGCCGCCGGCCAGCACCGCCAGGTCCAAGGCGCGCGTCCGGATCCACGCCGCGCGCTTCGTCCCTTCGTCCTCCAGAAGCTCGGCGGCCGCGCCCAGCAGATACCAGCCATCCGCCAATTCGGGCTCCCCCGCGACGAGCGCCTCCAGCCGGATCCGCGCCTCGCCTGGATCGCCGGCGTCCATCAACAACTGAGCAAGATCCAGCGTGACGCTCGGATCGTCAAGGAGCACATCCGCGGGCGGCAGGCCGCTCAACGTCTTGCGCGCCTCGGTGGGGCGCCCCAAATCCAGCTCGATGGCGGCCTTGCACTTTAGCCCGTCCAGGTACTCGTCTTCCTCGTCCGCGCGATCGAGCGCACGACGCGCGTGGCGGAGGGCATCGTCCAACCGATCCGGATCCTCCGACAACAGCTCGGCCATCCAAAGCTCGGGCGTGCACCAATCGGGATCCGCCTCGGCCGCCTGCCGCAGGCTCCCGAGCGCACCCTCGACGTCGTCCTTCTCGCGAGCGCAGGCGGCCATCAGCAAGAGCGCGTCCATCCGCGAGCCGTCGGACGGCCGCTCGTCGCCCTCTCCTTCCGTTGCTTTTGTGCCTGCCCGTTTGGCCGTCACGTGCCCCGTTGACGTGGCCGCAAGATCGGCCCCCACGGCAGCCGCGACCTGCGGCCCGCTCAGCACCGCTCGGGCGGCATCCTGGGCCGCGTCCACATTCCCCTCGTCCAGCGCCCGCCATCCCTCGACGATGCGCGGATCCAGTTGTTGGTCGCTCTCGTCTGCTTGATCGTCTGCGTGCGGATTTTTCATCGTCCCTCAAACCACGAAGTCTTTGTTTCCCGTCAGGGCCGCCAGCTCATCGAGCACGTAGCGTGCTCCCACGTCGACCGTACGCTTCGCGGCCTCCGGAGCCCCGAGAGGCGGCGCGACTTCTACCAGATCCGCACCAATCAGCGAGAACTCTTGACCGAGACGCGCAATCAAGGCCCGCACGAAACCGACGGACAATCCCCCTGGCTCCGGCGCCCCCGTCGCGGGCGCGACCCCGGCGTCGGTTCCGTCGATGTCATTCGACAGATAGACGTCGCCAACGCCGATCGCGCGCAGATGAGCCACGACATCGTCCAACACGGCCGCGTCGCCACGGGCCGTGACCTCCTTCGCCCAGAACTGGCGCACGCCCAGCGTCGATTCCCAGTGCGCCTGCGAATGTCGAGACGCCCGCACGCCGATTTGAACCAACCGCCTGCCGCGTCCGATCAGATCGTTCGCGTGATACGCCCAGGTGGCGAAACAATGCTTCACGCCCAATCTGTCGGGCAGCAGATCCGTGTGCGCGTCGGGGTGCACGATCGCGAACGGGGCTTTGCGATGCGCGTGCAGCGCCGACACGACGGGCCAGGCGACGGAGTGGTCGCCCCCGAGCGCGAGAATCCGCAACGTCGGATTGATGGTCAGCAGACGCGACACAACCTCGGCGGTGATGGAGAGCGGCGACACGGGTAAACGCGCGATGCGAGACGCGAACCCGGCCCCCGTGGGTCCACTTGCCGGATAGATAGCCGCCCGCGTGGCCGCGATCTGCGCGTCCGAAAGCATGTCGTCGTGCAACAGCTGGGGCACCACGAACACGTCGCCGACATCCACGACGCGGGCACGGCGCGCGATCCCGGGAAGGTCGGGCAAAAGCTCGAGGGCCGCCGCCCGCAGCGCCAACGGACCGAACGCGGCCCCGCGCGCCAGTCCGGCGCCGGTGTCGGAGGGAATAGCCAGGATCGCGACCGTCGCGGTGGCCACGCGCCCGAGTTCCTCCCGCCACAGCGCATCGACGTCGGCAGGGCTGGCGGCGCCGTAGAGCCTCCGCTGCAGCTCCAGTTGCCCGGCGCGTCCGGTGCTGACCGTATGTATCCCCCCGCCCGCGGGACGAAGCATGAGAGCCAGCTCGTCCAGAGCCAAAGGCAGCTCCTCCTCCGTCTCTGCCGGCGTCATTTATCTTCTCGCCAGAGGCAGTGGGATCCATCCCCCGGGGGAAGGATCCGGATTCAGTTTCGAAACTACCTCTTGAAACGGCGCGGCATCCGGGCAGCCGGTCATTCTTTTCTCCTGTAGTCATCAATCTTTATGTTGAACCGCTTGGCCCATCGATAGATGAGAGCGGGCTTCCGGTCCAGCTCCCGGGCCACCTTCAACATGTTGCCCTCGCAGCGCCGAATCAGCTCCTCCAGCTCGATGGCAGTGGGTGGCGGCCGCGTGGCGCGGCCCGCGGGCGACGACCGAACGCGACTCGGTCCCGCGGCGATGGCGGCGGGAAGGTGGCTGGCCGAGATCCGTTCCGTTCCCCGAGACAGGGCCGCCGCCGTGCTCAGGACCTTCTGCAGCTCGCGGACGTTGCCCGGCCACGAATAAAGACAGAGCGCCTGGAGCGCCAACAGCTCGAGCGGCTTGGTCTGGGTCCCCAGCAGATATCCGGAAAGCGCGCCAAGATCCTCCAGGCGATCCCGCAGCGGCGGAATCCGGATCGGCTCGGCCCCGAGGCGCGCCGCCAGATCCGCGCGCAAACCACCCTGCCCCGGCAGCGGCGGCGCGGTACGGCTGGTGGCGGCCAGGATCCGCACATCAATCCGCCGCGGACGCGTCCCACCGACGGGGGTCAGCATGCGGTCCTGTGTGAACCGCAGCAACTTGGTCTGCAGCTCGGGTGCCATGTCACCGATTTCGTCTAGAAAAAGTGTCCCGCCCTCCGCCTCCTCGATGATCCCGGTCTTCGGAGCCATCGCCTGTGAATGCGCGCCGCGCAGGTACCCGAACAGCTCGCTCTCCACCAGCTCGCGCGGCAACGCCGCGCAGTTCACGGCGACGAATTTGCCTTTGCGCCCGCTGACCTCGTGGAGCGCGTTGGCGTAAATTTCCTTGCCGACGCCCGTCTCTCCCGTCAGCAGCACCTCGCCGTCGGTGTCGCCCAGCTTGCGCAAGATCGCGCAGGTCGCCGCGAACTCCGGATTGCAGGTGGCAACCGGGCCGAGGGGGCGGCTGATCTCGGCGCGAATGGCGGCGATCTGCGCCTCGGTGGCCAGGCGAAACAGGGCGACGTGTCCCCCGACGAAAATCAGCGAGCCGTCGCGCAGCGTAAGCGGCGATTCGGCGGAAACACCGTCGACGATCGTCCCGTTGCGGCTCCCGAGATCGGTCAATTCCCATTCGCCGTTCTCGTTCTCCGCGATCTGCGCATGTTCCCCGGAGATCATCCGATCCTTCACCACCCAGCCGGCGAGCCCGGGGCGAGGCACCTTGGGGCCGTGCCGTCCTATCAGGAGCGTCTTTTCAAAGGGCAGCAGGCGCTGCCGCGGCTCCGGCGCGACGCGATCGACACTGCCGAGCAACGTCAGCAGCGGAAATACAGGGGCATCGACGCGGGAGGTCCGCGGAACCATGGTCACGCTGTCCCGGGACGAACCGACGTCCATTCCCGACGTCGAGCTCGGTGTTTGTTCCGTCAACTCATACGCCAACGACCCCAGGTGTGGCTTGTCTCCCGCCATGCGAAGTTTCCGTCCGGTTTCAACACTCTAACCGGAACTGCACACATTCGCCGCCCAGGGCGCGAATTTTCGCACTTGCAGATTGGACCGGGGCTTGCTCTAACTCGGGGGCGAAGGAACTGCCCGCCCCTGGTGTTCACGCGGAATGGTCCGCGGTGTTCGCTGGAAGCGGGCTCTTCCTTTATCTCGTCAACAGATCGTCAACGAACCAAGAAACAAAGGGAACACATCATGCTCAAGAAAATCGCTCTCTCAGCCATCTTCGCCGTTGCCTCCATCGTCTCCTTCAACACGTCGTCCGTGAACGCCGCGAAGCCGTCGTTGCAGAGTGTTCCGTCCGTGGGCGCGCCGGTCATGAAGGGGTTCAGGTGTGCATGTTGCGGTTGCTGATCGACGACTGGCTAAATCATTCCTGCGGCGGCGACTGTTCGACGCAGTTCTGATTTCTCTTCTGACACCGAAAACACTGAGGGCGAGCCGCTTGATCGGGCGGGGGTCAATTCGGACGGAATTGCACACTCCCGCCCCTTAGCCAAGGTCGAAGACAACTTGGCGCCGGAGCGCGCCCCGGATACCGTATCGATCTCCGCCCAAGTCATCTGCGATCCGGAAGCAGCTTGCGCGACCCATAAGCGCGTGGTCGAGGTCCAGATGGGACTACAGGCATCGCCCCCAGCTGGCCCGAAGTCACGTTGCTTATGACCGGTTTTCGATACCACGCGAATGCGCGGAACGTTCATCAAAGTCAGATAGGCGATCTGCTGACCCGTGGGATCGGGAACAGGGAACCCAGGGACAAGGGAGTCAGAATGGACGACCCTGCATACCCGCGTGTCACCGACGCATTCAGAGATCTGCCCGAGGTTCAACCGCGAATACAACCAACTCTTCCCGTCCGGCAGAAACATCGGCGTCGCGTCAAGCGGACCCTCCGTCATTTGCGTCTCGCCTCGTTCGTGATTCCGGAGCACCATGACCCGCCGTCCGTCAGGCAGGCGACGCTGCAATACAATTTGGCCATCCACGGACATAGCTCCATGAACGCTGTTTCCATCCCACGTCAACCGTTCCGCTCCACCCGACGTCTGGACCCAAAGATCCCTACTGAGTCGATGATCGGCCACCACTCGGGCCCCCGTTCCCTCCAAAACGCCGAGTACGTCAGCACTCGTGAGTTGACCCAGGGGCCGAATTTCGCCTGCTGCATCTCGAAAGTCCAATGCCATCATCTGACCAAACCCCCCTGGTCCATCCATGACGAATGATAGGACACCGCCAGTCCCGAACTGCAGACGTTCGGACAATGGGGGAAGGTGAACCCTGCCGATGACCTGTAGACCAGGGAGCGAGTGAACGACCACCTGGGCATAAGTCGCATCCGTCGCATAAAGTACCGCCAGACGCTTTCCCGTCGAATCAATCTCGTACTCGCCCAGTTGACGGGAACCGTCCTCCCCGTCAGTAACCAGAGTCATATCGCCAGTGGGGATCGAGAAGATCGCGGCGTGTCGAGAATCGGCGGAAAACACGAACTCCTCGCCGTTCGGCAACCACTTTGGTGACGTCCCCCGAACGACCTGCTTGGCCCCCCGCCCGTCGGGATAGGGCGAGAGAAAGACGAATGTCCCGCTATCTGTTGCCTTTGAAAAGAGGAGGCTGTTGCGATTCGGCGCCAACTGGGGACACCCGTCGACGTAGGTTTCCGGTAGGAGCGTCGCCGTAACTCGTGCGCCCGATCTTGCGTCGATATCCTCGGCCCGCCGTGGACTGCCCCAGATCGCGCGCACTTTTTCGGCGCCGTCAATTGCTGAAAAGCAGTGGAGCTTGCCTTCGAATGTCGCAAACTTCGTCGAGTTCTTGCTCCAATCCTCCGGCGTACCTGTACCTTGTATCACCCGCGCACCAGAGGTTACCCCCGGCGATGACGAGGCGACCGCCTGGCTGGCCCACTGGTCTCGTACAACACCCAATGCGACCAAGCCAGCCAAAGCCACGGCGCCCCAAAACATCTGCTGGCGGTCAGCAGGACGCCTCAATCGCCGTCCCAGCACCGCCGCCTCGAACTCGCGACAAACCTCGGCGGCGGATGCGGGCCGCGCCTCGGCATCGTCGTCCCCGCAACGACCGCACAACTCGGCCAAGCGCCGCTCTTTCAACGACGTCACTTGCGGCGGCGTGAAATGACGGACGCCGCGGCGGACAACCGAACGATCGGGCCTCGTGCCGAACAGGATCTCGTGCAACACGGTTCCGAGAGCCCAGACATCCGACCGGGTGGTGGCGGGGTCCCCCATCACGACTTCCGGTGCCATGTATCGCGGCGTCCCGACCATGATGGTCGTGGCCGGGCCAGCGCCCGGATCCGTGGCCAACCCGAAATCGCTGACCACCAGGCGACCGTCTTCCATGCGCAGAAGATTCTCGGGCTTGATGTCGCGGTGAACGATCCCCGCGGCATGAAGAGCCGCCACGCCCTCGACGACAGCGCGCGCGTCGGCGATGCGATCTTCGAGAGGTCGCCCCACAGCGGCGGGTCCGATCTGTCCTCGGATGGTTCCGCGGGTGGCCAGCTCCATGGACAGGAAACGGTGTCCGTCCGCATCGCCGATGTCGAAGATGCGGCAAACGTTGCGGTGCTGGATCTGGCGACCCACGCGCAGCTCTCGCGAAAAGCGCTCGGTCCAGACCGGATCCGTCATGTACTCGGCACGCAGGATCTTCAGCGCGACAAGTTCACGCGCCACGCGATCGAACGCCCGCAGGACCCGCCCACTACCGCCGGTGCCGATCACCGCCTCGATCTGATAACGCGCGGCCAGGACATCGCCCCGCTCCAACTCAGGCGCCGTCGTACGCAGAAGCACCGGGCCACCGACGCCCGTCACGCTCTCTTCGGGAAGCCGAATCCCCATTTCCGAGCCAACCCCGTGTCTCATATCACCCATAACTTCCCCGGATGCTATTCCTTTTGGCCCCGCAAGCCAAGAACCACTTGGCGGGCGCTGACGCTAGGCGCCAACTTGGCGTCAGCTTGGGCATCTTCATCATCTATCTTATGAGCAGCGAGCCGACCCGAATGCTCTGCCGCACGGAGGGCGAAATGTGTGCCACAGGGTCACGGGGTCGTTCGAAGCCCCGTGCTAAATTTTTCTGCGTGCGTTCAGCAATGGAAGCGCTCCGGCTGGAAGCCGCGAGCCAAGACGACGGCGAGCGTCGCTTTGTCCTTCGTGACGTGGGCTGGGAACAGTATGAAGCCCTGTGCGGGATCCTCGACGACTCGCCCGGGCTGCGCATGACCTACCTCGAAGGAGCGCTTGAGCTCATGAGCCCATCCCGTCGGCACGAGCAGCACAAGAAGATCATCGCGCGTTTGATCGAGATCTACGCGCTCGAACGCCGCATTTCGCTGAATGGATTCGGATCGACGACTTTCCGAAAACGCGCCAAGGAACGCGGCGCGGAGCCCGACGAGTGCTACATGATCGGCGAGGCGCCCGGCCTGGACGACGACTCGACCCCACCTCACATCGCGATTGAAGTCGTCATGACGAGCAGCCAGATCGACAAGCTATCCGTGTACGCGGGCCTTCAAGTGCCAGAAATTGTGGTTCTGGGATGGCAAGCGCTTCGTCTTGCATGGCCTGGATGGCGACCACTACAACGTCGTCGACCGTAGCCGTTTCTTGCCCGGTCTCGATCTCGATGCCCTGGCCGGCTTCATCGACAACCCTGATCAGACCGCCGCTGTCAGGGCGTTCCTCGATCGGTTGCGCGCGGGCTCCTATATCGCCAACGGCTCGCGCGAGGTTCCCGAGCGGCAGTTACTCAGCGTCGGCGTGATACGTCCTACAACTGCTAGACCCGAATGTCGGAGTCAACCGTTTGGACCACCCGCACAGCGGCGGAGGCGGGCGGGTTCGGGTCAGGCTGGTCGTAGCAGCCCGTATTTCCGGGCGCGGTTCGACCCGTGGGTTTTCTGGTCTCAACATCCATCTCGATCCATCGAAACGCCCTCCCCTCCCGTCGCGAGAACCACAGAGTCGTCGATCCCGACCACACGATTTGACAGTTGGTGGCACCCTCCGCGAGATCCACGGCTACGCCACCGTCTGACCGGGCCAAACGAGCGACGACCGACTCCTTGCGATACGCGATGGTGTATGAATCGAGGGAGGACATAACGGAGGGAGCCGTTCTTGATCGGTCAGCGGAGGGGACTCTCGACGATGCGAGCTGTCGTTCGCTAAGGTGGCATCGCCCGATTCGATCTTGCGAAGGCGCTGAATTTCGGCTTCCCAGGCGGGGCTGAGTTCTACGTCGGCGGACTCGTCGATGCTCTCGAGGAGCTCGTTCGCAATGCGGTCGCGCTCGACGGGTTCGAGCTTCAGCGCAGCCTCGATGATCTCTTTTGCCGCAGTGGCATGACCATTTCAGCATCCCTCGGGTCGCAGCAACGCCAGACTCACGGCTAAAATACGGTGGAACTGGGACCAATGACGACCGAACCGACCGTCGAAGAGCGTCTGCGCGGGCGGGCCGAGCCTCCTGAGAGGCCGGTCATGCGCCAAATCTGGCGCCACCTCGGCTTTCTCCATTGGCCGGTTGATCGCGACGTCGTCGCGCGTCTTCTGCCGCCGGGATTGGAACCCGACACCTTCGACGGCGTCGCCTACATCGGCATTGTCCCGTTCACCATCCCGCTATCGCGAACGGCCGGCGTCTCTCTTCCGCTCGCGCCCAAATTTCATGAGCTCAATCTTCGCACCTACGTCCATCGGAACGGCCGATCACCTGGGGTGTGGTTCTTCAGTCTCGATGCGGCCAGCCGCTTCGTCGTGCTGGGCGCGCGTCTGACGTACGGGCTGCCATACTTCCACGCGCGAATCTCCATGCAGGTAACCGGCGATCCGGCGAGGCCGACGATCGCGTACGAATCGCGCCGGCGTGCGCGCGCGGAGGGCCCAGCCGTGTTTCGCGCGCGCTATGGACCAACGGGACCAGCCGCGACCGCCCCGCCAGGGACTTTGGAATTCTTCCTCCTCGAGCGCTACCTGCTCTATTCGTGGAACGGGCGAACCCTGAGCGAGGCTCGCGTCCACCACGTTCCGTATCCTTTACAGCCCGCCACCGTCGAGGATCACGCGGAGACATTGACGAGCGCAGTCGGCCTTCCGCAGACAATTGGCGCCCCCGCCTACGTTCATTATTCACGGGAGGTTGAGGTGCACATCTACCGCCCACATCGGAGTTCGCCCGACACAATCCGGTCCTTTCATTTTGGTCGTGCGCGTTAGCAACGAAGGCGGCGGTTGGGCTTGCGAGCGGATGAGCCGCGGGATGGCGGCAGCGCATTCAGGAACGGGATTTCCATTGGGCGTCCATGCGGGAGCGGTATACGAATAAAGTTGGACTATGGAGTCGGACGGAGGGTTGGGCACGTTCACATGGCCTTCGCGGTGCCGGAACCGGGATACGTAAACGGAACCGCCGCATGGATCTTTCCCGGCATGACCTGAGCCAGCGTCGGGAAGGTCGCCAGAGCGCCGTGCCTCGTTTCGACACCTTCCGTACCCTCCGTGCCCGCCCCCGCGGTAGTACCGCCGCCCCCGTCAAGTCGCAGCGCACCGCAGGCCTGCAGCAGCAGCGCTTTCGACGACGATCTCCGCCGTGGCGTCGAGGGACACGCCGCCGCCCGCCGAATGACCGCGCGAACTTTCGAAAATCGACTCGACGCTTTCTGACATCCAAGCCCCCGACCCAGCGAAGGTATCACGAAGTCCGGCGGTCCCAGAGAGCGTCAGTGGGTCAGTTTGAAACAGACCCACTACCCAGAGAGCGCGAATGTGGTTGCGGGATCGAAAACAGCGGCGACGTCACACCACGGCGCGCCCCTACCAGGTCCACAGTACGTCCGTAGGGAGAGCGGAAATCCTATCCCCAATGACACCGACTGCCGTCCTGAGTGGAGGATCGCGCCGAAGCGGAACCGGGGGCCGAGCTTGTCTCGCAGGAACCGCAAGCCGGTCGCGTCGGCGGCGGTGACCATGTCGCCCGCTTTTACCTCTATTCCCACCACGTGGCCCTGGTCGCCTAGGCCTGCTCCCGCGTAGTGTCGTCGTCCAGTGTCAGATAGACCGCTCCCTTGGATCTCTCGACGATCGAACGGACCAGCGTGCTCTTACCCGCTTGACGAGGACCAACCACGGCGACGGCCGGGTATCAACAAGCGCCGTCTCGACCATCGCTGCGACGTGCCGGGTAATGTTGCGGGGACGGGAGGACACGGCCTATCCTACGATGGTTGTGGCAGATTCGCTATCCGATCGTGGCAGATTCGCTATCCGATCGTGGCAGATTCGCTGAATCAGCGTGGCAGATTCGCCGGTCGTCAATGCGCATGTCGCGCCGCGACCGGCAGCAAATCTCCCAGGCCCTTGAGCTCGTCGAGCACGGCCATGTTGCCGGCCGCGATCCTACGAAAGTCGACCGACACAAGCGCGTGCGTTCGCGCCGTCGCCCAGAATTCGCGCGCGGCGGCGCGCGCCGCCTCCCAGATCGGCGCCTGCGTGGGATCCGGGATGGGCGCCACGAATTTCACCTGCGGAAGTTGAGTCTGCTGGGGGGCGTACATCATCGGCAACATGTCGTAGATCGGCGCCAGCCCGACGACCCGGGTCCCGCGGGTGACGAACGACAAGTTGCCGGCGTGCATGTCAGTGTTGGCGATCAGTCGTCCGTAAAGCTCTCTCCATGCGATTTCCTCGCGGAGCGCTGGAGCAATGCGATTCTGCGCCGCCAGATGATCTGCCGAATCCGTCCAGCTGTTCAGACGTCCGACGAATTCGGCGTCCAGAGAGAACAGCGAGAGAAGTCCCCGTCGGCCTCCGATTGCAGTCCGATCGAAGCGCTCGACCTCGAGAAATAGACGGTTGCCGCCCTCGATAAGCTCGGACCGGGGCGTCTCGTGCCCACAAGACCGAAGGACGTCGTGAGAAATATGCTCCGCCACCAGAAGATCCGCGATCCGCTGACTGAGCGGATTCGTCAAGGGCGGCGAGAATTTGACCAACACATCCACAGGACCGGGAGACTTGGACGCGACGAATTTCGGCTGCTCTCCTGCGGCGGACGACCCCGCCGGCCCCGCGCCAAGAACGTCATTCGCGAACTCGGCATATTTGGCTGATCGTCGTTTCTCGGGCACGGCATCGGTCGGGCCCGTGCGATTCGCCAGATACAGGCGAAACGCGTCGTCGCCCACGATGAAGTTTCCGGGCAGGTTCCATCCGTATTTGGTCAGGTAGTGCAGACAATGATTGGCCGTCCAGAGCTGAATATCGTTCGGCGCCCCGAGATCGGTGTGGCGCCGGGGGACAAGGCGCCCCATGAATCCCGAGGGTCTCAGGTCGTGCAGGAAATAGGGGAGATCGCCAAACAGGGCGCTCTGAACCTCGTCGACCAACGCCTCCACGAAGAATCCGTTGGGTCTCGTGGCGTGCAAAATCGCCACATGGCGTGCCGAACCCAACTCGTCGATTTCGTAGATGGGTACGCGGCGTCCTACATCTGGAACCTCGCGGTAGGCCGCGTACCGCACCGATCGCGCTCGGCCGGTGACGAACAGATCGCCGCCGAGCTCCCGCGCCAGACGAGAGAACGCCGGCTGACTGATGCCGAGCCCCCGCGCCGCGTCCGTTCCCGAGGCGGAGCCGCGCGCCGAGAGATACAAGAGCAGATCCCGATGGAGCCGTTCGCGATCTAGACTACGAGGCACATAGAATTGATATCAGAATAGATAAACATATGCAATATAGATATGTTAACTGATAATTTAAGTCCAGATTGCATCGATTGAATCTATTGAATCGACAAACACGAGCCGAACGCTGGCGCCAGGCCCGTTCGAGAACACGCACCGCGCCATCGGGCGGGATCGCCCCTCCGGATCGATAGTTGGCCGAACCGGAGGCGCGCCGGAAGGCGCCTTACTGGCAACCGATTTGGTTGTCGTCGATCGCCAGGTCGTCGAACCACATGATGAAGGCGGCATTGGGCGTCTGATAGAAGGTTGCGCCCACGATGACGGCCATGTAGTTCGACATCTCGGAGTCGGCCTTCCCGGTGAATCCGATCTGGGTCACTTCCTTGGAGTCGCTGAAGAACCGATAGCTCTTCGCGCTGACGTCGACGTACCACTCGGCGCAGTGCCACGCTGTATCGAAGGACCAGCTGTAGGCGGAGCCAAGGCTGCCTTTGTCGTCGGGATTGTTGTAAAGCCACTGGTGCGTTCCGCTCGAGGATTCGACGATATCGACGACGCGATTCTCCCCGGTCCCGTCCAGCCCAACCCAGGTCACGTGAAGAACTCCCGACGCGTTCTTCGCCGCGGGAGTCTGCACCTTGTAAAA
>JADGRC010000463.1 GCA_017881245.1 Pseudomonadota bacterium
AGATTCTTCTTGCGCCCTCAGCGACGGTCAGATGGTCATCAACAGGTTTCCACGGCTCGGGGCTCACATCGCCTTCAGGGACCCTGCATGTCCGACGGTCTGTAGAGGAGCACGCCCACGAACATGCAGGCGAGCTCCGCGCGCGCGCCGGCATCGAGCGCGCGGTTGATCCAGACGCGCCCGGTTCTCATGATGTCGACCGCGCCCAGGTGCAGGTTGCCGCCAATCTCGTAGCCGAACGGCCGCCCGAGAAAGCCGCCGCCGCCACCCTTCTCCGAACTCCAGACCCCGACGATCGGAGCGGTGGACCCATTTCGTTCGATCAGAACCCCGTCGTTCCTTTCCAGGTCCACGATCAGACGCGTCACACCCGGACCGCCGCCGCTGCAATTGCAGTCGAGCCCGCCCGAGGCGGATCCCGAGAGGACGAAGCCGCTGTAACCGGTCGCCTTCTCGCTGGCAGCCATTCCGCATTGGCCTTTGTACATGGCCGCGGCGGCCTTCAGATCGAAGTCATAGAAGCCCTTGTGGCTGGCCTTCTCGGACCCGATGTCGCCCACGTGCCAGCCGCCGCTCTCCGTGGAAATCGCGCCGCGATGCACGCGGATCACCTTGTAGGGGCCGACGGTGAAGGCCTCGTTCACGAAAAGACCGGAGGCCCGGCTGCGGTCCGTCACCGGGATCTCGTCGGCGACCTGCGCGAGATCGGCGGGCGTCGCCATCCGCGGCGGTGTGCAGCCGGCGAGTACGCCGGCCTGGGCCAACACGATCCCCATGAGCACCCCGGCCGAACCGACTGTCCGGGTCATGCGCCCGTGGGCATCCGCGGCAAGGGACATCCTCGATTTTGTCGCAGCCATCGACCGACGCCTCATCAATGGCCGGCCTTGAAACGGCAATGTCGGCGCTTCAAACGTGACGCAGGCCTGCCTACCCGGCTTGGCCAACTCCCCCCGGGGCACGGCTGCGGTCGGCCCACCTGGCGGACGCGCACGCCGGAACTAGGCCTCGACCAGAACCACCAGGGTACTCGGAAGCACACCGTCGTGGGCCATCGCCTCGGCGGCCGCTGGGGACTGCATGGCGGCCTGAAATTTGGCCATATCCGGCACCTCCATGATCAGGCCCACACGCGTCGGATGCTGGGGGTCGATGAACTTCCGGATCCCGGTGATGCCGAGGGGCCCGAAGAACTTCTCGCGCATCGGCGAGGCCAGCCAGTGCTTCCGGTCCTTCACTTCGTGATACGCCATCAAAGTCGCCATGTGACTCCTCCAACCGCACGGGTAACATCGAACGGCCACCTCGACCGCCCCTCAGGGGATCGAACAGTGTCAGGCGCCGCCGCAGCCGTCAACCGCGGCCAGGAGGCATAGGAAGCAGCAAGGATGCAACCCCAGACGCCCAGCATCACGAGGCACATCCGCCCGTTTGGCACGCCTCCTGCGTTCGCCCTGGTCCATCACCATGTGGCGGCCCAGATGGGCCTGCGCCCCCTATACTTTGGGGTGATCTCGCCGGCACAACACAAGAGGTTCCTATGAGACTTGAATCGCTTCTCCTTCCGTTCCTTATCTCCCTGATGGCCGTCGGCTCCTGTGACTCCCGCCCTCTGGGAAGCACGGATAGGGGACTCGACTGCGAATACGCGGGGGTGCCACGCACGATCGGGTCCAGTTTCCCTTCCACCGACGGATGCAACACTTGCACTTGCAGCGCGGGCGGCCAGGTTGCTTGCACGCTCAGAGCCTGTTCTTCGGATGCCGGGCCCGTCAACGGAACCGGCGGTCGGCCAGGTGATGCTGGTGGTCTTCCCGGAAGCGGCGGCAGGCCGGCCGACGGCGGTCCTTCTCTCGGAAGCGGTGGTCTGGTGGGAGCTACCGGCGGCCGACCAAGCGGTGGCGGAGGGAATGTCGGAAGCGGTGGCATCGTAGGAGGCACTGGTGGTCGGCCGATCGGCGGTCTTCCCATTTGCGGCAGTGGACCAAGCACCGACAACACTCCGGGATCGATCTTCTTCGATTCGGATCAAGCCAACTTCAACCGCGA
Organism: Pseudomonadota bacterium; assembly: GCA_017881245.1. GTDB lineage: Bacteria > Myxococcota_A > Polyangia > Fen-1088 > Fen-1088 > FEN-1088. The sequence goes on from JADGRC010000463.1 coordinate 2,050, forward strand.
CATTTATATGATTCGTCCCAATGGGACGGGCCTGACCCGTCTGACCTCGGCGCTCAGCATCGAGAAGGAACCGACGGTCGCACCGGACGGCGGTCGGATTGCGTTCACCTCCGATCGCGAGGGAGCTCTGCAAATCTACTTGATGGACCTTGCCACCAAGAACGTAACGCGACTAACCAATATGTTTGCCGGTGCCGATCAGTCGAGATTTTCCCGTGACGGCCAGCTGCTCGCGTTTCACAGCAGCGCATCGGTGTATGTCATCCATCCCGATGGGACGGGCCAAACTCTGGTCGCGACCGGATTGGATCCGTTCAATGGCTACTTTTGGCCGGATTTCAGCGCGAATGATCAGGAGGTGGTGTTCGATCGCAACAACGAGATCGACGCCGTTCGTTTGGATGGCTCGGGACTAAGAATGGTCGTCAGCAATTGGACAACGACCATCAGATCGCCGAGCGTGTCTCCGAGCGGAAGCGAGCTTGCCTACTCCGTTTTTTGCGATACGGGGCTTTCCATTTGGACCACGCCGTTCTCGACGAACACGATCCCCTGCGGAGGTCGACGCCTAACCCCCGTCGGCGAGCCGGACGCGCGGCGTCCCGCCTGGGGCCCCGGCGACGTCTTTGCTTACGAACGTGTCAACAGGGCCACCAACGTCGCATCGATCGTACTCCTGGCCAGAACCTCCGGCTCTCTGCCTTGCAGCCTCACACCCGACGGCGCCGACAGCCGCAACCCGGCGTGGTCACCCTGACCCACGGCCGCGCACGACAGGCAGGCGACGATGGTCTCCAGGTGCTGGAGCTCGTCGATGCCGTCCCCAAGGTCGCCCACTGGAGGCTCGGGGCTCTCCCCTGCTACTTGTCGCGCGATATCGTCGACCAGATCGGGTCCGTCTGGTCAGCCGGCGATGGGCACGGTCAAGGTGGCGGCGTACCCGTCGCTGACGTTTCCGGTCATCGCCGGGATCTGCAACGACGCACCGTCGCTGAACACGTTGTCGGTGGCTAGAGTGATCTGGCGCAGATTGCTCACGCTCGCGGAGTATCCGTCGGTGGCGTAGACCGCCGCGCTTGCGTCCTCGGGCAGCGCCAGCTGGGAGGTGGCGACCTTGCCGCTGGCTATGGTGGCCGCGTCGAGACTATGAAAGAGCTCGAAATGAATGTGCGGCCAGCGTCCGCTGTAGCAGCCCGGGAATACAGTCCGGAACGACGTGCTGCCGTTTCCGTCGGTGGCCTGCACGCCCCTCAAGTAGTTCTGGTCCGTCACGCCGGCGGAATAGAGCGAGTAGAGGCCACCCTGGTCACAGTGCCACAGGTACACCGCGTACCCGGCGAGAGCCACGCAACGGCCATTCGCGCCGACCAGATTCAACGTCACGGTGAGGGGGATTCCGTTAGCGATCCCCGTCGCGCCGCCGAAGGACGAGCGAATGTCACTCCGCACGATGCCACTTTGAGCGAGCGCATTCGGTCCGTTCGATCCATCGCCCGGATAGGGACCCGCGGTTTCCTCGGGAATCTTGGAGCATGTGCCGGTCCCGGTCATGCCGCCGTACCCGGTCCCCGTGCCGCCCGAGTCCGGGCCGCCGCCGCCCCCGGTCCCAGCACCGCCCGTGCCCGTCCCCCTCGTTCCAATCCTTGAGCTTGCGGCGCCATCATCGCAACCGAGCAAAGGCAATACGCTGACCCCCAACGCCCAGCGCAGCACTTGACGGCGTTGTACCGAGGTCCGTTGGATGTGTCTCAGATCGTGAATCAGCCCGTCGTCGTGCCCACTATGCGTCATCGGGAAGGGACCTCGGCTCATCAATTTTGCGTTCATCGTCCACTCGTCCTTTCGCCTTGAAGTTCGTCCCGAGATTTTCGGTCGCGAGATGGGGGCCCGATGACCGACTCAAAATACCCGTCATGCGGTCCCCATTCGCGGATAGGGCAAACAGGCCAAGGACGAGCAGAGCCTGTTCGTGTTCAACCACGCAAGTTGACCAAGCGCGGTTAGTTTAGGTGAGTATTGACTGCGACGCCCGCTCTGGTGTCGCCACCGCCACCAGACAGACGGACCGGCACGCGTCCGCCATGCCGGTTGCACCGGGGCGCCAATCAGGTTGGCGGAGGCTTGAAATGTGCCCCGCGATCCCGTTGGTAACCGCTGAATCCGCCCTTGGTCCGGCCTTTGCTGCCCTGTCGACACCGGTGAACCGCGCCTCGAAGACCATTGTTCGTCCTCGGCTCGTGGTGCGATCCTTGTTGGTGGTTTCCGGCGCGTCCTCGGTTTCGTGGCGGCCTGCGATTCCCCCCGCCCCGCCCCATCCTACGGTGGGGTCAGTCCCGTCTTATCCGATGGGGGCGTCAGTTGCGTCGTGAGCGCGAGATTTTCCAGGTCGGTCAATCGGAAGCTCGACATGGTGTTCACGATCGACGACTCGCCGGGAATGACAGCGCTGCAAGACAACCTCGCCCAGCAGCTTCCCGATTTCCCGCGTGCTCCAGAGTCTCTCCGGCGGGCTGCCCGACCTTCACATCGCTGTGGTGTCGTCGTCCCTGGGCGCGGGCCGGCACACCGACGTACCGGGCTGCTTGCCTGAAAGCCCTGGCAACAATGCCGGCAAGTTCATTCATCCGGCGGCCTGCGCGGCGCTTGCACCCGACCAGGCGTTCCTCATCGCGGACCGGGGCGTCACCAATTTCAACGGAGGGCTCGCCGATGTTTTCACGTGCATGGCGAGTCTCGGACGCAACGGCTGTCGATTCTCGCAACCGTTCGCGGCGACGCGGCTCGCGCTCGAAAAAGCGGCCCACCCACTCGACCCCGACAACGGTGGATTTCCGCGGCCCGATGCCGCCCTCGCCGTCGTTTTGATCACGAACCAAGACGATGCTCGGTGCCGACCAACTCCGATCTCTTCGACCCGGCGCAGATGACGCTCGCGGACCCGTATGGCGGCCTGCAGCCGTACCGTTGCAGCGAGTTCGGCCACACGTGCCAAGGCCAAAGCCCGCCTCATGATCTGCCGGTCGGCGTGGACACGCTGGCACTCGACAACTGCGCATCGGCGGAGGACGGCGTGCGTCTTTCGCGCGTGTCGGATTTCGTCGATTTCCTCAAGCGTCTCAAGCCCGACGACCCCGACCGGATATTTGTGTCGGCCCTCGCGGGACCGCCCGTCCCCTATGTGGTCGGCAAGAAAGCCTTTGAAACGGTCAGTGGCGTGCCGGAGATGCAACCCACGCTCTGGCCATCGTGCGTCGGGGCCGGGGGAGAAAGCGGCTACCCGTCGGTACGCGTGAAAAATTGGCTGGATTCGTTCGCACTCAATGCCGTGCTTGAGTCTGTTTGCGCGAACGACTTCGTCAAAGTGCTGACCCAACTGGCCAGTAGCGCCGGCGTCGGCCATGCCAACTGCATTCAGGGAACGGTGGCGACCCGCAACGACGGCGTGCCGGACTGTCAGGTGGTCGAACTGCTGTTCGGCGATTCAGGCGCGTTCATCGATCATGAAATCCCGATCTGCGATATCCATCAATCCAACTTCCCGTGTTGGAAGCTCTCGACCAGTTTCATCTGCCTGTCGGGACCGAAATTCCAGGTCTGCCACGACCCAACCTGCAGCCCCGTGGTGAACCAGCCGGATACCGAAGATATTTTCGTGTCCTGTTCACTGCGTCCACCGTGCTGACGGGGCGATCGTTGCGTTGGGAGTGGGCGGCGCAGGGCACACAGTACTCCGGTGGGAAGTCGGTCC
>JADGRC010000464.1 GCA_017881245.1 Pseudomonadota bacterium
GCGCGTCTCGAATCCGGAATCCACCTGTCGCGCGTAACAAGACCATTCAACGGGAACCCCAGTCGCAATCGCGCCCGCAACTTCGGCGGCCGATACGTCTCGTACACAAGCCTCATGCCTGGCCTCGGTCACCACGACGCGCAGGCCCCCCGCGACCGAAGCCAAAGGGGTGGTGTCATACACGCGAGCCGATGGCAAATCAGGGGCGGGCGGAGCGGGTGAAGACGCGGCAGCGGGGGCGGCGACGGCCCCCCCGCCACCTACCAGCATGGTGACATGCAGGTCGAACCGACCCTGGCCGTCCGAGATTGCGACTTCCTCGGCACGCCCGTCGCCGCTCCCGGTAGCCTTTTCGAGTGCGATGATCGACACGGACGCGCCGGCGATGGGTTCCCGCGTACCCTTTTCGCGAGTCCGTCCACGCAGGATCACGACCGAGGCCAGCGGCGCGGTTGGTGGACCCGACCCACCGACGGAGGCGGCCTGTCGCGCGCCCTTCAAATTCGATTCTCCGGCGGGTTTACCAGGCGCCGGGGGCGACACCTCCCCGGAACGTGGCGCGGCGGGACGAAAGTGCAATACGTACTCGATTCGAATCGGCGCGGCTTGCCCGTCGATCTCGGCGGGCGTGAATTCCATCGACCGCGCCGCTATCAATGCGGCGTCATCGAATTGTTGTCCAGCCGAGCTTGTCACCTGCGCATCGGTCACCTTCCCATCGGCGCCGATATCGATCAGCAGCGTCACGTCCGCCGTCGCCCCCGCCGCCAACGCCTCGGGGGGGTACACGGGCCGAACCTCGTTCCTCAAGGTCGGCGCGCGCGTCAGCGCGGGCGCGGCGTGCGGTGCTTTCTCGGTCGACGCGGCTGCCGGCGGCTGTGGTTGGTCGAAGTCTTGCGCGCGCGCCTCACGTACCCACGCCAGGGCCAACACAAACAGCCAGCAGGCGAGCGATCGCGGGACCGGCCACACCGCCCGAACCGACAATCGCGGCGGCGGCGGCGACGACGATCCCGAGTCCACACGGGAACCTTACGATCGCGAGGGGAATTTCGGAAAAGCCTGGCCCCGTCCTTTCAAGCCGAAACGCCGAAAGGCGAACGTCAGTCAGCCGGCGGAGGATCGCTTTACGGAGGCACAAGCGAGTACGGTGACCGACGGACGATGTGCAAGAAACGAATCGGGATCCCAGGCTATGGACGTGACATTATCGGCGTCTCATGACGCCAGAACCGTTCGTAGGGCAGACGATGCCTGGTACCCGGTTGCCGGGGGCGGATCCATACCCGCCCGAGCTGACTGACAGACTAGAGCAGGCCATCGCTGCGCGCGGCACCACCTACCGCCCACGGACGCATCACCTGAAAGCCGACGGACGCCCAGGCTTTACGAACCGTCTGGCCCTCGAGACGAGCCCGTATCTTCTTCAGCACGCGCACAATCCCGTGAACTGGTTCCCCTGGGGGGACGACGCGTTCGCCGAGGCGCGCCGACTCGGGCGCCCGGTCTTCTTGTCGATTGGCTATTCGACGTGCCACTGGTGCCACGTGATGGAAGAAGAGTCGTTCGAGGACCAAGAAATCGCGGCCTTCATCAACATGCACTACGTGGCCATCAAGGTGGATCGCGAGGAACGCCCGGACGTCGACGCCGTGTACATGAGCGCGGTACAACAACTGACGGGCTCGGGCGGCTGGCCCATGAGCGTCTGGCTGAATGCCGCCCGCGAGCCGTTCTTCGGCGGAACGTATTTTCCCCCGCGCGATGGTGTCCGTGGCGCACGCCACGGGTTCCTGACGCTCCTCGGGGATCTGGCCGACACGTTTCACCGCGATCCCGATCGCGTCGGCAAGGCAGCGGCCGCTCTGGTGAAAGCGGTACGGCGAGACATGCAGGGCGGGCCCCCAGGAAACGGCGGCGGCGGCGGCGACGGTGACGACGGGCCCGACGACGCCGAGCCGAACGGAACCGCCATTGAGGCGGGCCTGCCGTCCCGTGACGCGATCCAGGCGACCGTGACCTTCTTCAAGCGCTCGTTCGACAACGTACACGGTGGGTTGCAGCGCGCGCCGAAGTTCCCCTCCAACGTTCCAATCCGCTTGCTCCTGCGGCATCACCATCGAACCGGTGACGCCGACGCGCTGGCCATGGCGACCTTGACGCTGGAGAAGATGGCGGCGGGCGGTCTTTATGATCAGCTCGGCGGCGGATTTCACCGTTACTCGACCGACGGACGGTGGTTGGTGCCCCATTTCGAGAAAATGCTCTACGACAATGCATTACTGGTGGTGGCCTACGCCGAGGCGTTCCAGGTCACCGCGCGCCCCGACTTTGCCCGCGTCGCGCGCGAAACCTGCGACTACGTCCTGCGCGAGATGACCGACAGCGGGGGCGGTTTCTACTCCGCGACCGACGCCGATTCCGAAGGCGAGGAGGGCCGCTTCTTCGTTTGGACGGCGGCCGAGATCCGACGCGAGCTCGGTGACGGCACGACGACCGAGCTTTTTCTTGATCACTACGACGTACGGCCCGAGGGAAACTGGGAGGGCACGAGCATCCTGAACGTGGGACGCCCCGACGAGGCGACCTGGGCGGCGCTGGCCCCCGCGCGGGCGAAGCTGTATGAGGTGCGGGCGCGGCGCACACCACCCCTTCGCGACGAAAAGATCCTGACGGCGTGGAATGGGCTCATGATCTCAGGGCTCGCGTGCGCCGGACGAATCTTGGATGAACGCCGGTACACCCAAGCGGCAACCCGCGCCGCCGAATTCGTGCTCGGGCGCCTACGTGGACCCGACGGCGCGTTGTTTCGCAGCTTCAAGGACGGTCACGCCCGGCACTTGGGTTTCCTGGACGACTACGCGTTCTTGGTGGCGGGGTTGATCGATCTTTACGAGGCAACCTTCGAGATGCGCTGGTTGGAAGAAGCCCTGGCTTTGGCGCGTGAGACGGAACGCCGGTTCGCCGATGGGGGCGGCGGCTGGTTCATGACCAGCGAAGCGCACGAGATCTTGATCGCCCGCGAGAAGCCCGCTCACGACGGCGCCGAGCCTTCGGGGACGTCGGTCGCGCTCATGAACGCCGCGCGCCTCGCCGTATTCACGAATGATGAAAGTTGGCGGCGGATCGCGGAACGCGCCCTTCGTGCCCATCTTCGCGTGCTGGTCGATCGGCCGACTGCCATGACAGAGGCTTTGCTGGCTCTCGACTTCTTCCTGGACAAGACACGAGAGATCGCCATCGTGTGGCCGGCGGGCTCGAACGTGGACGCAGCCACCTCCTTGCTGGCGATCACGCGACGGACGTTCGTGCCGGCGCGCGTACTGGCGGGCGCGTCCGAATCGGCGGTTGAACGACTAGGTGAAATCGTGCCGTTCATTCGTCACAAGAGCGCCCAGGGGGGACGACCGACCGCGTACGTCTGCCGGCACGGCAGGTGTGACCTTCCAACCGCGCAGCCCGAGCGGTTTGCCGCCCAGTTGGCCGCGCGCGAGCCGGAATGAGACCCTCGATCGGATATTTGGGCGAATATTGGGGCGCGTCAGCTCGTCCATTCCCTCGTGAACGCGGCCGTCATCCTGTTGTGGACCATGCGCCTTGGCTGCTGGCCGTTCGAGGTTGAAGGGCAAGGAACGCTGACTCCGCCTCCGGCATCCGACGCGCCAGGCCCGACCACCGCGATCGTGCCGGTTGCTCCCGCCGCACCCGTCGCTGCGGCGGCCCCGTCGGTCGCCGCCCCGATTCCGAAGCCAGGTCCAATTGCGGGACCGGTCAGGCCATCGCTGCCGGCCACGCTGCCATTGTTCCAGACCGCCCGATACGACATTCGATACGGCCTTCTGGGATCGATCGGTGCATTGACGTTCTCCGTGGGTGGCGTTCGCCTCGCCAGCGACGGTGCCCACGTGGTCAACGTTCAAGGAGGCGGCCGGGGAGCCGTGCTGGGACTCGGCGGGATCCAGAGAAAGATCGAGGCGGAATTCGACCCGGCGACACTGGAGTCGCGGCGATGGAGCATCCTGCGCGCGCGAGACGGACAGCCCGAGGCCGAGGGTACCCTTGACACGGCCGCGCGGGGCCCGGGTGGCACACTCCTTCTCGGTCGAGCCACTCCCGGACAACCTCCTTCGCGTCAAACCCTTCAATTTACCGTCCCCACGTCCGATCCGCTGGGCCTGCTGTGGCGTCTGCGAACTCGGCCGCCCGCGCCAGGCCAAATGGAAACCGTGCAGTTGCTGGATGGTCTCGCTCTATGGCGCGTCCGGATCACGGGCGCGACGGCGCGCGAGATCCTCCCCGAAGGCAATCAGACCGCGCTGCGCCTCGACGGTGACGTGTCACCCATCTTGTATGACGGTCAGCCAGACCCGGAACGCCCGACCCGTCATTTCGCCTTGTGGCTGAGCGAGGCCACAGATCACCTGCCCCTTCGGCTCGAGGTCCCCGTCGGGATCGCCGACATCGTCATGACGCTGTCCGAGTCTCACACCCTCGCCAACC
>JADGRC010000465.1 GCA_017881245.1 Pseudomonadota bacterium
CGGCCGCGGCGGACGGCTGGTCGTCATCCTGGGCGACAACATCTTCGAGAGCTCGATCCGCCCGTTTGCCGATGCGTACCGCCGGCAGCCCACGGGCGCCAAGATCCTGGTCCAGTCGGTCCCCGATCCCGGGCGCTACGGCGTGGCCGTGACCGAGGGGAACCGGGTCGTGAAGATCATCGAGAAGCCGAAGGAGCCGCCCTCGGACCTGGCGGTCACGGGGATCTACTTCTACGACGAGTCGGTGTTCGAGGTCATCTCGAGCCTGCGCCCCTCGGGTCGTGGCGAGCTGGAGATCACCGACGTGAACAACGCGTACATCGCGCGCGGCGATCTGACGTACGACGTGCTCGGCGGCTGGTGGACCGACGCCGGCACCTTCGAGTCGCTCCGCACCGCCAACGACCTCGTCGAGGGCAAGTCCGAGGCGAAGTCAGGCGGATAACGAGCGAAGGCAAGCTTGCTTGCCGGAGCAAACGCTGGAGATTGGGAACCCGCAGGGACGTTTCGCATACCCAACCTGAACGAAGCCGAGCTTGCTTGGCGGAGTGAGCGGAGGAGGCGCGGAATGTCATGTCAAACGCCGATAATCCTCATACGTAAACTTCCCCGCCGCTCGCCGCGGCCGCCCCCGCGCTTCGCGGGCGAATTCTGAAAATCGAGGCCGCGCGCCATTCAACCGACGGTCTGGGTACGCGCCATGATTCTCGTCGCCCGAGGAAAGCCGCCGCCGCGTCGAGGCCTGGTCGAAGCAGCAGTCCGCTTCGGCCCCCGTGAGGGCGGAAGCGCTCCAACCGTCGCCGGCGAAGAGCGCGCGTCTAGCGGTCATCTCTGGCGGCTTGAGAAACCCGACTTGAACGCCCTGTCCTCGTCCTCTTCCTACGTCATCTCGTGCCTCTTGATTCCCGCGATCCGGTCGAAATCGTTATCGAACGTGGCCATCGTCTGTACACCGTTGTTCAACATGACCGCCGCATGCAGCGCGTCCCGCGGAGGCGCCGCGGCTTTGCAGCACACCAGAACCTTGGCGCGATCCGTGTCCGCCAGAGTGACCGGAAACACCACTGGACAGATCTGAACGAACAGGTCGTAGACCTGCGCGGCCAGGTCCAACCGCTTCAGGCTGGAGTAACGAAACAGGATCTCCTGAAGCACCTCCGTGCTGGTGTACGCCTCGACCTCGCCGCGCCGGACTTTTTCCAGGAACCGTACGGCCCGCGCGCGATTCGGGTGCTCCCGCCCTGCGACGTACATCGGCACGTTCGAGTCGATGAAGACCTTCACAGCCGGCCGGCCTCGATCTCTGCCAGCATCTGGTCGATGTCCCCCGTGGGCGCGCCAAGCGAGGCCAACCGCCCGAGCGGGTCCGGAGCCTGCGCGTTGTCGTTGAGGGCCGTCTCGAGAACGCGCCGGACCCACTCGCCCTTCGATACCCGACTGCGCTGGGCCGCTTTCGCGATGCGGGCATCAAGGCCCTCGGGAACCAGGACTTGAAGCCGACGACTCATATGCTCATGCTAACATGAGTACTATGAGACGAAGCGAGATTCTTTCAGAAGGGTCCTCACGGTTGTCCCCCTTTGGTGAGCATCGGCAATGCGCCGATATTGTGGTGCTCCCAGCTCAGGCCGGCCATGTCGACGCGACGTACACGGCGAAGTCGGCGTCGCCGGTCATCCTGGGAATTCCGTGCGCACCCAGGGCCAGCGCGCCGCCGATCGCGTAGTCGATGCCGTCTTCTTCGAATCGGTCGGCGAGCCAGGCGGCTGCGACCGCTGGATCAGCGAGCGCCGGATTCACGAGGGTCCGGGCGACGCCAACCTGGAGAAACGTTGCAGCGCTTCCTCGGCGCCGGGTCCGAGCGGCTCCCGAAATGATGCCGCCCGCGCCCGCAGGTCCGGGGGAGTTGGTCCCGCATGAGGTTCGCCCGATGGCAGAGCTTGTAGGTCAAGGCCCAACGCTCGGCGACCGTCATCTCCGCCGCGCGCGCTGCCCGCTCGCGCAGGCGATCATCGCTGCGCAGGTGTTCGAGCTCTCGTATCGCCGTGATCGGGGCGGGAACCGAGGGGGCGAGTGGCCCGAATGACCCGAACTGCCAGCTCACTGGCTACTCCGAGATCCACAGCGCGGCCGCCGCCGATGCCATGATCATCGCCAGAGATCCAAATGCCTTCAAGAGCGATGGCACACGGATCTTCGTTTCGAATGGCCCGCCCTGGGAGAACCGCATCGAGAACGATAGCGGCTGGTTCTTCACTCGTCCGGGAAACGCCTACGTCGGTATTCGCGTCGCCAACGGCAGCTGATCCGGACAACCGGGCGATCACCTCAAGCAGCGACGGGGTGCAGCGTTCGCCCGACCGGGACCAGGTGTGGGATCTGTGGTGAGGTCCGGACTTGCAGCATTGAGGCGAACGCGGCTCGATAGCTCCACGCCAGGAAGAGCTCGCAGAACAGAACGGCGCCAACCACCACGTAGTTGCCCGGGGACAGGAACAGGTGAAAGGCCACGATATTCACTATGACCGGGGCCAGCAGAGTCAAGGCCAGTGGCACGAAGAACCCGCTCAGGAGCAAAATGCCGCTCAACACTTGGGTGGCGCTGAGCATCGAAAGCAGATAGCCGCTCGCGGCGAGCGCGCCCACGAAGGCGCCGGCCGGACCCACCAGGTGCGGCTGGGGCAGGAAGTGCAAGAAGCCGTTCAAGCCGAACACGAGGAAGATGAGACCGAGGACGAAGCGGGCGGCGATGGGTAGTTTTTGAACGATGGTTTTCACGGGGTGCTCCTTTGTCGAGTCGATGATTCAAGCCAGGGCCCGGGTCGTCCCCGCAGGTCGGATCAGTTCAAGTTTCGTACCGGTCGCGATCGGGCATGAAGCGCCCAATTTTCAGGCCTACGCACGAATCGTGTTGCCCGGGGGGAACGCGGGCGTTCGATGTAGCGGCGGCGCCCCATCTCCCAGCGGGCTCGGGTGGAAATCGATTCGGGAGACGTGCTGGCCGCTACGGAGCGGGTCCGGCCGGGTCACGCGTTGGGACCATCAGCGCGGGGGTCGAGATCTGCACCGGCTGATCGTGCTGGTTCAGCATCGTCAGCCGAACCTTGACGATGCCCAGCTCGGGCCGGGTCCGCGACCGTCGCGTCTCCAGCACCTCGGCCTCCAGGCGAACGACGTTGCCCGAACGCACGGGGCGGGGCCAGCGCAGGTCCTCAACGCCGCCCCCGATGGTGCCGCCGACGATGTTGATGTCGCTCTCGACCAACAGCTTCATCATGATCGCGGCGGTGTGCCATCCGCTGGCCACGAGCCCTTTGAAGAAGGTGTCCTTGGCGGCCTGAGGTGGTCAGTGAGGATAAGAGCCGAAGTCACCGAGCGTCAAACGCCGACAATCCCCCTCATATGTAAACTTCCCCGCCGCTCGCCGGGGGCCGCCCCCGCGCTTCGCGGGCGACTCCCTCGATTTGCCGATCCGGTTTCAGCCGACCTCGATCGGCGCCAAGACGGCGACCATCACGATCGACAGCAACGATCCGCTGGGCACCAAGACGACGATGGTCACGGGACACATACCCGCGGGCAAGCTGGCCGTTACCGGCTCGACCTCCTTTGGAGGCGTGACCGCGTGCTGCTGCGCCGATCGCACGCTGTCGATCTGCAATGTCGGGGACTGCAAGCTCCACGTGACCAGCGTCGCCTTCAAGCGCAAGAGCTCGCACTGGACGCTCCTCCACAATCCGTTCCCCGCGACCTTGCACCCCGGCTCGCATCTGGACCTCACTATCCGCTACAAGGCGACCGAAAAGTGCCCACGGTCGTGCGAGCTGATAATCACCAGCGACGATCCCGAGACGCCGGTGAGGACGCTCGAGGTGCTCGCGTACACGATCTGGGATAAGTGCGGGTGCGCTAAGTGTTGCGATGACTGCCGCAAAGGGGGTTGCGAGAAGCGCCACGCCGAGAGCTGCTGCTCCCAGGGATATCCGTGCTGCGGCGACGACGATGACGACGACGGGACGTAGCGCCGGAACGTTGATGTAGTTTGCTAGCGGGCGATACGGCAGGAGGCCACCGCCTCCCCCGCACTCTCAGGTGAACAGACCGTTGATGATGGCTGAACGTAAGTTCAGTATAAGTGTTCGGAACGGAGGCAGGTCGACCCTGCGCACGTGGCGATTCTTGGACCGGCGCGGGAAGGTACCGCCACTGTTGAGATCGAGGCAAATGGCGACCGTCCGACGTCGATCCGTGTATTTCATCGCGCCGCGCATTGTCGAGGCGGGTCATTCGCGCAATGGAGGACACGACCCGAGGCGGCACGCCAGCTTGGTGCGTGTGTTGCAGGTCGGGCTCGCCTTCGTGCTTCTGACCGTGGCGACATCTTGGCGTCAGAGCTTTGCGGACACGATGGTCCCGGTCGGGGATATCGGCGGCCAGGTTTGGACAGCGGACAAGGGTCCTTACCATGTCAGTGTCTCGCTTGGCGGCGATCGGCTGACGATAGCGGCGGCCGAGACGCTGCGAATCGAAGCTGGCACGAAAGTCTACTTTGCCGACGGAACCGGCGCGATCGGGGTCTTGGGCACCCTCATCATCGCCGGAACGAAAGACGCGCCCGTCTCGATGCAGGCCGAGCCCGGCACCGAAGGTAGGCCCTGGGGAATCCAGGCGCCGACCATGGGGGGGAGCATCACCATCGAAAACGCGATTATTCGCGATGCGGTTTTCGGGATTCAATCCTATAGCCCCAACCTGAAGGTCGACTACACCACGTTCGAGAACTGCCAGGTCGGAATCAGCGTCTGGGCCGGGACGGTCGCCTTTGACTCGATCGTCCTTCGCAACAACGACGTCGGAATGGAGGTAGAGGCGGACCGCGTCGATCCGCCGACCTCCGTCACACTCACCAACGCGCTCCTTCAGGGAAACAAGAGCTATGGCGTGATCACCCAAGGTTCGGGGTCCGTCACGGTGATCAATTCTACGATCGATGGAAGCATGGTCGGGATCGAGACGGCGCTAGGTCCGCAATTCGTCCCCCCGATTGACGTTCAGAACTGCATCTTGTCCAACAATCGCACGGCCATCTTCGTGGGCGTCAACACGCTGGCCCTTCCCACCCTGTCCGTAAAGGTCGTTTCCTCGACCTTCTGGATGAACAAATCGAATAGCTCCACCAACAACGAGGGAACCTTGACCGTGGTCGGGCCGGCTGACGCGCCGGCCGGGGCGGGGAACGTCGCGGCCGACCCGAAGTACCTGAGCGCAACGGACCTGCACCTTGGCGAAGGAAGCCCCTGCGTCGATTCAGGGATCGCGGCGCGCGCCCCTGACCACGACGTCGAGGGCAATGTGCGTCCCCAGGGGGCGGCCGTCGATCGCGGTGCGTTCGAGCACGTCCCGGGTATGGGGGGATCCCGCGGGGCGGGGGGAGGTGCGGGGGCGGGCACAACCGGCTCGGGCGGCGCCGGCGCGGGGGGCTCCTCCAGCGGGGGTGCCTCCGGTCAGGAGGCTGGTGGGGGCGGGGCCAGCGGTGCTGGCGATCGGGGACGAGCGGGCAGCGCCGGCGCCGCCGGGAGCTTCGGCGGCGGCGGTCGCCAAGGGGCAGGCGCCGGTGCCATGAACAACGGTGAAGCCGGAGCTGCTGGCGGAGATTCAGCCGGAGGCGGGGCTGGTGTCAGGTCGACAGGATCCGCCGGTGGAGCGGGAGCAACCGGGGAGGTCGGTGGCGGAGCCCATCCAGCATCAGGCGGTCGAGATCACGGCTGCGGCTGCGGCACGAGCCGCTCGGACCGCCCTTCCACCGAGCTTGCCCTCGGCATCGGAGCGGTCATCGCACTCATTCATGTCCGACGACGGCGCGCCGAGCATCGACGTCCGTAGCCGACTGACCTGACCCCCGAAAACTGACCAGCTTTTGTGCGAGTCCTCCAAAATCTGACCTGGCCCCTGATCTTGGTCCGAAATGGAGGCCGTTCTGTCCAAAAGACCAACGTCGAGGCTCACGCGTGGTCAGTGAGGACAAGAGCCGAAATCACCGCGCGTCAAACGCCGACAATCCTGTCATATGCTCGCTCACGCGGCGACTCGCTCTCGCTCGCCGCCTCCCTCGCTCGATTCACGCAATTGCCTATGTCATATGTAAACTTCCCCGCCGCTCGCCGGGGGCCGCCCCCGCGCTTCGCGGGCGCTCCTCGGGTGCGGTGGCGAAACCCCCGCCGCCGTCCCGCTGCAGTCAGAACTGAGCGGCGCGTGGACGGCCCCGTACGGTGCCCATGGCTCCCTCTTCGCGGTGACCTTCGCCGATAATGCCTACGAAGCTGGGCTCAGTTGCGCCGTGCCGAGATCCCCTCCGAATGTCGACCGGGAGGCAGGGATGTTTACTCTTGGCCGAGACGGGCGGATCAACTTCTACCAGTCGGAGGGATCATGCTCCGGTGGATGGGTGATCAACGCCGAGTATGGTGGGCATGCGTTTCGGCCGACCATCACCCTCGCGCCGCCCAGGGGCCACGTCCTGACTCAGAGTGCGTTACTTCCGTTCCCCGATGATGCCATTCCCGCCTGCTTCGACGGTACGGGGGCCATCATCTACTAGTAGTCAGACAGATGGCCAGCGACCTTTACGACGCACTAAAACTAGGTTGGAGTGGAGCAAAATGCGGTATTTCAAAACCGGGCAACTTGCAATCAAGTGTGCCGAAGGAATGAAGACTGGTGATGGCAGCGAGTGTGCAAATGCTGCCGCGGACTGGGCTGACAACTGCATCAGTGGCTGATCGAGACGCCAGAGATGTCCCTTCCTCGCGCAGTCGTCCGGACCAGACCTCGAGCCCCTTTCCTTGTTGATTTCGCGCCCCGAAATCCGTGGGGCCTGGACGGGACTCAGAACGTCGCCGAAAGCGTGACCGTACCGAGCGATGGTGATCGGTGTGGTGATGCTCCTCGGCTCGTCGGCCCACGCCGCCCCGTCCGCGACGCACATCGATCCGGCGCCGGATCTCCCGACGCTGCAGGCGCGGCTCGCCAAGATCTTGAGCGACACGC
>JADGRC010000466.1 GCA_017881245.1 Pseudomonadota bacterium
CATCATCGGGATGCGATTGCGAACGCGATCCCGATGGCAACCGAGCCAGGGTCCCCGCGCCGCCGTCATCGTCCAGGCAACGAATCACGCGCGCGTCCGTCACAACGCAGTCCACCCGTGCGTCCCGCTCGTCCGCGGGACACGCGTCCACCACCTGGAAATCGTATCCAAGACCGACCACCAACCCCGGACGACGGTCTGCCGCGGCCGCCAGCCATTCGTCGTAATAACCGCCACCAAAGCCAAGCCGGTTACCTCTCCCGTCGAACGCGAGGCCCGGCACCAGCATCACCGCGATATCTTCCGCGGCGATCTCCAGCGCGGTAGCGGCGGGCTCGAGGATACCAAAACGTCCGGGTCGCAAGTCGGTCGCGCCGGCCACATGAAAGCGAAGTCGGGCCCCCTGCGCTCGCGCGGGGATTGCATCGTCGTCGGCCGAGACGCGCGGGAACGCCACCCGGGCACCGTCGAGTCGGATCTCCGCCAGCGCCCGAGCCGGATCGATCTCGCCGCGGACTGCGGCGAATCCCGCCACGCAAGCACCCTGGCTGGCGGCACGGCGCACCTCGGGCAACGCGACCAATCGCGCCCTGATCCGTTCCCCAGCGTGGGCGCGTTCCTCGGCACCCACGCGAGAACGCCCATCGGCCATGACCTGCCGCAGCGCGCGTTTTTCATCGGACAAAGCTGCTGATTCGACCGAAGCCATTGACCCTCACCGCGCTGGAGCGCTAGTGCGGGATGGCGCTGCCACCATTGGACGACGTCTTTGTCTGGCCCCGAAAATGCGCCTATCCGACCCGAAAGTATCTAAGACGTTCGCCCAAGGCGAAGCGGTGATCCCACAGAAACGAAAATGGAGAAAGCGAAAATGAAAACGACGAAACGAAACTGAAACCAAAATGCCTTCCTATACTCGCCCCACCTTCGTCAAGTAGTCAAGCAGGGTTCTGGCTTTATCCCGCACGCTCTTCTTAATGTCGGCGGTCGCTTGGCGGGCTTGGAACAGCTCCTCCGCCACCTGCAAGGCAGTCAAAATGGCTACTGCCTGAGTATCCGGACTGCGCGAAGCTTTCTGAACGTCACGAAATTTACCGTCGACGTAGGCCGCCAGCGACTTCACCATCCGATCATCCTGGTCGGTCTTCAGCGTGTATCGCTGCCCCGCCACTTGAACGGCAACCGAACGTTTCACGCCCGACACTGTATCACGGACCAGCGTCCGGCCGCGCCGCCGGAGGCCGTGAACCCCATCACGGACGGAACGGGATACCCGTGGGGAATCGCGTCCTGACTTCGCTTCGTCATCTTTTCGTCGTCCCACTCTCCTTGAATACGGGGACCCACGCGGGCCACAATGGACTCGATGACGCGCTTGCGCCGAGCGGCTCTTACCTTCGTGCTGGCGGGAATCGGCAGCTGCGCGCTCAACCCCGATACCGGTGGCACGGGTGGAGCCGCCAGTGGCGAAGCGGGCGGAAATGCCACGGGCGGCGGCGGCGGGAGCGCGACGGGCAGCGGCGGCAACCCGGACGGGTCGGCCGGGATTTCGTCGGGTCTTGCCAGGAGCCTGACCTTGGCAAGCCTGAGCGAGGACCAGGCGTCGGCGCTGTGCGACTGGGAAGATTTGAAAGAAGGCGGGTACAATCGCGTGGTCGCCTGCGCCGGTGGCCCCGCGGCGACTTACTTCTCCAACCAGAGCTGCCTGAACAGCACGTCGGCGCTGGGCAACCGGTGCCAGGAGTTGACCGTCGGTGACATTGAGGACTGCGCCAATGCGACGGGACCCGATCTCTGTCGGTTTGCGACCGCGCCCGAATGCGTCGCGGTCACCACCTGCGACCAGTGAGCACCCGGCGGCGGATCGCACCCAGAAAATCCGGGCTTCTTCAAAGGTTCCTTGTCCAACCGCAGCGCGCCCATCATCTGGCCACCGGGGACGTCGAAGGTCAATGATCGCGAACTGACAGCTGAGAAGTAAGAACGGAGCTTGGCACCGATTCTTACCTTAGGCTACGGCCGTCGACTGGGGACGTCACGTCTTGCCGAACCCCAGGGCGGGGTTTCCCATCGCGATCCCGATATCGGTCGCCAACGCCACCACAACAAGATCGCCATCCCCAGGGCGGCCATCGTGATGGCCAGGCCGGCTAGGAAAGGGCGCGGCAGGTAACGGAACGTCACCCGGCGACGACCGCCGTCGACGGTAGCCGCCAATAGCCCCCTGTCATTGTTCGCGCGGCCGCCGTCGACATGCCAGTGCGGGTTCCAGTTCTGATTGACGACGACGCGTCCCGGTTTGTTGAAGTTCGTTTCGACAACGATGCGATTGGGACTCCACGATATGCGGTTCACGGTCCCGCTGGTCGCATCGGCGGCATACTCGTCGGCAGGCAGGTTGGCCCGCAACGACGGCGAGATGTCGAGCGGTGACTCCTCGAAGCACGCGAGCGATCCCAGATTGGCCCGCGGGTACGCATACATTCGTCCTTTCTCTCCAGGCATCTGCTTGAACTGCGGGGACACCGCGTCCGTAGGCGCCGCCCCGGTCATGGTCGGAAACCATTGCTCGCGGTTGAACGCGTCGATGTCGACCAGGAACACCACCGCCAGGAGCGCTCCGGCGACTGCCAGAAATCGAGCGCGACCGCCCGCGAGGCGCCAGTTCGATAGGATGGGATCGACGAATCGCGCAACCGCGAGGCCGCTCAAGATACAGGCCATCAGTCCCACGAGAATCGTGAAGCGCGATGGAACGCGCATGTATCTGAAGATCGGCAGCCGCTTGGTCAGGGACCACGGCAGACCAGCGACATTGCCCAGCTGATAGAGCAGGAAAATCCACGCGGTCACCGCCACCGGCCAAAGCCGCCGGCGTTCCCGTATCAGAACCCAAACTCCAATCGCCGCCAGCGCCAGGCCCGTCACGCCGAGATAGTTTCCGTATTCGGGCCAGACGTAATCATGACCCGGTACGAATCGCGTGCGGTGCCGCACTCCATAGATTTCGAACAACTCGCCCACGCGCAGGAAGTCGCGGTCCGGCCGAAACCGGGGATGGCCCCGCACGAAGTCCAAAATCGGCAACAAACGCACCGCCGAGAGCGCCAGCGCGCCCGCCCCCATAGCAGCCACGATAAGCACGGCCATCCGCCCCCGCCCCGCCGCTAGTCCCGTGAGCAGGCCGTAAATTGCCAGCGCCAGGCACGAATAGGGAAACGTGTAACCGCCGAAATGACCAAAGATCCAAGCCAGCCACAAAGCGCCGTAAATCGCGTGCCGCCGTGAACCGTCGAGCGCGCGATGGAATGAATAGAGGACGTGAGGGAACAGGCAGAAGCCCAGCCATCCCACGTGCCCTCCCCCCAGATGTTGGGCCAACGTTCCACACATCGCGTATCCCAGGCCGCCGACCAACGCCCCCACCTGGGAGATTCCGAGCGCGCGACACAGACGACGGGCGCCGTCGTACGCCAGGACGATCCCCACAGTCAGCGTCAGCCGGATGCCGATCGGCGTTCCGAACGCCAGGATCAGCAAGAAAGTCGGGGACAGAAAATACGTTTGCGGGTTCGCAAGGTGAACCGCACCACCACAGTAAAATGGGTTCCACAACGGGAATTGCCCATACGTCAACACGGACGTCCGATCGACTTCGGCCAGAAAGAAGAAATACCCCCAATCGAATGTCCCCCCCCATTTGCCGAGCGTCGCCCACAACGGTGACACAAAGGCCGCGATGAAAAATGCGGGCAGCCAAACCTGCCAGGCGGAAGCCAATCGCGCGCCCAGCCGACCCAAGCGGATCACGCCCCCACCTGGTGGTATCGATTGACTCGTTCAGCAAGGGCGCGGCTCATCGGTGCGCTCCGCGTCGCCGGCGAAGGCGGGCGCAGCCTATTATGGGGCCGCGAGAGCCACAAGCACGGCCACGAGCGCCAAGAGCGCCGGTCGAGCACCGGCGCACCACAGGCATGACTCCGCGCCGGCATGGTTCTGATAGAAACTTGCCCATGCTGAAACTGCACATCATCGTCGCCAGCACGCGACCGGGGCGGGTCGGTCCATCCATCGCGGCGTGGTTCGATGATTTCGCGCGCCGCCACGCGAAATTCGAGGTCCGCCTGGTCGACCTGGCCGAAGTGAACTTGCCGTTTCTGGACGAGCCCATACATCCGCGCCTGATGAAATATGAGCACGAGCACACCAAGAACTGGAGCGCGACCATCGCGGCCGCCGATGCCTTCGCTTTCGTCACGCCGGAATACAACTACGGCATGCCGGCGACCCTGGTGAACGCTTTGGATTTCGTGTTCCGGGAATGGAGCTACAAACCGGCCTGCTTCGTCAGCTACGGCGGCCAGTCGGGTGGCATCCGGGCGGTGCAGATGGCGAAGCCGATTTTGACCACACTGAAGATGATGCCCATCCCGGAAGGCGTCGCGATTCCATTCTTCTCGCAGCACCGAGATCCCGCGGGGAAGTTCACGGCGACCGAGGCACACGAGAAATCAGCGACCGCCATGCTGGACGAGCTGCTGAGGTGGGCCGAAGCGCTGAAGCCCCTGCGGGGGGCTTGAAGTTGGCATATGCACGTAGGTAAGGCTGTTCGCTGTTTCAGGAACAGCGCCGCTCCAGCAACCGCCAGAGCCTTCAGGGGGGCCGATCGGAATGTGGCGGAAACTGGCACGCACATTCCCGAGAACAGAGGCAACAGAAGCCGCGACCCCTGACCCGGGACGAGGTTTGCGTTATACACTGCCCCTAGATTTTTCGGGCGCATAGCTCAGCTGGTAGAGC
>JADGRC010000062.1 GCA_017881245.1 Pseudomonadota bacterium
CGAATTCGCCTATACTTATCTTAATTCACTGATTATTGATGCGCCACGCATGATTTAATAAGGAGTGGCTTTCATGGTCCAGACTGGTATGGGTGAAGACTCGCGGAAAACCCAGCCCTTTACCCTCATTCACGAATAGGAGATAGATATGAAGCGAGTCACTGGTATTGGCGGCATCTTCTTTAAAGCCGCAGACCCTCCGGCACTACAGGCTTGGTACAAGCGGCACCTCGGAATCGATGTCCAAGACTGGGGTGGCACGGCTTTCACCTGGAGCGACGGTGAAGGTAAGCCGGTTACCGGAACAACTGTTTGGTCCATTGGTTCGGCGCAAGGTGACCAGTTTGCGCCCAGCACTGCAACTTTCATGGTCAATTACCGGGTGGAGGATCTCCACGGCCTGGTTAAAGTCTTGCGCGAAGAAGGCTGCAACGTTCTCGAGAAGATCGACGATTCCGAGTACGGGAAGTTTGCCTGGGTCATCGATCCAGAAGGAAACAAGGTGGAACTTTGGCAACCGCCTGCCGGCCAATGACCGGGCGGTCGGCCTCGACACGAATCTCCTGGCGGACGGACAGCGCAAGACAAACGCACGATGCCCGAAGTCGACACGGGTGGTCCGTGCGACGCGCCCCCCCGGAAACGAGTCGTGAGGGCGCGCCGTAGGTTCACATCAACGGGGACGGGAAGTTTGGCGGCGGCCGCCTTTCGGATTCAGCAGCGGGCGCATCGCTCTGGCAAACGCCTTCGCGGACTTGAGGTCATTCTTTGGGATCCATGTTTTAGCCATGGGAACAGGGTGCGCGTTCTGGAGCGATAACGCCACCTTTGTTGTTGCCAAACGACACGAGGAAGCGCTCTTCGAAGGGATTGTCCTGAATCAACGGCCCGTGCGAGACCGCTCCGTCGTCCTGCCACGTCCAAATTGGACCCTGATTTCCGGTCGCACAGTCCGCCCACGACGCGGGACACGACGCGCGCGGCTCGCCAGGGTCGAATCAAGCGGGGGGCGGGGCGGATCCCGCAAGCTTGGCCGCGATGCCGGAGGTTCGATCGAGCGTCCTTGTAATGGCGAGCGCAAAAAGAGCGGGATCTCCGACCACGACGACGGAGCGACGGGCGCGTGTCAACGCCGTGTAGACCACTTCCCGCGTCAGCAGGGGTCCGTCGATGTCCGGCAGAACGAAAGCAACGCGGTCGTATTCGGACCCTTGCGCTTTGTGTACGGTCAGCGCGAAGGCCAGCGCCAACTCGTCGGCGATCGCGTCGAGCGCATGGACAACATAACCCTGGCCACGATCGAACGCGACGCCCAGGCGCGCCCCGCGCGAAGTCGAGAGCCGTAGAACCACGCCCACATCGCCATTGAACAGACCGCGGGTGTGGTCGTTGCGCAGCACGATCACTGGCTCGCCTGGAATGAATGCGGCGCCGGTCAGCGATTCGGACGCGCCGTGCGCGACGGCGGCGGCTTGAACGCGCGCGTGCATCAGTCGATTGATCCCCGCGGCGGACGTGGCCCGACCAGCCTCGCGGGTCACGCACATGATTCGCGCAGCCGACAAAGTACCGAGGAGCTTCTTGATCGCCCCCGGGTCACCGTCGTGCGGGTGGTGCCCAAACCCCGGGGCGCCGTCGTCGTTGCCCGGGCGGTCGGTATCACCACTGTCAGCAGCGCGGAAGCTCTTGACGGCGCCAACATCGTCGAGCGCATGCCGCCCGTCGAGCGCCAACGGAAGATTCGTACCGGCGGCCAGAATGTCGCGATGCCAACGATCCAGAAAGGCGTCGAGGGCGTAGGGCGCGAGACGCTCAAATCCCGCGAAGGTCAGATCGGCGGCGCGCTGTCGGACGGGAATTCCGTTGAAGTCAGACGCCGGGGCGTTCACCGACGCAGCGACGCGCAGGATCTCGGCGCCGTCGGGATCGGATGGGTTCATGCGGTGGCTGCGCGTTAACACGCGGGTGATCCCCTGCGGCACGCCCGCCACCAGATCTCGAAACACGGCGCCCACCTGGACCGAAGGAAGCTGATCCACGTCGCCGATTAGGATCAGGCGCGTCTCGGGGGCGACCGCGGCAACCAGTTGGTCCATAAGAGGAAGGTCGATCATCGACGCTTCGTCGACAATCACGAACCGGTGCGGCAGCGGCCAGTCGGAGTAGAACTCGAGGTTCTCAGGGCCAAGCGCCCACAAGCGGCCGGGATGGATGCCGAGCAAGCGGTGCAGGGTGGTCGCGCTGGTGAACTCGGCCGATAGCTTGGCATCCGACCCCGACGGTGATTCCAAACGGGCCAAAGTCGCATTGACCGATTCCGTCATGCGCGAAGCGGCACGGCCCGTCGGAGCCGCGAGCGCGATGTGTTCCGGGGGAACGCCGAGACGGACCAGCGTTCGAAGCAGACCGACCACCGTCGAGGTCTTTCCAGTACCGGGTGCGCCCGCGATGATGGTGAGCGGGCTCGTCAGCGCGGCGCGAATGCAAGCGAGCTGTTCGGCGGCCAAGGGCGTCGCCCATTTGTCCGAGGCGATCGCCGCGATGGCGACGTCCACGGAACCAGGAAAAGGCGCGGGAGTACTCGCCAACCGGGTGCGGAGCATCGCGACGAGGCGTTCTTCCAGACACCAGAAACGTTCGGGATAGAGGCCGCCATTGGACAGAATGAACGGGCATCGGGTTCCAGGCACTCCCACCAGAGCGGCGATCCCCGGTGCCGCCGTGCCTTCGACCAGCCGGTCACCGAGCGCGCCTGCCGCGTGCCGATCGGCGTCCCCGAAGCCCAAACGATGCAGCCGACCGGCGAGTGCTTCGAAGCGTGCCCCGTCATTTTGGGGCCCGACGGGCAAGAACGTCCCGCCGGCATCGACCGCATCCAGCAGAGCCACGACCAGACACCCGAGCGCTCGTCGCTCGCCCGGCGGCGCTCCGGGCACCCATGTGGTGACTTCCCAGGCGGCCCAAAGGATCTCATCGCTGATGTCGTGCCCGGAGAGCACGGCCCGCAGATCGTCCGGCAGCGCTTCGTCGGGGTCGACGGCCCGACCCAGGAAAATAGAGCGCGCGGTTCCCGTGGGCGTCAGGCTGGGCATGCGTCTCGAAGATCCCGGGGTCACGATGCTTCTCCGCTTTTGGCCCCTCCGCCCGCCCGGGCGGCCTGGGAGCTGGATACGCGCCGAGCAGCCAGAGCCCTTGTCCAGCGCTCGACGTCGTTGAATGTGGGGCGGTGCACGTAGAGCCCATCGCCGTCACTCCGTGGTTTGGTCGGCGATTCCGTGAGACCCCGCAGGAACAGGTAGACGATCCCCCCGAAGCGTCGCTCATATTCGGCCTGATTCGCGATGCCCAACATGCGCACCACCGCCAATGTGTAGATTTGGATCTGCAATTCGTAGTTGAGTGACACCTGCATCCGTACTGTCTCGGCGGAGTAGTTCGAAAGGACGTTGCTCTTCCAGTCGGCGAAGCAAACGCGGCCCTTGTATTCGAACAGAACGTCCAGGCTGCCGCGCACGAAACCGCGCTCGTGAACCAGGCGATCCTCCGGTGATACGGCGGGCGTCATCGCCGTCGTCGGCAGCGGAAAAAGAAAATCGACCTCGCGGCGAACACGCGCGGCCCGGGCGAGGCCCGGCAACACCGAGCCATCCGGCATGCGAATCGGAACCGTCAGACCAGCGTGAACCAACCGAGCCGTTTCGTCGAAATAGCGGGGATCGCGGTCCCAGCGGCGCGACTCGTTTTCAATCAGACCGCGCACCTCCGCTTGCTGTCGCCACGCTGGCAGCGGCGGCAATTCTCCGAGCGTGGCCTTCTCGAGGATAGCGTGCAAGAACAGGCCAGAGGCGATTCCTCCGGGAAGCGCGCCGCGTGGTTCGTTCGTTTCGTCGGCCACAAGCTCAACGTCCAGTGCCTCAAGCGGGTCGATAAGCGCGCCCGTGAGCGTGTCCGCATCCGCGTCCGCGTCCGCGTCCAGGTCCACCACGATATCGGGAGCGTCCCCGTCGGCGGATGAATCTGGCACGCCAGACGGCGAATGGGCATGGCCCCCCTCGGAACTACTCAGGCGAGAATAGGATGTGATGTCGAAGCCGCGGCATCGCGCGCGCAGAGCCTCGGCCGCCTCGCGATCACGGTCAGCGCCGATCTCGTTCGCCGACGCGGTCAGTTCATCCGGTCGCGGCGTCCAGTCGGCGATCGCGGCCAGGACCACCGCCCCATCACGGGCGGTTTGCATAGTGCTCGCGATCGCGCGCTTGCGGAAGAGCGCCGCGCTGCCGGGCTCCGCCGTGACGACGCGAAGGCGCTGGTTCACGTGGCGATACTCCCCTGTGATCTTGCTGAACGGGTCGAAATCGCCCCCGGTTCTTTCTCCCTGTGATTCCAGATCACCGGGCTCAATCCCTGGGAAGAATGGCAGATACAGGTGCTTTCGGGCGCGGGTCAGCGCGACGTACAGCAGTCTTTCGTCTTCTTGCCGTTCGTCGGATTTAATGAGATCGATGATCTCCTGCCTCCTGGGCTTGCCCGCGCAGCGCAGGCGCGTTGAGTTTTCATGCAGCGCATGGACTCCGCGCCAATACCAACGCGCCGTGAGGCCTCCATATAAGAAGACCACGTCAGCCTCCAGCCCCTTGGCGGCGTGAATGGTCATGATGTGGACGGCATCAGCTTCGGTCTCCAAGCGCTGTGCATCGTCGTCCGCTCCGCCCGTGCGCCGATATCCCGCCGCGAACGCGCCCAGCAAGGCGACCAGATCCTCGGTTGAAGTGGGTCGGGCGGACGCCTCCGCGTGCAGGATGTCGAACAGATGCCGATAGTTCGTCAACCGGCGCGCCCCGGTGCTTGACAACAGCAGGCGCCGCGCGACACCGCTGTCGTCGAGGATACGCGCCCAGAGGTGATCGTATGCGCGCCCGTCGGCCAGCGCCTTCCAGGTCGTCAGGCGCGCCAGCAGGGGATGGTCGGGCGGCGGATCCGCCGCGCTCGCGAGATCGTCGAGCCCGACGCCGAAGAAGGGCGTCAGCCAGGCCCGCAGCCGCGCGGCGCGATCCGTCGGATCCGCGATCGCCAGCAGTAAGGCGCGCACATGCGCCGCCTCCAGGCTTTTGAAGATATCGTCGGGCTTGAACAAGATGTTGGCGATGCCGGCGCGGTGCAGGTCGGTCGCGATCTCGCGCGCCTCGGCGTTGCTGCGTGTCAGGACATAGATCTCGGCCAGGCGGACGACCCGGGGCAGCGATTGTAGGTCCCGGATCTCCGCGACAATGGCATCGCGCAGGGCCCGTTTGATCGTCCCGATTCGGGCCGCCGTGCCGCGATCCGCCTCCGTCGCGAAATCGAACAGGGTAACGCCGGGGCCGGTGCCAAGCGGCGGCTTGTCGGCGGTGACGGGATGGTCGTACGTGATGTCGTCACCGGAAAAATAGCGGGGCTTCGCCTGGTGGTCGAAGATGGCGTTGGTCGCGGCGACGACCTCGGGATGCGAACGAAAGTTGCGCGAGAGTGACAAGACGGTGCCGTCGCGGGCTCGAATGTCCTCCCTGGCCTGAACGTAGGTGTGAACGTCGGCGCCCCGAAATCCGTAAATCGCCTGTTTCGGATCCCCGATCAAGACGACGGGGTGTGGGCCATCGCTGTCCAAGAACACGCGCCGAAAGATGCGCCATTGCGCGGGCTCGGTGTCTTGCGCTTCGTCGACCAGCGCGAACCGGTATCGCTTGCGAAGCTTGGCGACCATGGCCTGACCCCGATCGCCTTCGATGGCATCGTCCACGGCCCGGATCATGTCGTCGTAGTCGTACAGGCCCTCGGCCAGTTTGCGCGCGTGGAGGCGCGATTCGACGATTGGCAGAAAGCGCTGCGCGAGCGCCTCGTCGAGGGGCGGCGCCGCGTGCAGGGCGCGGCGTGCAACATCGTGCAGGGGGACGAGGACTGGGGGAACGTTCGTCAGCGCGGCGATCTTCTCGAAGTAGGGAAAGACCACCACGCAGTCGTCGGTGTCCAAGAGCGCGAGGATGCGGCCCCAGGCGGCCTTCGCCAGCACGGTTTGGGCCTCGGGAATCAGGCGCCGCAAGCGCTTGACTAAGGCCGTGACGCTCCTCGGGTGAACCCCGTTGTCGCGCAGCGCTTTCTCCAGGCCAACCGCGTCGAGGTCAAGAGCCGCCAGCCGTTCGGTCACATCGCGCAGCTTGGTCTCGTCATATTCGGTGGCCCAGGCTCCACGGGTCGTCGCGGCCCGGTAGAGCAGGTCTTCCAGACTCTCGACGCCGCGACCGGTGCCGAGGTACGCATCGAGATAGGCGAGGTGCGCGCGGTCGGTCGTCAATGTCCGCCGCAGCACATCTCGAAATACCTCGCCGAAGATCTGCCGCCCATCGACTTGGGTCTGGCCCAATAAACGCCGCGTGGCCAGCGGTTCGTCCGTGAGGATGCCCTGGCAGAACGAATGGATGGTCGAGATGGTTGCCTGGTCGAATGACCGGCGTGCCTCGACAAGGCGCGCGCGCGCATCGGAATTGACGGTCCAACCGACGATCCGCGCGGTGCTCCACGCCGCGAGCGCGTCGTCGACCTTCTTGCGAACCCGGGCCACCAGCTCAGCGGTGGCCCGTTCGGTGAAGGTCACGATCAGGATCTCGTCCAGGCGCGCGCGACCGGTGATCAACAGCTCCAGGACCAGGTGTTCGAGCAGATACGTCTTGCCCGTGCCCGCCGACGCCTCGATCACGGCACTGCGGCCAAGGTCGAGTTGATCGAGCTCCGCCGGGCGACGCAACGACTCGGACGGGGGCGTCTCGGAGGTCACGCCAGTCCTTTCTTGCCCATTTGCTTGCGCGCTGCGCGTTCCGCCCGCAACAGTCCGAAACGGGCGGCGGCGAATCGCTCGGCCTCGGCGGCGGCGGGCGTGGGGTAGTCGAACGGCTCCGGAACGGGTCCCCAGTTGGAGCTCGAACGCTCGCGATAGAATTTGTCCGCGCGGACCTGATCGATGCGGTCGACCAGGCTCATCTTTTCGTCCCACGATCGAAATACCGCCTCACAGGGAAATAAATAGCTATGAATGCCGCCCAGCAGATCCGCGGCGAGGTCCGCTAGGTAGCGTCGCGCGAGGGCGGGGTGCAGCGGGGCGAACGACACCACGTGGGGCTGCGCCGCAGTCTGGTCCTTCCCGGGACGACAGACCACGGCGACAAAAGGTACCGGGGTTTCGTCCTCGGGGACGGACGCGGCAAGGGCGACGTGGTCGAGGAGCGCCCGTAGACTGTCCCGATCGTCGTTGTCCTTGCTTGCAGATGTCGCCAACACCAGGGAGCCGCTGCCCCCGCGAAAGTCGAACTGGGGCTCGGTCAATCCGTGGATCTCGACGGGGATCTCGCCCTCGCCGCGAATTTCGACGGTCAAGCGGATGGCCTGCCGCCTGGACGAATTCGGGGCCATCGGTTCGGGTCGCCCCAGACAGATCCGATACGCGGGCCCGAGCGGAGTCGGGCTCAGCACAGCGATGGATGCGAGCCATTGCTCCAAGATACCGAGGTGGCGCCGCCTGACGTTGTTCCGAAAAAGGCCGGCCGGCAGAAGCCGGCCATGGCGGGGTCGCGCGATGGCCGCGTCGTAAGACACCGCCAGCGTCGCGAGATCGGGCACCGACGCACCAACCCACGCCGAGGTCAGGACCTCTCCGAGCAGGCCGCGTTCCAGCCAACGCGGGACTTCGAACGGCTCGTCGCCGCTCTCTCGGGCCTCGGTATCGTCGGGTAGATCACGAAGGCCCAGAAAGACCCGAGCGCTGCCCTGCAGCGGGCATTCAAGAAAACGTCGCAAGTCGGCAAGGCGCAAGACGCGCCGGTGATTACGATGTCCCGCCGGCAGGAGCGACGGGCCCGTGACGGGCGTGTCGATGGTTCGCAACAGCGACGCAAGTCCGTGCCGCAGGCCGGGCGATAGCGCCGGGACAATCGTCGACGCATCGAGACCCGCGGCCTCGGCTACGTCCGACCGCAAGTCCGTGCCGATGAGGCGGGCGCGCGCCTCGGACGCGGCGGCGGGAAACGCCGAATGGATCCGCGGATCGTCGTCTCGGTGCAAAGGTACGGTTCGCGACATCGACGCTCCGGCGCGCACATACCCTCGTTGCACATTGTCCAAGAGCTCGAGGACGACCGGGGAGGGATCGCGCTTGTCCCCCGTCAAGGGATCCCGGTCGACATAGGAGAAGACCACGCAATCTCGCGCGGCGAGGAGGGCTTCCAAGAACAGGTAGCGGTCGTGCTGCCGTGGAGTCACGTCGCCGGCCCGCCGGTGGTCGACGTCCACAGTCACGTCCAGTGGCGAGGGGCGATCCGCGACGGGAAACCGGTCGGCTCCCAGGCCAGCCACGAAGATCGCTCGAAAGGGAATCGATCGCAGCGCGACCAAGGATCCGACGGCGACACCCGCACCCAGGATCTGTCCGCGTGTGCTCCGCAGGCCCGCCAGACCTCCGCGCACCAACTCGACGGCCGTGCCCAAGCCGACGGCCAGACTGGGCGCCGCCCCGCCCGCGATCTCGTCCAAAACGGCAAAGACGCGCAGGCGCGCCGATTCGTCGGCGGCGGTCAGGGGAACGACGTAGGCGGCGAGCAACGCGCGCACGAAGCGCATCCAATCTGACAATGGCATGCGTGCCGCGCGGGCAAAACGTGCGTCGGCCAGCAGAGATCGCACCAGCAGGGCCAGTGCGTCGGCGTGGGGCCGGAGATCGGTCGCGATCTCGGCCGGGACGTAGTCCTGCCGCCGCTCGCCGTCGCCGCTGGGATCGTCTTGCCGGCCCGCACGAACAGCCATCGTCGCGCGCGCGGTTGGGGCCTCGGGGCGTGGGGGCAGCGTGACGGGATCCTCGACGCCGCTGCGTGGACCGCGGGCAAACAGCCCCAGCGCCAGGCGCTTCAGTCCCTGATCCCAGTTAAAGAGGTCACCATCAATGTAGGTGTCCGACCAAGCGGCCTGGTCGGCGCCATGGGCGATGGCCAGCTCTTCGCAAAGACCGAGCCAGACCCCAGGATCCGCGTCGGGAAAACGGGCGCGTATGTTGGGGTGAGTAATGACGTCCAGGACCTCGCGCCGCGTGAGAGTCCCAAGCGGTAGCGCGAGCACGGCCATGACGGCTTCGATCAGATGGCTGGTGCCGGCGATCGGCTGATCGACGATGCAGTGGGGTAGGTCTTGCGC
This sequence comes from Pseudomonadota bacterium, assembly GCA_017881245.1. Lineage (GTDB taxonomy): Bacteria > Myxococcota_A > Polyangia > Fen-1088 > Fen-1088 > FEN-1088. The sequence continues at coordinate 9,211 of JADGRC010000062.1, forward strand.
CTCGCGGAACACCGCGCGCGCGAGGGATAGATACGGCTCGTCGCCACCGGCGATCAGAACCGCCACGTCCGAGAAGCGCAGCGGAGGACGTCGTGTGGCGGCATGCCCGGTCACGCGGGGCACTCCTCGATCCAAGTCGGCGGCAACGCCGGCGGCGCCGCCACTGGGATGGTCGCCGCGGTCATCGCCTTGGTCATAGTCTTGGTCATGGCCGCGGACCATGGCCCATATCTCGGCCGCGATGCTCTCCAGCTCGCGTCGCGGGTTCGGGGCACCCAGGATTCGAACAGAGAGATCGGCGTCCAGATTCAGTGCGTCGGCGCCTTGTCGGGCGGGCTGGCGGGAAAGCATGTCCTGTTGCAGATGTTCGAGCAGACTGCCGCCACCATCCGCATCGCCGTGCCCGTCACCTTGCGCGATCGGATCGACGAACAGCGGGTCGAAGTCCCCGTCGGTCAGTTGGTTCAAAAGGCGCGTGCTTTCTCGTCCCGCGTGTCCCCAGGCGCCGAGAAACGGATTGTCCGCGTCCTTAGTGCTTTGGTCCGACAGGGCGGGCTTCCCCAGGACGGAGGCTGGCGCGAGGCCGGCGAATTCGAGCTGGCGTGTCGCGCCTTGGCCGCGGCCGCGAGCGGCGAACGGACGCCGCCCGGCGGTGGCCGCGGACCCGCGTGCGTGACTGTGGCGCCCCGTATCAACGTCCTCCCAGAAGTGGCGACACGGATTGAGCGCGTAGATGCCGACGTTCGTGCGAGTGCCAAGGCGGGAAAGCGGCGCTTGCAGGCCGCGCGGGATCCCGGACAACCCGAACAAATGAATTGCTGGCGGCGGCCGCCAGGCCACATCCAAATCCCCGGCGAGTACTTCTTCCAAGGTCAGGTACCGCCGCTTTTCGGCTTCGCTTCGTCGCGCGAAGCGGCCCTTCGGGCCGAACAACGCCCCCCACAAAGCGCGCTCGGCACCGGCGAGCGAACCCGCGTTCACGCCGTCCAGGGCCGGCGGAAGATCCCTTCCGATGGCGTCGTGACCGGCCCGCCAGGCCGCGATCAGCTCGGGACTTGTCAGGGACCAGGCTTCGAACAATGCCCCAAGCGCGCGGGCCACGTCGACGCGACGACGGTCGACGGCGTCGGCCGCCGGACCTGCCGCGTGCAGGTAGGCGTGCATGGGGCGAAGCGCCGCGCCGCCATTCAGTGCCGGGTCCGACAGGGCGCCCAGAAGCTCGCCCACGATGTGGCCGCGTTCAATCAACACCACGTCGGGAAACGCCCGCGCGCACAGTCGCGCGAACATGCCATGAAGGGAAAGCGTGTCGATGTTCCCCGAAATTCGCCGTCGGCGCGCGATTTCAAGATCGACGAACAGTTCCATCGGGCGGTTGGGCACGATCAGCCACGGGCTATCGAACATCCCGTCGATGTCGCCGGGCGCCGGGAGCGCGACGGTCAAGGCGCCGACCAGTTCCTCGATTCGGTTGGAATAGACGATACGAATCACTTCAACAGACTCTTTCGCACCTTTCCCATCGAGTTGCGCGGCAATGATGTCAGCACCCGCAGCTCGCGAGGGAGTTTGTACGGGGCGAGCGCGTCGCCGCCGAACCCGCGGAGAGCTTCCAGGGTCACGGTGGCGCCGTCGCGAAGAACCACGCACGCCGTAACGCGGTCGCCCCACACGGGATCGGGTACGCCGATCACGGCGATCTCGGCCACCGCGGGGTGTCCGCGCAGCACATCTTCGATCTCGAGCGCGGACAGTTTGTATCCGCCGCTCTTGAGGATGTCGACCGATGTTCTGCCCAGCAGCCGGATAAACCCATCCGTGCCGCGCACACCGGTGTCCCCCGTGCGAAAGCGACCAGCGCGGTCGTATGAACCCGCGGTGGATTGGGGGTCGCCGTGATACCCGAGGAAGAGTTGGGGCGAGCGGACGCGCAATTCGCCAGGCTCGCCGTCGGCCACCGGCCGTTCAGCGTCGTCGACAATATCGATTCCCACGCCCGGCAAGGGCGTCCCCACCGAGCCGGCCACGCGCGGCCCATCGTACGGATTGGACAGCGCCATGCCGATCTCGGTCATTCCGTAGCGTTCCAAGATTGTCTGACCGGTTGCTTGCGCGAACGCCGCCAACAACGGGGCCGGTAACGCCGCCGAGCCGCTGGTGAACAATCGCAAGGCCCGCGCATGTGCCGCCCACCGAGCGCGCTGATCGGATGTCGCCACCGCGAAGGCATCCACCAGGCGCACGTACATGGTTGGCACCGCCATGAAAACGGACACGTCTTCGAGTGCGTCCCAGATCGAGTCCGCGTCGAACGACATGAACCGGACCGATGCTCCGGCCCACAGCGCGCCCAGCAGCGCGACGATCAGACCATGGGTGTGATAAAGCGGCAACGCGCAAAGCAAGCGGTCATCCGCGCGCCATCGCCACGCTTCGGCCAGGGACTCGAGCGTGGCCGCCACGCCGGCGTGGGACAGCATGACGCCCTTGGGCTTCCCCGTCGTTCCCGAGGTGAACAGCATTAGAGCCGCCGGCTCCGCCGCGCCGGTGCGTCGCTCCGGGGGGCCGCGATCGTCGCGTTCACGGTCGGGGCTGGCGGCACCAACCAGCGCGATCTGGGGAAGCACGGTGATGTCGAGGCGTCGTCCCATCAGTTCAGCGCAGGACGTCGTGATCGCGGCGCCCAATCCAGACCCGACGATTGTCGCGTCGGGGGCCGCCGTTTTCAGGATGTGGCCGAGCTCGGGCGCCGTGTGGGATGCCGAGAGGGGCACGGCGACGCCCCCCGCTCGCCAAACCGCCAACAGCGCCGCCACGAACGAGGGTCCAGGCGGCAACAGCAGGCCCACGGACGCGCCCCCCAGAGTCGGGCGCCCGGCCAGCAGAAGACGCGCGATTGGGTCGGACTCAGCGGCCAACGCGCCATACGTGATCGATGGGGCGCTGGGGCTCCAGACGGCGATTCGGTCGGGTGGCTGTCCCAGCACCCGACGCAGCAGTGGCGTCTCATCGAACATGGTGGTCCGGATGATGCGCCCGGGCAATGGGAACATCCAGCATCGGATTCAAGGCGCCTTGAACGTTCCTTCGGTCCGAGACTTCCGAAATACCGGGAACGTCGGGTGATGTCGTACCTCCAAGACGAAGACGGTTGGGCGATCGTCTAAATGTTCGGGGAAAAACCGACGATGGGTTGGGCATGCAGCGTACGATCCGTATGTTCTTTGTCGCCGCGCTGGTGGCCGCCGGCGTTGCCGCGTCGTTCGGGCGCGCGAACTCCGCGTCCCCGGCGACGCCCCCTGCGGGGACGCAATCGCCGTCGCCATCACCACCGTCGTCGCTGGTCCCGTCGCAGGGCGAGCCGGCGATCACCACGCCGGGAGGGATCGGCGACTACTTGCGGGCATTTCACGGCCGCTTGCACGGACGCTGGAACCAGGAATTCGTCAAGACCGTGGCCGCCACGCTCCCGAGCAATCACCCGCTCAACGATTCTTCGAAACAGACCACCGTCGCGCTCGCGATCCGTTGGGACGGCACGATTGCCGAGGCCACTGTCAAGAGATCATCGGGCTCGCCGGAATTCGATCGTGCGGTCATGGACATTGCACGCAAAAGCGCGCCCTTTCCGTTGCCCGTCGCCGACGTGATTTCGGACGACAGCTACGCGCACGTCGTGTGGACCTTTGCACGCGATCACCGCGCTTGCGCCGCCGGCGCGGATGTCACGCGGGTCGATGATCCCTTGGAGGTTTCGCTGCCACGTCTCATCAGAGCCAATCGCGTGAGCGAGGCGTTGCGGCGAGTTGGCCCATTAGCGGCCGCGGATCACGGGGCAGGGCTGGATCGATTCGCGCGTCTCTATCTTCAGCGAGCAGTTCCGGATCCGGTCCTGGATGCCGCCGCCGCCCTCGCGCTGGCGGAATCCGGCGACCAAGGTCAAGCGCCTCGACTGCGCGCGGCGCTGATGTCTCGGCCGACCATGGATATGGCGGCCCGCGGCTTGCGGAAGTTGGGCATCGACATCTGCGAGGTCGTGCGCGAACCGATGGCG
>JADGRC010000467.1 GCA_017881245.1 Pseudomonadota bacterium
CATGAAAGTCTCCCCAACCGAGCGTGCTGTAGCATCTGCTCACAATGCCGGCGTTGCCACGGTTTGGCTTTCACGATTCGCCTGAAAGTGTTCGGGTGATCGCGGAATCGGATCGCGTGGCGATAGGCGGCCGCCTGGGGCAGGTTCGGCGACATCGGTTGTCGGCCCCGGCGGTGGTCGTCGGCGTGGATCGGACCGTGCGGTTGCGCTCGGACTATGAGCACGAAGGGCGCGCGGTGCTGGTTCGCCCGGGATGCTGGCACTCAATTGACGCGGCGGACGGGCGTGTCGCGGTGTTCTTTCTGCCGCCGCATGCTCTGCGCAGCGATCGGCTGGATTGGGTGCGGGACCTGCCCCACCCCGGGCGGTGGATCGAACTTGGCGAGGCATTGCTCAATCGCGATCTGTCGGTGTTCGAGCCGATCGATCATTGCCTGGCCCGCGAGCAGCTAGACACGCGTCCGATCGACGACCGACTGCGCGTGGCGATGCGCGCGTTGCAGCAGTCGCTGGACCAAAATCTGGCAGTGGATGACGTGGCGGCCATCGCGCACCTTTCAGCGTCACGGTTGATGGCGTTGGCCCACGAGCAACTGGGCACCTCACTGCGTGGTTACAGGCGTGGGCTGCGCGCGTTTCGCGTCGTGCGTGACTACGCCTCCGGACTGTCACTGACCGAGGCCGCATTCTCGGCGGGATTCGCGTCGTCGGCTCACCTGTCGGTGTCGACGCGCGAACAGTTTGGGATTCGCCCGTCGGATATCCTGCGTCCGGCGAACCGGGCCACCATCCGCGTGGTCTAGGCGGTGCGTTAGACCAGGCCTAGCTCCGCAGCGCCTTCCTCATGCGAACGACGGGGACTCGAATGCCGGCGGTGAGCAGCCGTTCCGGCCCCGCGTGAGTTTGGAAACCCGCGCGGGTGTAAAACCGGACCGCGTTCAGGGACATGGCCCCCACGAGGTGCGAGCAGCCCGCGGCGCGTGCTCGTTCCTCGACCGCGGCCAGCAGCGCCTGTCCGACTCCCTGCCCCTGAAAATGCTCATCCACGAACAGCGCTCGCAGCCCGCCACTTGCGACGTCGAGTTGCGCGACGGCGGCGATCTGGCCGTCCAGATCCGCTGCGATCGTCTCGAACGGTCCCACGGCGTCGATGAACAGGTTGGAGGCGTAGCCGATATACACCGCCCGCCGTTGCGCCGGATCGTAGTGGTCGCGGCATCCGTGCTCGATGGCCCCCTCGATCAAACGGAGAATCGCCGGCACGTCCTCGAACCGTACCCCGCGTATTGACAGGACCGCCGCGCCCGCCGATGGAATCTGTCGCCGCCTCATTCAGTAAATCTGTCACACGCGCGCGCCCTTCGCCGGCGTCGCAAACCTCCGCCTGCTCTCGTGATAGGTTCGAGCGGTTACGGAGTCTGCCGAGGCGGTGAGGGACCGAATTCGAAATCGAGCTGGACCGAACTGTTCGCGTCGATCCAGTTCGACCACGAGCCGCCAACGGCACCGCCGCTCCAGGGCGGTGACCAACCTGCTGGCGCGGTCGTGGTGACCTCATACCGCCCCGCCGGAAGGGCGATCGACAGCGTCCCATCGCTCTTCGTGACTGGCGAGGCGACCGGGACGAACCCGCCGATGCAGTACTCGAACTTGCAATTGGGACAACCGCTTCCCACATCGGGGCAGCGCTCGGAATTCGCGCGGGCGAAAGCGACGGTCGCGCCTGGCAGAGGCCCGGCCCCCTTCACCGTGACCAGGACCGACACGTTGCCTGGTCCAAGTGCGCTCGCCGGCGCGCGGGCATCCGTCTGAAAGGAAAAGTTAATCCTCTGCGGGCCCACGGGGGACAGCGGCCCCGGCTCGCTCACCCATGAGGTTCCCGTCGGCAACGCCGGGGGGGTTGTCTTGAGACAATAGACCTCGTCCGGTGCGACCTTGATGATGACGGTTCCATCTTGGCCGGTCGTTCCTGAAGCGACGAGCGGGGCGCAAGTGGGAGCCGCGAAAAGCTGTACCGCGACGCCCGCGAGCGGCCCCTCGACGAGATCGTCCGGACCATATTCGACTTTGGTCGTGACGATGAAGGCGCCGGCGATGTCCGCGTCGGGGGTGCCCGCCACGCCGGCGTCGGTATTGTGTTGCACCGCCGCGTCCGCAGGACCGCCGCCTGTTCCCGTGGCCGCGTCCGTTGGACCGCCGGTTGTCCCAGTGGCCGCGTCCGCAGAGCCGCCGCCTATTCCCGTAGCCGCGCCACCGGGACCGCCGCCTGTCCCAGTGGCCGCGTCCGTTGCACCGCCGGTTGCCCCGGTGGTCACGCCCTTGGCAGCGCCGCCTGTCCCCGTGGCCGCGCCCGTGGCACCGCTGCCTGTCGCGCCAGCCGCACCCGTGCCACCGCCAGCTGTCTCCGTGGCCGCGCCCGTGGCACCGCCGCCGCCCTGATGGGTGAAGGACGTCGCGCCGCCCCCGCCGCAACCGACAGCGACCAGTAGAATCGTGGTTGTCGTAAACGTCGAGCGCATAGTGGTTCTCCGCCCCCGTGATCAGCACCTTCCGTGCCACCGCTTCCCCCACCAGATGCGCGACGGTATCGGCTCCAGACGGCTTCTCTGTCTCAGGATTCTGAGGGCATCGCGACCCAATTCAGACCGAGGTTTTCCCTTGATTATACATATGCACATGTGCATACTCTGAGTGTGCCGAAGACAAAGCGCGTTCAGGTCCTAATGGAGCCGCGCGAGTTTGAGATGTTGCAAGGGATAGCTCGTTCGCGAAACACCTCAGTTGCCGACTTGATGCGCGAGGCAGTCTACGTTCAGCATCTCTCGGCGGTAGCCACTGGAGGCAGTTCAACCGCAGCGCTGCGATTTTTGAGTTTGCCCGATGTAAGACTTCCGCCCTGGAAGTCACTCAAGAACGAAATAGAGGCGCGCCGTGACCCCAGTCTTCCTTGATGCGAACGTCTTCCTCTATGCCATCGGTGGAGAAGGGCCGCACCGAAAACCCTGTCGAGATTTGCTCAAGGCGGCGGGCGATGGTGCCCTTGATACCGTTACGAACACCGAGGTCTTACAGGAGATTCTTCACGTCCGGGCACGCAGAGCCGAGCTCAAAGACGCCACTGCCGCCGTTCGCGCGGCGGCTGCGCTTGTGCGCGCGGTTCTTCCGGTCACCCTGGAGGATGTTCTCGTTGCAAGTGATGTTCTAGAGCGTCACCGCGCGTTGGGTGCTCGGGATGCCCTCCATGCGGCGGTGATGAAAATGCTTCGATACATCTCATGGCCTCGCTGGACAAAGACTTCGACGTCCTGACGGAGGTGAAGCGACTCGACCCGTCCCAGGCCCTGGGCCTCGCACGGACTCTTTGATTCCGGCCTGCTAGGGCAAGCGGCGGCTCGATCATGGGCGCCGCAGAATGAGGCCCGGGATTCCGGCCAACATGATGACGACTGGCTCGGGGACCTTCTTGAATCGAATGAAGATCAGCCAGGTCGCAAGCGCGATGCACACGGTCTTCACCCGCAACGCGTGTCGCCGGCCCTTGGGCTTGGCTTGCCGCGCATCATTGGATATGGGAACACGCCGGATCTCTCAACACTGTTGAGAGAACTACCTTGGTCCTCCAACCTGCACATTGCGCAACCTCGGCCGCTTCATCACCGAACTTTGGCAGCGATTTCTGCTTCGTCGGTTCCGAGTACTGAAGGTAGGGCCAGCCTGGCGGCTCCAAGGCATCCAGGGAGAGCCCGATGATTCCCCAAGCGGTTGCGTGTGATCCGATCGCTTTCGCTACCCGCATTGCGTAGAACGAACGCATGGCCATCTCTCCAAGTCCCGGCGAGCGTCCCCTTCAGGTGGCAGGGCAAGAGCAACGCGGCCCGGTGCCCCATCGGGACCAACGCCAGATGCAGGTCAGATTGATGCGGTTCGGCGGTCCGGAGGGTTTCGAGATGGTGGAGCAGGCGATGCCGGTCGCTGGGCACGGCGAGGTGCGGGTACGCGAGCTTGCGGCGAGCGTCCAGTTTACGGACGTGATACTGCGGAAAGGAAAGTACCCCGATCTCAAGGAGAGGCCACCTCTTGTGCTCGGGTACGACGTCGTGGGCGAGGTCGAGGAGGTGGGTCCGGGCGTGTCGTCGCTCTCGGTCGGCGATCGCGTCGCCGATCTTACGATGACCGGCTCTTACGCGCGGTACAGGACACTGCGCGCGGACCGCGTCGTTCGCGTGCCCGATGGCGTCGATCCCGCGGAGGCAGTCGCCCTGGTGCTCAGTTGGGCTACTGCCTACCAGCTGCTCCATCGCGAAGCGCACGTCGCCGGAACAGAGCGTGTCCTCATTCACGGAGCGGCGGGAGCCGTGGGTCAGGCTCTCATCGCCCTGGGGAAGCTTGCGGGCCTGCAGATGTGGGGCACTGCCCGCGCGCAGCACGCGCGGCTCGTCCGCTCCCTGGGCGCAACTCCCGTTGACTTCGAGACCCAAGATGTCCGCGCCCTGGTGCCCGAAGGCTTCGACGTTGTCTTCGACGGGATCGGTGATCGCGGCTTCGCGCGTTCCTGGAGCTCGGTAAAGAAGGGTGGAACGCTTTGCGCCTACGGGTTCACGCCCGCCATGAAGGGGGAGACGCGGATGTTGACGATGGGGTGGTGGTTGCTGCGTCTGCACCTGTGGAATTGGTTGCCGAACGGGAAAAGCGCGCGTTTTTACTCGATCACGACTCTGCGGAAACGACATCCGGAATGGTACCGCGCCGATCTCGAGAAGCTCTTCCAGCTGCTCGCCGCGAAAACTATTCACCCGAGAATCGAGGAACGAATCGGACTCGACGGAGTGGCCGACGCGCACCGTCGGATCGAGGCCGGTGGGATGACGGGTAAAATCGTTACCTGCCCGTGATTCGGCGAACGTGCCCGATGAACGATCGGGTTCGCGCCAGAGTACACCGAGCCAGCGGTGACCACGGTAACGGGATGGTCAGCGGCACCAGTCCCACCGGCCAGTGTTTCTCATCCCAAAACTGGTCGCACGCCCAAAAAAGGGGGAGCAGCGCAGGCGACGGCACGTCAGAAGCCAAGGAGGATGTCACCCCGCTGGATCATGGAAAGGAGGGCTCGTCGTCTTCCAGCGGGCCATCAGGCCCATGCTCCACCCACGTGCGCCACGCCTCTGCTGCTTCCGGCCCAGGCACGGGCCAATCTCTAAGATCGCGAGGGCGAGGGTAGTTGGAACAAGGGATGGGTAACCCAGCGTCCCTCTAGAGCGTCTCCAGGTACGCGATTAGATCGGCAATTTGCGCCGCGCCCAAGGACGAGGTCACGCCGTGCTTGTCTCCGCCTCCGCAGGCCGCGATGGTGAAACGATCGGCCAGTGTCTTGGCGCAACCGTTGTGCATGAACGGCGCCCGCGCGCCAAGCCCGATCAACGACGGGACCTGGAACATTCCGCCGGTGCCCACGTCGGCGCCGAGGTTGTTGGTGAATTTGGCGCCGGCGTGACAGGTCGCGCACGCCGTTTTCGCGCCGTCGTTGAACAGGGCATGGCCCCTGTCCACGGCCCCGGGATCCGGTGCCGGTGAGGTCGGCGGGCGGGGCTGGTGATCAATCCACGTCAGCGTCGCGTCCAGCTGTTCGCGAACCAGTTTGGGACCGGACATGCGACCGACGAAGACGTTGTCCATAAGTTGCGAAAACGTCTTCATGTCGCCGTTCCAGTGAAAAGGCTCCGTCCCCGCGATGCCCCCGTTCAGGGATTGGGTACGTCGTTCGCCTTCGCACGAGAAATTCCAGATGCGGCCATCCTCGGCGCCCTCTGCGTGGCAGGAGGCGCAAGCCATGAAGCCACCCGCGTTGCCGTGAAAAACCGCGTGACCCGTGTCGGCGCGACTGTCGGTCGACAGGACCACTTTCGAGCCCGATCCCAGGAACAGGGCCGCTGGTTCGCGGGCCTGAACCACGACCATGCCGTCGCCGTCGAAGGCGACGGCAATCGGCTCGCCGACAATATTGGGCACACCCACCGGCGTCGGGATATCGCCGGACATCGTCGGCGCGCATTCGTCCACGGGCGACGTTATCGTCACGCTGGAACCGACGCCCGCCGTGCCGCCAGCTCCATCGGTGGCGCCATTGCCCCCAACGGCCGTGCCGACTGCTCCCCCCGAGCTCGGAAAACCCGTTACGACCACGGCGCCCGGGCTGACCACGACACCCGCGCTTGACCCGCCCGTCGAGGACTCGAAACCGCTGGCGCCACCGGTGCTGGCGGCGCCGCCCGTTCCTCCGGGCTGGGAAAATGCGATTGGGAGCGCGCCCTGCAGGCAGGGCCCGTGCTTGCCGTCGGCGCGGCAACCCACCGAGTCGTCGGTCACGCTGTCGGTACTGGTCACGAACACGCGGGGAAGGCCGGGGGGCATTCCGGCCTGGTTGGCGTTCGTGGCGTTTCCCGTGGCGATCACGGCAACGCGCTTGCCGTCCGGGGACACAGCAAGATCCGTCGGCAGCACCATGCCAGGCAGAGCCGGAGTCACCGTCGGCGTCGCCCCCGATTTCATGACCGTGATCGTCGTGTGAACAATGGCATCGCATGGGTTGTCTGTGCCGTAGCCACCGGCTTGGGGAGCAACCACATCATCCAACCCCCGCTGGTGCACCATGGCGGCTCCGCCTCCGGGCATCTCCACCATGCGCCAGGCTACCGACGGGGAGAAGAGCTGACCGCTGTGAGCCTCGAACGAGCGAAACGGCGCGGGCGTCAGGCGGAGTACTTCCTTGCCGTTCGCATCGAGGGTCAGGACCTGCGCCGACCGGAAACGGCTGACCAACAAGCGATCGCCATCGACGACCACGTCTCGGAGATCCCGGTCGAGTTTCAGGGTGCGAACCGCCGCGCCGCCCGCGGCGGGTAGTGAGATGAGCTGTCCGTCCGTGCAGGCCACGTGAATCAGATCCGTCTTGGCGTCGTAAGCCAGTCCCCGCGGGGCCGCGCACACTGCGCGCCGACTGATCGACGTCCAACTAGCCGGATCAAGGGTGACGACCGCGCCCCCCCGGCGTAGTGAAACATGAACCCGCCCGGCAGCGTCCTCGACGATGCGGCCTGGTTCATCTCCGCTGCTCAACGTCACGGTCGCTTTGATTTTCGCGGTCTTGAGATCGACGACGGTGATCCGATCGCGATCGGGATCCGAGGCAACGGCCGTGTGCCCGTCGCGCAACACACGGAGGGTTCCCCCACTGATGGCGGGCGGGGCCACCGCCGGCGTCACGGTGGCACCGAGTTGTGGTTGGAGGGTCGACTGCCCCCGGAACCCCCCAGCGGTTGCGCCTCCAGTGTTGCCGAAGGGGGAAGAAGTGTTGGGGCAGCCAAAGTTGTTGCCGTCAAAGCCGCCGGTGCCGGAAAAGAACCCACCCGTTCCAGTCTCCGGGACGCTGGCTGAGGTTTGGGTGCAGCCAACGAGCCCGATCCCCGCCGCGGCGGCGGCGACCAGGATGGATCCCCGAACACACTTCTTTTTCATCATCACCGGAGCCTCCCGTGGTTTGACTAACAACTGTTGCACAGCAATTGCCGTGCCACGCAGGCACTTCGTGTTCCGGCCTTTCGCCGCATCGGTCGCTACGGTTTTTCGACGATGCTGACATTCCCGCCCCGATCCCGACTCGTACTCTCGGGGCCGCTCGGAAGTTAACGGGGCCCGCCTCAGACTCTCGGCGCCGACCAGAAGCTGACGGGGCCCGGCTCAGACTCCCGGGGCCGACCGAAACCTGACGGGGCCGGGGCGGACCCTCGTTCGCCGTGAAGATTTCCTCGCCGTTTCGGCGGAGCGGGCAGTGGCTTCGCCGTGCTTTCCGACTCTTGTTTTCCATCGGTGAAGCGCGTAGGAGGAGCGTCCGCGATGCCGTCGCTCCCTCCTTCGCAATCACCGCGCGCGGCGATCCCTCGGGCTGGTGCCGGCGCTGACGCATCGTCCTCGGGCAATGTCTGGCGCCGCCATGCACCCGCGCTGCTTCTCGTGCTCTCGGTCGCGGCGCTGGTCAGCCAAGCCATCGCGATATCGGCGCTGAAGGCTCAGCCGCGCTACGACGAGGTAGCCTATATGGCGATCGCGCGGAGCTACCACCGCCTGGGGGGCATCGCAGCCACGATTCGTTGCCACTTGGAAGGGCGTTGTCAGGAAGACAACCGCAGCCCAATGTTCGAGCTGTTGCTTCAGCAGATCGCCAGCGACAGCCCGCGTTTCTACGCCGCCGCGAAACTGTACACGCTCGGCACCACTGTGGTGCTGTGCCTGCTCGGCTTCCTCGCGGCGCGCCGGCGATTCGGTCCCACGGTGGCGGTCGGCGTGGTGGTTCTGTGGTGCTTGATGCCCAGCGTGGGCGAGCTTTCCAGTCGTATTTTGCCGGACTTGCTGTTCGCCGCAATCATCTTGGCGGGCGCGTATGCGATCGCCGCCTGTCAGGGCGCGGGCGTGTTGGCTTGGCTCGGCACGGGGGCGCTGATCGGAATCGCTTATCTGACGAAGGGCAACGGCCATCTGTTGTTCGCGGCGCTGATCTGCGTGGGATTGCACCACCATGGGCGGGCGCTGATTCGGCGGGCGGAACCTTACGCGGCCATCTTGGGCTTCTTCGTCGTGACGTGGTTCCTGATCCGTCGCAACATGATCGTCTTTCACAGCCCGTTCCATAATTTCAATGAACGCTTGCTGTGGCTGGATAACTGGGAAGAAACCTGGGCCTACCTGCGGGATCCGCAGAAATATTCCATTGGGCTTGGTTTTCTTCTCAAGCGTCATTCGATCTGGGATATCGCGCTCCGCGGGATCAAGGGCCTTGGCCACACGATCGGCGTCCTCGTCTACAGCGCCGGTTTGGGTGTCAGTTCGCTGAAACACCCCGAGGCGCCGATGACGGCGGCGACGGCCGTGCCGCGCGTGGTGACCGGGTTGGCGATCGTCATCTTGGGCGTGCTCGGTATCCGCCGTCGCGCGGCCACGTCGCTGCGCCCGCACGCGTTGGCCGCGACGTACACGCTCGTGTGGTTCATCGCGGCTTTCGCTTCGGGCCAGGCAGGAGCGGGGGAGATCGGCGTGCGGTATGTGTTGCCGCTGGTTGTCCTGCTCACGCCGTACGCGGTTGATTTCGCGATCGACGTCGTGGGGCCGGCGCTCACGCGCGGGTTGACGTCGCGCGTATCGTGGTTGCCCGCGCCGATGACCGCCGAGCGGATGGCGCTGTTCGGTGTGGTCGCCGCGCTCGCGACCAAGCTCGCGTGGTTCGGGCCGTCTGCGGCGGCTCGAAATCCTCTCTCGCTCGTCGACGTGCCACCTGCGTGGGCCCGAACGTCAAGCTGGTTCGCCACCCACTTGACGCCGGGCGAACGCTTCTCGTTCCCCTACACCTGTTTGTATTCGACGTTCGACCAGCCCTTTCCCGAACCGGATCAGCGTTGGATCTATCTGTATCGTCTGGATCCGGCGCTGATGCTGCGAGACTTGGATCGCGGTGTGCGCGCGAGCATCGACGCCAGCTTGGTCGGGCCCCCCGGCCCGATCGACAAGATCTTCGTCGACATGCAGGATGCCCTGCTGGCGTCGTATGAGGACAAGCTTTCGACGGCCCGCGACGCGCAAGGACCGGTTTCGTTTCTCGGTTGGCCGCGGTGTTTCGCCGACGGCGATTCGCCCAGCCGGTTCATGGTGTTTTGCCGGCCGCCACGGCCTCCGTAGAGAAAGTGCAGCACCGCGGGCGGCGCGCGCCGCGCCCGCCCTGGTGGGGCGCCGCGACGGAGCTATGCGACCCGGCGGCGGGAACCCTTTGCCGAACCCCCAGCGGGCCGGCCTCGACCCTCGATCCCCCAGGACGTGCCGCTCAGACCGTCGATGACGATTCGGTTCAAGCTGGTGTCCTCCTCAGCGGCCCGGATGGCCAACTGGCGATGCAGGTTCGGCGGCAGGCGCACCCGAAGCTCCCCCGAGTACGCCCTTGCAGTGACGGGCTCCGGAACGACCTCGGCGGACCTCTTCATGTCCGCTATCACGTCGCGCACGACCCTCCTGATGCCCTTGAGGGCCTTCTCATGGCTGTCGTCGAGCCAACTCAGACTAGGAAATTCGGCGCACAGACCGACAAACTCCCGATCTGCCTCGGACCAGAAGGTTCGATACGTGAACTTGTCTTGAGATTGCATTGTCTTCTTCTCTCTTCCTTGCCTCGAACCTAACCCCGGTCTTTTCTGTCGACAGCGTCGAGCAATTGCCGTACTTGATAACCTTTGGCGTTTCCGTCCTTTCCACGCTGGAGGTTGACGCGCGGATCTCCCGGCCAGGGCATCTTCCAGGTCATGTGACTCGTTCCTTTTTGGCGTGGCTCCCCGAAGTACGTGGTTGCCACCTTGCAGGCATCGCGAAATCGAACGCCGCGAGGATTCCGCCGCATTGCCTCCAAAAGATGCGCCACATGGTCCACCCGGTGGTGTCAATAGTGACACCATCGTTCGTGAGGGTCAACCGGAGTTCGAAGCGCCGTTGCTACCGCCACACGCCGCGAGCATGGCCAAACAGGAAGCCACCACGATCGAGCCCGGTTCTGCGGCCGTCGCGCGCGCGATCATGCAACCAACGGTCGTCCCCGGCTCCCTGCTAAGGGACAAGGGCGCCGCCGTTCCTAGATTTTCTCCACGACAAGCGTTGGGTCGATGGCCAGGAGATCGTCGGCATCCGAAGTGAGAACGGGCCAAGCCCGCTGTCGGGCGAGGAAGACGACGTGAGCGTCCACCGGATCCGTCGTACGGCTCTCGCCGAGCATGCGGCCCAAAGTGCGCGCAACGCCGTGATCGAGTGCCACGACGAGCACCCGCCTGAGGAAAAGCGCGATCGGTACCTGCCTTTGGCCCCCACCGCGCCAGACCTGCGCGACCACCCCAGCAGAAGTGACGAGCGGCGTCTGTGCTTCGAGCAGGATTTGCGCGAGCGCGACCATCGTGCGATTTCGACGTTCGAGGGCGATGAAGGCGCCCGCGTCCAGAACGACGCCGAGACGTCCTGTCACGCAGCCTCTCGACGGCTCCTCCGCTGAGTGAGTCGCTTGTGGATCGCTTCAGCCCGTCGCGTGTCCTTCCGCAATGGACCCACATCGCGGTAGAAGCGCTGCCATTGCCGCTCGAACTCGGCGGCGTCCAGATGCCCTTCGACGATATCCGTGACCCAGGCCGAAACCGGAATGTCACCCGCGGCCTGCTTGATGCGGTTCGCCACCTCGTCCGGCACGCTGATGGTGATTCGCTTGATTGACATAACATCAGCATAACACGATGGTCGATCGCGAAGGACCCGGAGCGCGAGGTGGCTCGTTTCCCGCACTCACCCGCCGAGGCGTAGGCTCGCCCTTCCCCGCACCCCACCTCGCTTTGGCGGATTGACGAAAGTGCCATGGGCACTTCCCGTGTCAGAATGCGCGACCGAACAGTGGAAGTGGCGCTTTCGTTACGGTCCGACGAAACAGTACAGACGTCCCGCTCCGCCCCCGGGCGCGGTGTTGGCGCACGTCCCCGAATGTGCGTCGTTCCAGAACGAATACATCCCGGTCGTCGCTTGCCCGGGACCGAAGCCGTCGCTGTGACCGACCGTCGAGCTGCCCGTCGTCGCGGCCCAGTCACCGCACGTCGTGCCGGCCAGCAAAGTTCCGTCGCGTTGAGAGCCCGTCAAGATGTCGTGTTCCACCGGTGACGGTGAGCCGGTCCACTGTCCATTCACCTTGCCGCCCTTCTCGGTAATGAACACGGTCGAATCGCCGGTGCGCGCGTGGAGCGCCGTCTTGTCGAGGGCGACCATCACGCCTTGCGAGTTGAAGTACGGGCCCGGGCCGATGCGATCCTTTGCATTCGTCAGCGGCGTTGCGACGCTGAGATAGGCGCGCCAGGTCTTGGCTCCCTGGCCGACGGTTGCCGCCAGTTTCTGGCAGCGTGCGTCCGCGCCCGTGAGGCCACCGAGGTTTCCAGTTGTGCTGGTGTCGCTGGTGACGAAGAAGTTCATCATCGGGTCGGCGGTGCCGCTTGAGCCAGCTCCGCCCCCCGTACCGGTCGCGCCCCCGGCGGGGGTGCCGCCGCTTCCACCGCTTCTGCCTCCTGTTGATGCACCGCCCGCATTCCCGCCAACTCCCGTGGTTCCGCCGGTTCCCGTCGTGCCTCCCGTGGCCGACGCGCCACCCGAACCCGGTGCACCGCCGGTCGTCGTGTCGGCACCACCCGAGCCGGTCACACCTCCCGAGCCTGTCACGCCGCCCGATCCCGTCGCGCCTCCGCTGTTCACGCTTGCGCCGCCCGATCCCGTCGCGCCTCCGCTGTGCGTTACGCCGCCAGTCCCATTCGAAGTGCCGCTGCTACCGCCACACCCCGCGAGCATGGCCAAACAGGAAGCCACCAACACCGAGGCCGGTCCTGCGGCCGTCAAGTAAGCGTTCATACAACCAACGGTCGTCCAGCCCACGGTCGTCCCAGGCTCCCTGCGAACGGACAAGGTCGGGGCAGCCTTCACGCGAGTCTTGGTACGAAAGTTCATGGACAACTCCTTCGGCGCGCCAGTTGGCATCAGGTTCTACGAACGATCCGCCCCAAGTGGACGACTGTTTCTTCACGCCCCGGGGACACCCGGGCCATCCCGGGCGATTCTAGTTCAATACGCGGTGAAGTCGATCAGGTTGCCCGTCATCATCAGCAGCGACATCACGGTCCAGGACGAATCGTAGTAGACGCCTCCGACGAACAGCTTGTCCGTGGCGACCGCCGCGTATGCCTGGTTGACGAACGTTTGATAGGCGGCGCCGGACATCGCCATGGCCCCCACGCCCGCTGGTCCAATGAACGCCGCGGATTGGATCTGCGACATCGCGTCCTTTTGAAACTGGGCCTGGGGCGCCCCATTCAGGCCGTAGCCGTCGACGATCTTCGCGACACCGATCCCGCTGAAAAAAGCGCTGGTCTTGGTGACGTAGTCCTTGGCGCGCGTTTCGCCGAAGAAACACCAGTCCATGCCGATGCGGAACGGCGTGCGGCATGAATCGTACTGATAGTTGGTGGGCGCGCCCGCGAACGCCCCGCCATTCGGCACGCCGTTGCTGTCGGACCACGCGGGGACCAGGCCATTGCTCTGGTTCCCGTTGGCCATGTTCAAGGACGCCGCCAGCACGTCGTACGAGGCCTGCAACAACATGTTCCAGTTGTTTGTATTCGCGGTGTCGACCTTGGCGAACTGGCGGTAGTAGTACGGCGCGAAATACGAGACATTCAACGCCCCGGCGCCTCCCCAGCCGTCGCCCGGCTTCAGGTATTTGTACGCATCGACCTCGGTGGCCCAGATCTTTCCGATCTGATCCTTGGCGAGCTGCAGGTACGTTTTCGAAAGCGATCCCATGCCGCCCCATTGTTTGTCGGCCATGAGCAGCGCGAACGCCATGTCTTCATCGGCGTCCGTGGCGGCGCCGGTTCCAAGCGGCTTGTCGCCTGCCGCGGCAATGTACCAGTGCATCAGCCCTTTGTCGTCCAGCCAACCCTGCTCGTACTTCCACAAATCGTCGAACAAGGCCTGATCGCCCATGTACACCGCGATCAACATGCCGTACCCGATTCCCTCGGAGACCGTCGAGCCCTTTTCCAGCCCCGGCTCATTGGTTCGCTTGATTCGCCGATACTGGTTCGCCCCCACCTTTGCGCCGTCGGTGGTGACCGTGTCGGCCTTCCACTGATCGTACGCCGCCTTTACGTCCTCGTTGCGATAGAGCTCGGGGTAGATGCAGCGACTGTTCTCTCGATTTTGAGGGAACGGAAAGCGCATGCCGCTTTGGGCTGGCGTCGGACCGCGCGTGGGCGCCGCGCCTCCGGTGGCGGTCACGGTGGTTCCGCCCGTGGCGGGGACGCCACCCGTGTTCGTGGACGCGATCGCCCCGGCCGATCCCGACGCGCCGCCGCTGTCGGAGCCATGACCTCCCGTCGCGCTGCCCGTCGTCAAACCCGAACCGGCCCCGCCACCTCCCGACGCGCTGGCGCCCGAAACGCCACCGCTGCCCGAACGTCCGCCCGAACCGGGCGAACTGCCGCCGCCGCCCGATTTCCCGGCGGCTCCCGTGTCGTCCGGTGGCGGTCGGCAGCCCGTCCCGCCCGCGACCGCGCTGGCCCACGCGCACAGCGCGAAGAGCGCTAACGTGCGGATGGCGTTGGGCTTGGGCGTGAAATCATGCATGCTGCGACTTGCCCATGTTCGGGAACGGACGGCCGAACGGCCACCACGTACTGGAACACCGAGTGCGATGCGTTCGGGAAAATACCCCGCGATGCAGGCAAGGTCTAGGTTTTGCGGAGAGCTTCGGCCAGATTTGCTGGTGCGGGGCGCGCGGGCCGGTCGCACAGGCCGATCGCGCGGGCCGGGGTCGCGCGGGGCCGGGGGCACGCCAGGCCGGTCGCGCAGGCCGGTCGCGCAGGCCGGTCGCAGGGACCGGTCGCACGGGCCGGGCGGCGCAGGGGCTGGCTGTCGCGCCGGCCGGGTTAGGATCGGCCGGTTGCTCCCGTCGTGCCATCGTGTCTCCGGTGGGGTATGAATCTGGGCTCTCAATTTGCCCCGCCGGGCGGTTTCTCGAATCCCCCTTGTTTGGTGTAAGTCCCGGTATGGATAGCTCAGCCCCAAGGAGGCTCCGCATGATTTCCCCCCTGGTCTCTCGGTTTGTTGCGCGGCCCACGTTGCCGTTGGTGTTGCTCGCCGCGGCCGGCCTCGCTGCCGGATGCTCGGCGTCGGGGACCAATTCCGCGACCGGGACCGGTGGGGGGAACGGGAATCCCGGGACGGGCGGGAAAACGAACACCCCCGGAAGCGGCGGAAGTATTGGGAATCCGGGCAGCGGTGGGATCGCGAACACCGGGACTGGTAACAGCGGGAGCCCCGGAAGCGGTGGCAGCGGAAATTCTGGAAGCGGCGGGAGCGGGAATCCGGGCACGGGCGGGAACGGGAACCCCGGAAGCGGTGGCAGTGGGAATCCTGGGACCGGCGGCAGGGGCAATTCTGGGACGGGCGGCAGCGGGAATTCTGGGACGGGCGGCGGCGGCAATCTTGGGACGGGCGGCGGCGTGGGCACGGGTGGGACCAATGCCGGCGGCATGGGCGGTAACGGGGGGTGCATGAATACCACCATGAGCGTCCTTAATGAGGATGCGTCGGGCTTCGTCTGCAACAACACGTGGGGTATCAAGGGAGCGTGGTACTGCTACAGCGACGGCTCCGATTCGAGCACCAGCTGCAAAGGCAGCGACGGCAAAGGCACCGGCGCCATTCCGTGGAACGCGGCCTCAAGCGCAATGTGCCTGAGCGGGACGATGGGCACGGGCAGCGGCAAGTACGCCGGCATCGGCTTCAAGGTCAACTCTGGACCGCCAGGCAGCGGCCCCGCATTCGACACGTGGAACGCGAGCAGCATCGTCGGCTTCGCGATCACCTTGACGTCCGGCGCCAGCGGCAAGGGCAGCGGTGGCATGATTCTCAACCTCGAGTACCCGACGACGACGAACCTGGATCCGCAGACCAAGGATGCCCCGGGCATTACCCTCCCCGGAGTGGGGGGCACCTCGATCACCTATAACGTGCTCTTTTCCGATTCCGTGCTCGCGAATAACAAGAACAACCACACCTCCGTCGATCCGACAAAGCTCACCGATGTGAAGCTCGCCTTCTTCCCGGACAGCATCTCGCACACCTTCGATTTCTGCATCAAGAGCGTCGTGCCGCTGATGTCCGCTCCGAATCCCATCGTGGCCACGGGCGCATACGGGCCGACATGGAACAACCAGCTGTCTCAAGCCGCGAACGGCATCAACGGCTACGCCGTGCAAAGCGCCCCTTTCCCGACGAATGGCAATGCGATGACGATGCAGGTAAAGGCCACCGCCGGAGGCGTTGGCTTCACGTACACGCCGGGGTCGGGTTACACCGCCCCGAGCAATGGCCCCGGATCCTTCCCTGCCGTCATCAGCGGCTGGGGGCCCGGTCACGACGGTATCCAGTTCTACGGACCCTATAAGGGCGGTAAAAAGATAAGCCAACTTACGTCGGTGAAAAGCACCTGGTCGTTCCAAATGGGCTCTACAGGAGACGCGGTCTACGATGTCTGGTTCAGCAACGCGGCCTCACAGCCACCTACCGTCCCGGGGATCGAATTGATGGTCTGGATTGGCAACACCGGCAAAATGCCCCTTGGCAACGTGGCCAGCCCGGGCACTGCTGTGATGGGGAAGACGCCGTACGTTGGCACGAACGGGACGGGTGAATCGGTCCTCAGCTACTGGGTGGGGTCGCCTGGGACGAGTAGCGTATCCAATTTCGACTTGATGCCCTTCTTCCAGGACGCGGCCAGCCATGGCTATGCCGGGCTGACCACGAACTCCGTTCTGCTCGGCGTTCAGGCCGGCTTCGAAGTTTACGGCGGCACCTGGACCACGACGGATTACAACATCAACATCCAGTGATTGCGCTGGAGTTTTGGCGTGGGCAGACACAAAGCCGCCCTCCCTGGCGCACCAGCGTTGGGGAGGACGGGCCGGTACCGTGTCGCCGTCCCGGGGCTTTGACAAGCTCGCTTTTGCAGCGGAAATAGGAGTGTAGCGATGCGCAAGCAGCTTCTTTGCTCGGGTTGTTCACTCGTGGGCATGGCCTTCCTTTTTGGATTGGCCGCTTGCTCGAACAACGCGAAGCACCCGGCTGCCGTTGACTCGGGGACTTCGCCAACCGACCGGGGCTGCAAGGCAGGCTCCTTGAGCGAGACCTACGTCCTGATCGACGACATGGAGGCAACGGACCACGGGCCCATCGGGCTCGCGGGCATCGCTTCGCCGCTATCTCCGGGCTACTGGTACAACAGTGGCGCTAGCTACTCCGACGACGGAGGAGCTCCCAGCGACACGTCGACCCCGCGGCAAGGCTCGTTCCTTTTCAGCACGCTCCCGTCGCCGACGACGACGTTGAACTGCAAAGCGAGCGCACATGCGGCCCGTCAGTCCTGTATGCTCAACGGCCTTTACGACACGTGTGGCGTCGGCTTCGAGTTCGCCCAGGTGCCCGACGTCGATGCAGGGGCTGGCACCCCCAGCGGCGCAGCGCCGAGTGACGCTGGTGATGCCGGACCACCCGTCCCCAGGGTCACCGTCCCCTTCGACATCAGCCGCTACAAGGCCGTCACGTTCTGGGGGATGACGACGACGCCGGACCCGACAGGTTCGCTGCAAGTCAAGGTCCAGTTCCCCGATCCGGATACCGACCCGCGCGGCGAGGTATGTAACGGCGGCGGCGGGAATACTTCGAAGTGCTACAACAGCTACGCTACGCATTTTAGCTTCACGACCAGTTGGCAAAAGTTCACCGTGGTGTTGGATGCCGGCGCTGACGGGGTTCCGCCGGCCGGCGGCATCGCCATCGATCCGACGTGGGGCTACCAACAAGCGAAGTGGATCCCCACCCAGGTTTATGGCGTCAACTGGCAGGCCCAGAGGAACACGGCCCCCGACGCAGGCGCTCCCCTCGCGACCGACATCTGGATCGACGACGTGTATTTCACAGAGTGAACCGACCGCGGACGATCAACGTGGGCGCACGCCCAACCCAGGCTCCCCGGTGAGATCGATACGCGAACCGCTCACGGTCCAGCCGCCCTCGAACGGGTCATCCGCGAGCAGGAACGCGGTGTCGAGGTCGACCCAATCGACACCACCCAACGCGGCCACAACGTGGGCCATGGCCAGCAATCCAACCCGCGTTTCCACCATGGCGCCGGCCATCAATCGCAGGCCAGCGCCTCGGGCTCGGCGCGCCAAGGCTAGCGAGGTGAGCGGGCCGCCGAGCTTGGCCAATTTCAAGTTCACCGCGGACGCCGCGCCCGCGGCCAGCAGGCGGTCCAGATCCGCGGCGCCCCGGAAAGATTCGTCGGCCACGACGGGCATCGTCGCGCGCGCGGTCACGACGGCCATGCCGTCGAGATCGTCGGTCGCGCAAGGCTGTTCGTAGCATTCGATGACGAGGCCGTCCGACAGGACGCCATCCATCAAGGCCAAGGCATCGTCGGCTGTGAATCCGGCGTTCGCGTCCAGGCGGAATCGTGCGTCGGGAACCGCGGCCGCCACCGCACGCAGCGACGCGCGATCCGCGCGCCAGTCGCGACCAACCTTGACCTTGAAGCACGTGAATCCGGCGGCGCGATGGCGCCTCGCAAGCGCGGCCATGTGGTTGGCCTCGGAAATCGGCAGCGTGATGTCGGTGAACATCGATGCCGGTCTCGCCTCGCGCTTCAAGACGTGCTCGCGCCTCAATACGCGCCAGAGCGGCACATCCCCGAGGCGCGCCCAGGCATCGACGATGGCGGTCTCGACTCCGGCGCGAGCGACCGCGCTATCGGGCAGGGTGCGCCGGGTGGCGGCGGTCGCGTCTTCCAGGTTCGCAAGACGCGCGTCTCGCAGGCCTCGGCTTGCGAGCGCGATGCGCGCCAACAGGTCGGGTTGGTCCTCGAACGTGACGGGAGGCAGTGCTGCGGCCTCGCCGAATCCGACGGCACGGCGCCCCGTGGTGTCTTCGGCAACCGCGCGCACCAGAACGGCCCGCGTGACGTCCATCCGTCCCGTGGCGATCACGAACGGCTCGCGCAATCCAATCGACAAGGGCTCGCCCTCGATGGACACAATGCGCGCCGGCGGTAGCGGGTCGTCGCTGATTTTCGCAGGCGTCACCATTTCTGCCTGACCCGCTGGATGTCCCGCCGGTCGCGTTTCGTCGGTCGTCCGCCGCCCTCGAACGACAACGTCGGGGCGTTCTTCAGCTGGAACGCAAGGGTTTCACGCGCTTGTCTGCTCGCGGCGGTTTCCTCGTACAGCATGGCCGCCACGGACGCCGGCCCGCGCGTATCGGTCAGGCCGCGCACGACGACGTGATGTTCGTAGGGAGGCCGTCGCACCGTGATGATCTCGCCCGGCTGGACCAGGTGGGCGCGCTTGGCCCGTTCGCCGTTGATGTCGATCTTGCCCCCGTCCACGGCCTGCGCGGCCGCCGAGCGGGTCTTGAAGAAGCGAGCCGCCCAGAGCCATTTGTCGAGACGCACTCGCGTTCTTGAGAGGTTCGCGGTCCCGTTCGCGGTCCCGTTCGCGGGTGCGGGTGTTCGCGCTTCGCCAGCCGACATGGGCACGATTGTACGAGAGAAAGCGCGCTCTGGCGGGCGCTCCCAAAGGCGGTCGCCAATAGTCACCGCGCGCAGTTGCCAGACACGGTCGCCCGACAATGGCCGCGGTCACGGCAGGACGCTAGTTTGACATCGAAGAGCATCGGCGCGAATATCCGTCAGTCACATGTCGATGCTCCGTACCTACTCCGTTCGCCCTTGGAAGGGCGTCCTTGTCGCGATTCGCGGCAAGGGAGTGGGCACGCGCGACCGCTGAGCATCGGTTGAAACGTCACCCTCTCCCGCCGCGTCGGGGAGGGTGGGCGGTCCCACTCGCTCCCGGCAG
>JADGRC010000468.1 GCA_017881245.1 Pseudomonadota bacterium
ACCATCGTCGTCGTGGGCCTCACGCCGCAGGACGAGGGCGAGGAGTACACCAACATGGGCAACCCGGACCGCCAGAGCTTCGCTCTCGACGCCAAGCGCTCACCGGGGACGCAGAACAAATTGATCACCGACGCGGTGGCGGCGGCCGCCGGCAAGCCGGTCATCGTCGTCCTCGAGGGGTCGGGTCCCATCGACATGCCGTGGCTGAGTTCGGTCAAGGCGGTGATCATGGCCTGGTATCCGGGCATGGTTGGCGGCACCGCGCTCGGCAAGCTCGTGTTCGGTGACGCGAATTTCAGCGGGAAGCTCCCGATCACCTGGTCGCAGGTTTCTGACTACGGACCCTTCAAGGGCGCGGGGACCGACACGCAGATGGATTTCTATCTCGGCTATCGCCGCTTCGATCAGAACAACATCGCGCTTGACCCGACTATGGGCCACTATCCCTTCGGGTACGGGCTCAGCTACGGGACCGATTTCCGCTACACCGCTATTCATGTGCCCTGTAGCGACATCGGCCAGACTGGTTTCGTCGACGTCACGGTCGACGTAAGCAACATGGGAACGCGCGCCGGGGATGAGGTCGTCTTCCTGTTCGTCGCGCCGCCTGCCACGCCGCCGAGCGCCACCATTCACCGGGCGAAGAAGGAGCTGAAGGGCTTTGGTCGCTTGACCCTGGCGCCAGGCGAGAGCAAGAGCTTGACCATCAAGCTGCGTATCGCTGATCTTCAGTACTTCGATCCCGCCGCGACCGGCGGTGGATGGAAGGTGCAACCAGGGGTGTATACGATCATGGCCGGTGGTTCCTCGGCTAAATTGCCAGTTATGGATACACTGACCATCAAATGATCGCGCCAATGAGGTTTCGCCCCCGGGTCATCTCATCAACTTTCGTCTTTTCGATTTTCGCGGCGCTGGCGTTACAGCCGGCGCACGCGAAGACCGTTGAAAAGACGGACACCAGCGACTCCGATACATCCGAGCCTGAAGCCGCCGATAAGAAGTCGGCGGATTCAGCGTCCCCGGCGGTGCCGGCGCCGCCCGCCGAGTCGACAGGCTCGGGCCAAATCGTAGAACGCCTGCCGCCCTCGGCCTTTCCGGCATGGAGGCAGCGCGGGATCACGGGCGGCTCGCTGTGGCTCGATGGCTCATTTCACGGGATGCCGTGGCCCTATTATCCGAAGACGGGCATCGGGCTCAGTGGATCGGTGTGGGCCGACAACAGTTATCAACGGATCAACCGCGAGGAACGTTTTCCCAAGACCGACTACTGGGTCCACCAGTCGAGGGCGGTGTTGCGGGTCACCCCGACCTATAGCTCCGGCGACTTCTTCGTCCAGGGGCAGGTCGAGAAGGTCGGCAATTACAATCAGAACGTCCAGCGCCAGGATGCACCCGACACCGACGACTTGTGGATTCGGTTCGGACGTTGGAACGTCTGGGACGTCCAGATCGGTCGTTACGAGGCCTTCGCGCTGCACCACTTCGGCATGGGCCTCGACCTCAACACCGTCGAGCGACAAGGGGCCCTCGACGAGAACTCGCGGCAGCCGGTCGATTTCAACTACGCCACCACGATGTTCTATCGGCCAAATGGCACCGGCAACATCGCGCTGCATCTCCACTTTTTCGAGGGAGACAAAGGCCTGCCGGCGATTCGGTTGGAGCTCCTCGGCCAGTACGGCTACGACAGCTTCGATCGTATCGGCGCGCGCCCGGCGCTAATCGTGGATTTCGGTTTTCTCAAGATCAAGGTTGGAACCGAGCACAGATGGACGCGGCCACGCGACACGCAGGTGCAGACCGTGTTGCCGATGACCGATCCGGTGACGGGGTTACCGATCGGCGACATCACGTACATCCATACGCGCAAAGAGAAGTTCTATGACCGGTGCCTCGTGGCCGGGACGGTTCAGCTCGTAGTGTTTCCATGGTTGGAGGCAGGCGTACAGGGGGCGTATTGCCTTTCGGACCACACGACTCAGATGGGCGGGCTGGACGACGACCAAGACTACACGCAATTGACGATGGGGGGATTTGCCAACGTCAGTCCCTTGCCTGACTTGGTGATTGGCGGCGGCGTCGATCTGGCGGACTGGAAGAACCAACACCACAACGACCTCGGTCAGTTCGGCCATCAGACCAACCTCGCCGCCTTCGGCGCCATCCAATACCTCATCCACCACCAGCTTTATCTGAAGCTCGTCGCCGCCTACGACAAAGGGAAGAAGGAAGATCTGGAAGGTGGGACGACGCAGGTGACGAACACGATGATGAGCGCCCGGGTGCGCCTCATGTATCTCTTCTGACGACTGGTCAGGTTCAGGCCCGCCGTGTTACGAGGACTTCGTGACGCACCCCGAAAGCCCAGAGCCCGCCGAGATCGTCGACTTTGCCGCCATCGATCGCCTTCGGCCCAGGTTGGGCAAGATAGTGGTTGCCTCGGGTGGTTTCGATCCGCTGCACCCGGGACACGCGAGCAACCTCGTGGAGGCGAAGAAGCTCGGCGACACCCTGATTGCGCTGGTCAATGGGGATGCCTTCTTGCGGAGAAAAAAGGGCAAGGCATTTCAGGACCTCAAGACGCGGTGTCAGATCGTGTCGTTCATCCGCGGCGTCGACTACGTCGTGCCGTTCGAGATCGAGAACGATCAAACCGTGTGCGTGGCGCTCCGTGCGTTGAAGCCCCACGTCTTCGCCAAGGGTGGCGATCGCGCGGCGCCGCACCTTGTCCCCGAATGGGACGTGTGCCAGGAGCTGGGCATCGAAATGATCTTCGGCGTGGGAGCCGCCAAGGAATGGTCGAGCTCCGATTTCCTGGCGGAGTGGGGTGAGTACTGGGCCGCCAGACAGAAATAGCCCCCAGCGCTCGCCCCAATGCTCTGGTCGAAGGCGTGCGAGGTAGTTTCATCTCAGGCGAGAGAATAGCCAATCAAAGCACGGGGAGGTCCAGCTCTGCTGGACCGGCCTCGTCGTGGAGCAACTCCGAGGGGGTCTCGCAGGGGGCCTTCCAAGGCCCCTTGCGGCGGCGGCGAAGTCGCACTCAAGCCTTGTTGCTTCGCAGGGCGATTGCGGCGGCATAGATTGCGACAGGGACCGGGGCGTCGGGATTCTGGCCCGCGTCGGTGGCGGTGTTGCCACCAGTTCCAGCGTCCGTCCCCGACCCAGCGCCGCCACCCGTACCGGTGCTGGAATCGTGGCCACCGGCCGCCGTCTGGCCACCAGTTCCGGCGTCCGTCTTCTTGGGCGCGTCGGCGCACCCCGCGGTCCCGCCGGCCAGCGCCGCGCCCGCGGCAAGGACGGCGATGCGGCCAAGCCGGACGAGTGGCGGCGAGGCGGCAGGTCTGGGGTCCGAGCGGGGCATCACGGTCTGGCAGAACGGGCAGCGAGCATCCGCGCCGTTGACGTGGCGGTTGCAGCTAGGACACGGCAGGAATCTGGTCATGGTCGCTTGTCTCCTCCAAGATGATTTCGAATTGAGCGTGATCGAAAGGTTGTCCCGGCGCGGGCGCGACCTGAACCAGTCGCTCGCGCAAGCCCGCTTTCTCCATTTCCAACGCCCGATGGTGGCAAAGTGGATTGTTCCCCGGCCTTCCGAACAAGCTGAACCCGGTCCACGTGCACCCCGCGCGGCATTCGTTCGCGTAGTAACAATCGCGGCAGTACCCCCACAACTCGTCGCGCGTCCAGTCGCGCATGTAACGCAGCGGCGCCGACCGCTCCCAGATGTCCCGCAACGAAGCGTCGCGAATATTGCCGCCTGTCCACGGGACCGTTTGCAGCGACGGACAACCCTTGATCGCGCCGTCGGCCTCGATGCCGAGCGTGTTGCAGCCCGCGCCACAATGAGACATGTGTCCACGCGGCATCTCGGCTCGCAAGAGGGATTCGTATGGGCCGAAGTACCCGATGTTGTTGCCTGGCCACATCGTCACGCCAGCCTCCAAACCGCGCCGCTTCAGACGTGCGAGCATGGGAAAGAGGTCCAGCAGCTCATAGGGTTGCAGCAAGATCTCCGGTTGGTCCGCGGCCCGTCCCATCGCTACGGTCAGCATCACCTGCCAGCCGCACACGCCCGCGCTGATGATCGTTTCCAGCAGTTCGGGTAGGTCCGGCAAAGACAGTCGGTTGATCTGCGTGTTCGCGGTGATCGGGATGCCGGCCGCGCGCAAGTGACCGAGCGCGTCGATGGCCGATTGGTACGATCCCGCGACGCCTCGCAAGCGGTCGTGCGCCGCCTCGGCGCCGTCGATCGAAACGCTCACGCTTCTGATGCCCGCTGCCGCCGCCCCGCGCGCCCGTTCTCGCGTCATGCCGCGACCGCCCGTCGTCATGGTGCATTCCATTCCGGCGTCACGAATGGCGCCGATGATCTCGAGCCAGTCGGGGCGCAAATACGCCTCGCCGCCGATGATCGTCACCTCCATGACCCCCAGCGCCGCCATCTGCCGAACCAGGTCCAGGGCTTGAGAGGTGTCGAGCTCGTCTGGGCGTTCGCGCCCGGCGCGAGAACCGCAGTGACGGCAGGCAAGATCGCATCGCAAAGTGGTCTCCCACACCGCCAGCACGGGACGATGGCTCCGATCGATGTCGCGCGCGTCCGGTGCCAGCGGCAGGTGCCGTAGCCCGGGCGACGGTTTTGGTGCCAGCGGCAGCGAACGAGTTGGATTGGATGGCATCTGGGGGCGCCCGGAGAGGACGTGCTTCTTTTAAGTGCCCAGCGCCGTAACAAAGTGTTCAGAAAATTCGACGAGAAAGCATTCCGGGCCAAGATGCAGATTCAACACGCGATGAAAGATGGAAACTTAGCCTTCGGTGTTCAAGACCGTTCGCGGTGCTGGCAGGACTCCAGTTGACCCGACAGGGACAGAATCATTGCCCTCTTGGGCCCAAGCCCTGTGGTCCCCGTCTGTCTTCGTTCGCGCCCCGCCGAGGAGGGTCGTTGCCCCATGAATAGCCTGATGCCTAGTTTGGTGCCTCGACTTGTTCGTCGCGTGCTCTCGGTCGCCACGGTCATCGGCGCCGTGGCCGGTGTACCGGTGTTGCTCGCGACGACCATTGCGGCGGCCCAGGTACCGGCGAAGCCACGCCCGCCCACCAAGGGGCGGACCTTCAAGCTGAAGATCGATAGCTCGCCCCAGCAGGCCGCGGTTTATTGGGACGCGAGCTTGACGCCGACTCCAAAGGACTTCGGGATCGCGGGGTACACGCCCATCACGTTGTCGGTCCCCAAGGGCAACGTCCGCGTGACCATCGAGCTGAAGGGCTTCCGCACCCAAGAACGTGATATCGCGGTCACCAAGGCCCAGACCGTTGTGGCGACGCTGGAGCGGGCGCCGATGCCCGGCCGCCTTGAAATCGTGGCGTCCGGTGACGGAAGCGCAACGGGGGCCGATGTGTTCATCGATGGCGTCGCGCGGGGCACGCTACCAAACGCTTTCGAGGTCGTGGCGGGACGCCACAACATCGAGGTGAAGAAGGTCGGCTGGAAGACACGGACCGAGTGGGTCGAGGTCGCCGAGGACGAACGACGCACGGTCGAGGTTCTGCTGGAGCGGGCCGAGGCGCTGACGGGCACGTTGCTGGTGACGTCCGATGCGCCTGGCGAAGTCTACGTGGATGGCGTTCGACGCGACGTGGCGCCCGCGATGATTCCCGGACTGGCAGCCGGAGATCACGTTATCGAGATCAAACGCGAGGGCTCGTCGCCCTGGCGTCAGTCGGTCACGATCGTGGCGGGCCAGCAGTCGAAGGTCAACGCGAATCTGGGCGGCGCCACGGGTGGAGCGGGGCTGCGCATCGTTTCGACCGAACCCAACGTCGAGGTGTTCGTCGACGGCGAATCGCGCGGCAAGGCGCCCGTGAACGTAGCCGACATCAAGCTCGGACAGCACCTGATCGAGGGCCGGAAACCGCAGTTCAAGCCATTCGAGCAGACGGTGGACATCGTGTCGGGCAAGCAGGCCCTGGTGCAACTGAAGATGGAGCCGGGCTCGGACGACCGTGGCAAATCCATCCTGAGGGTGCAGTCCACCGTGCCTGATGCCGAGGTATTCTTGGACGGCTCGACGCTGGGCAAGGCGCCGATCGATCGCCACGATTTGGCCGCCGGCAAGCACTACGTGATCATCCGCAAGGAGGGCTACGAGGAATTCAAGCGCGAGGTTTACTTGTTCGAGGGACAACCGGTGTCGCTCGTGGCCGACCTGAGGGCGGTCGGAAAGTTGCGGATGTTGTCGAATCCCGAAGGGGCGGACGTGACTATCGACGGTGAGCCCATCGGCAAAACGCCGATCGAGCGGGACGATATCGCGGCGGGCGACCACCAGTTCGCGTTCAAACTAAAGGGATACTACGACCACAAGGAGACGATCACCGTGGTCGGCGGGAAGGAGCGCCTGATCTCGCCCGACTTGAAGGCGATGCCCAATGGTCCGACGGCTGACCAGGTGGAAAGACGCAAGACCGGGATGTCGTCGTTCGGCGCGCGCGCGCTGCCGGTCGGGGGTTTCACGGCGGACCTCGGGATTGGTTATCCCAACATCTTGATGGCGCGACTGACCGTCGGGGCGTTCAACGTCAAGCCGGCGGGCTTGGACCTGGGAGTCGAGGTTACGACGTTCTTTCAGATGAGCACGCTGGCCGTCCATTCCCGTCTCCAGTTGGCGTCGGCGGGACCCCTGTCCGTGGCCGTACGTGGTGACATTGGCGGCGGCGCGGGGAGCAACGGGAAGAACACGTTCTTCGTCGACGCGCAGACCATCGCTTCCCTGGACTTCGCGGACGTCGTGACGTTTTCGGGCGACGTTCGGTTTTCCTTCTGGAGCGACCAGTTCTGTCCGTCCGATGCCCAGGTCAAAAACGGCGTGGGACAGGACGACTACTGCAAGGGTACGCCGACCGCTGCCTATCCCGAGTTCAACGGGATCAGCGCGGCGGGCAAACGGTTCAGCGACTATCGCTTCTACGCCGGGCTGACGGCGGTGGCGGCGGTTGATCGCCGCCTGTCGGTGTTCGCTCGGCTGGATTTCCTGCCGGCGGCTGGCATCGCGTGGTTTCCGCAACCGCGCCTGGCGTACCTCGACAAGTTCAACTCCGTGATGTTCGAACACGATCCCCTGTACTACGGGAACGTGGGCATTTCGCTGAAGTTCTGAGCCAGCCTGGTCGACCCCGAACGTCAGCTACCGCCGCGTTCGTTCGCACGTTCGTTCAAATGTCGGGCGGGGTGGTTCTCGGGCGGTCACGCAAAAGACACAAGGTGGAACCGTGGCGGACCAGGCAGAGCTTGACCGCGCGACACGCCGTCCCGTGGCGGGCTTTCCAAGTTTCTTTCCGGGAAGTGAATTTCCCCTAGCGTCCGGGCGAGTTTTTCTCCAACGTACGCAAATGAGCAGCTCTGGGATCCCCCGCAAATGGACGGTAGCGGATTCGTCCGAACTCTACGGCGTCAAGTCGTGGGGCAATAACTATTTCTCGGTCAACGAAGGGGGCAACGTCCAGGCCCACCCCGCTGGTCCCGAGCGTGGCAAGATTGACCTCAAGGAGTTGGTCGACGAGGTGAATCGGCGTGGCATCGGCCTGCCGCTGCTGATTCGTTTCTCCGATGTTTTGAAGAGTCGGATCGTCGAACTGAACGAGGCCTTTCGGC
Organism: Pseudomonadota bacterium; assembly: GCA_017881245.1. Taxonomy (GTDB): domain Bacteria; phylum Myxococcota_A; class Polyangia; order Fen-1088; family Fen-1088; genus FEN-1088. The sequence goes on from JADGRC010000468.1 coordinate 7,652, forward strand.
GGGCCATCGCCGAATACGGTTACAAGTCGACTTTCAAGGGTGTCTACCCGATCAAGGTGAACCAGCATCGTTACGTGGTCGAGGAGATCGTCGAGTTCGGCCGGCCGTATCACTACGGCCTGGAAGCGGGGTCCAAGCCCGAGTTACTGGCCGTGATGGCCATGCTGGAAGACGAGGAGGCGTTGGTCGTCTGCAACGGCTACAAGGACGAGGAGTACATCGAGACCGCGCTGACCTGTTCCAAGCTGGGACGCACGGTCCTGATCGTCGTCGAGAAATTTTCCGAGCTGCAGCTAATTGCCGACACGGCGAAGAAGATGGGCGTGCGGCCGCGCATTGGGATTCGGGTGAAGCTGGCATCCAAAGGTTCGGGACGCTGGGAGGCGTCGGGCGGCGACAGGTCCAAGTTTGGCCTCTCCACGCGCGAGGTCCTGGAGGCCATCAAGTTCCTACGCGAGAACGATCTCTTGAATTGCTTCGAGCTGCTGCACTTCCATCTTGGCAGCCAGATCTCGGCCATACGCGCCGTCAAGAACGCATTGCGCGAGGCCGGCCGCTTCTACGTCGAGGTGGTCAAGCTGGGCGCTCCGCTGAAGTATTTCGACGCGGGCGGGGGGCTTGGTGTCGACTACGACGGATCGCAGACCAATTTCGCGTCGTCCATGAACTACACGATGCAGGAATACGCGAACGACATCGTGTACGGATTGCAGGAGACGTGCGACGCGGGCGGGGTGGAGCACCCGGTCATTGTCACGGAGTCGGGACGAGCCGTGGTCGCGCATCATTCGATGCTGGTCGTGGACATCCTGGGAGTCGGTGAGTTCGACGTCGGCAAGGCGCCCGATAAGGTGGAGAACGATGCTCCGCGTGTCCTCAAGAACCTGTTCGAGACCTTCCGCGAGGTTTCGCGGAAGAACGTGCTCGAGGCATACCACGATGCGCTCGAATACAAGGAAGAGGCGTTGCAGTTGTTCAACGTGGGGAACTTGTCTTTGTCCGAGCGCGTGGTGGCAGAGGACATTTTTTGGGCCATCTGCCAGAGACTGTTGAAAATCACGCGCGAAATGCGTGAGGTGCCCGAAGAGCTGGAGGGGCTGGAACGCGCGCTGTCCGACACGTATTTCTGTAATTTTTCGATGTTTCAATCGCTGCCGGACATTTGGGCCATCGATCAGCTATTCCCGATCATGCCCATTCACCGGCTGGGGGAGGAACCGACGCGGCGGGCGGTGCTGGCCGACATCACATGTGATTCCGACGGAAAGATCGACCACTTCATCGATCGGCGCGACGTCAAGCCGGTCCTGGAACTGCATCCGCTCGTGGGTCCCGAATACTATCTGGGCATCTTCCTAATCGGAGCGTATCAGGAGATTCTGGGCGATCTGCACAACCTGTTCGGCAACACGAACACGGTCCATGTGTCCCTGGCGGCGGGGGGCGGCTATCAGATTGAACACGTCGTCACCGGCGACACGGTCACCGACGTGCTGAAATACGTCAGCTATGCGCGTGAGGATCTGGTGGCGCGCGTGCGTCGATTCGCTGAACTCGCCGTGCGCAGCGGTCGCATGAGCCTGGAGGAGACCCGATCGATGCTGCGCATGTACGAAGAAGGCCTGTCCGGCTACACGTATCTCGAACGCGGCTAGGGTGGGTGGCGCATGGATTTGACCGGACGTCTGGGTGATTCGCGGGAGGTCGACGAATCGTTGTCGGCGTTGGCGCGGGGCGTGGTGGGCTCCGAGATCCTGCGCATTGCCGCCGAGATACGCGCGCTAAAAGCCAAAGGCGCCGCGATTTGCAATCTGACCGTCGGGGATTTCGATCCCGCGCAATTTCCGGTGCCACCTCGGCTGCTGGACGGCGTGCAACAGGCACTTTCCGCGGGCCATACGAACTACCCCCCCTCGGACGGCATGCCAGCTCTGCGCGAGGCGGTCGCGCGGTTTTACGAGCGACGTCTGGGCCTCAAGTATCCCGTTGAATCGGTTCTCATCACGGCCGGGGCGCGCCCATTGTTGTACGGCACCTACCTGACCATGCTGGATCGCGGCGACCCGGTCCTCTACCCGGTGCCGTCCTGGAACAACAACCACTACGCATACCTCGCCGGCGCGCGTGCGATCGAGCTCCCCGTGCGGGCGGACGCCAACTTCTTCCCGACCGCCGCGGATCTGCGGCCGCACATCGGGGTGGCGCGCCTCGTGATGCTGAACTCGCCGCTCAATCCCACGGGAACGGCGATCTCGTCGGCGCAGCTCACGTCCATCTGCGAGCTAATTGTCGAGGAGAATCGCCGCCGCGCCCGCGCCGGCGCCAAGGCCGTGTGGCTCTGCTACGACCAAGTGTACTGGCAGCTCGTGTTTCCCGGCGCGGGTGGCGAGGGTCGGCACGTGACTCCACCCGAATTGGTCCCCGAGATCGCGCCTTACACCGTGATGCTCGACGCGGCCTCGAAGAGCTTCGCGGCGACCGGCATGCGGGTGGGGTGGGCGGTCATGCCTCCAGCAGCCCGGCAGCGCATGGCGGACATCCTCGGGCATGTGGGCGCGTGGGCGCCGCGGGCCGAGCAGGTCGCCATGGCCGCGCTACTGGACGACGACGCGGGCGTTACGACGTATCTGGTGGAAATGCGCGCCCGCGTCGCCGAGCGGTTGGAACGACTGGCGCGGGGCTTTCAGCGGATGCGGGCGGCGGGGCTGCCGGTCGAGGTCATTCCCCCCCAAGGCGCCATCTATTTGTCGGTGCGCTTCGTGATGCCAGGGCGCACCAACGAGCAAGTCCGAAAGGTGTTGCTGGACCAGGCCGGATTCGCGGTCGTGCCGTTTCAAGCCTTTGGGCTCAACGAGGATACCGGGTGGTTCCGGATCTCCGTCGGCGCGGTTTCCCTGGCCGAGATCGACGACGCTCTGCCGCGCGTTGAGGCCGCCTTGAGGGCAGTAGCGTAGTAAAGGCCGATTGTACGCGGTGGTCTTGGTCGCGCTCGCGGTTCGTCTGTTGGTGTTTCCGTACGCCGAAAACAAGCAGGCCGACGCGCCGATGCGCGCCCTCATCGCCGAACGCATGAACGCGGATCCGGTCGCGGCGGGGGATCCCCGAAGCTTCTGTCAGTTTGGTCCGCTTCCGATCGAGCTGATGCGTCCTTTCCTCGCGCTCTTCCCAGACGCCCGTCGATCGTCACGAATGCCTTCCCTAATCTTCGGGATCGCGGTTTTTTTGCCTTTCTTCTCGCTCGGGCGGCGCATGCTCGACGAACGCGGCGGTGCTCTGGCTCTGGTGCTGGCCGGTGCCGCACTGGCCTTGTCGCCGCTGCACATTCAGGTCTCCACGACCGCGGCCAGCGAGTCCCTGTATCTGTTTTTGCTGCTCGCGGCGCTCGGCCGTCTGCACGCCGCGGTTTCGGACAATCGCCGGCGTGACTACGTCCAGGCGGGGCTCTTGTGGTCGCTCGCGGCCGTGACTCGCTACGACACCTGGGTGGCGCTTCCGGTCGCTTGCGCGGCGGTCTTTATCTTCGGTCGGCGCGACAGACGTGCGTTGGTCAATGTCGCCTGGTTCGCCGGCGTGTCGGTACTGCTGCCGCTCGGGTATCTGGCGTGGAGTTGGGTGAAAAGCGGCGATCCGTTCTTCTTCGCGCGGTACATAACCCAAGATCACGCGGCGATGTCCCAGGCCGTCAACGCGCGTCTTGGTGGGGGCTTGGCCCGCCTTCGTCAGGTGGGGATCTGGTTGGTGTCGTTCGGCGCGGCGATGACGCCGCTGCCGCTCCTGGCGCTGGGGGCCGCCTCGCGACGGTGGCGGCGCTGGTCGCCCGGAACCCGCGTTGTCTTGGCGGCGGCGCTGGCCCCGACGGCGGCCTATCTGGCCAAGGGTCTTCTGCTCGGCGACTTCGAGCCCTTGCCGCGCTTCGCGATTGCACCCGGGATCGTCTTGTTGCCGCTCGCGGCATCGGCGCTCATTCCGCTTGACGGTGGGTCGAGTGCCCGACGCCTGGTCTCGCTCATCGCCGTCGGCGCCCTTGCGATGTCGGCCACAGCGCTTAGTCTGGCGTACGCCGGTCCGGGGCGCATCTGGGCCGGGGCCGAATCCATCGGGCCGCTCACTCGTCTGGACAATGAAGATCGGGCACTCGCCCAGTACCTGGTATCTCATCGACGCCCCGACGAGAGTGTTTTCATCGACACCCTGGGCTACGCCGATATTGCGATCGCCCACGCCGCGCGCGTCCCGGCACCCTTGATCGTAACCCTGGCGCACACGCGCCAGCCCGGACGAACGCTGAAGGAATCGCGGGCGTTGACCGGCGCGTCGTGGTTCGCAATTCACGACGATTCCTGGGGCAAGACGATCCCGCCCGACTGGCCGAGCCCGAGCCCGCGCTTCGGGCACTGGCGCCTGGCTCACCTTGACTGGCCTGGGCCGTGACGGCCATTTCGGAAGAGGCCTCACCGGATTCCCCGCGCGGGCGTCTTGGCGCGATCAGGCGTGACCCGCGCGCGTGGTTGGTGGCGCTGGCATTCGTCCTGCGCCTGCTGTGGGTTTTGTTCGTGCCGTCTCGACCGGTGGGCGATTTTGCTCTTTACCGAGAGGCTGCCGAATACCTGTGGGACCAGGGACGCCTGGATTCCGAATTCGTTTACATGCCGGGCTACGTGATCTTGTTGGCGGGCGTGCGGGCGTTCGGAGGCGGGTTGTTGGCGGCCAAGATGATCGGAGTCGTGACTGGCACCGTCGTGGCGTTCTCCGCGGGCGGCATCGCGGAGGCACTGTTTGGCCGTCGCGCGGGTGTCCTGGCGACGGCGCTGGTGGCTATCTGGCCCGCGGGTATCGCCGTGTCGTCGGTTCTGGGGACGGACATGCCGGCGGCCGCGTTCGGCGTGCTTGCCATTCATGCACTGGTCCGCTTCGCACCTCGCCGGCCGTGGCTCGCCACGATTCTGTGTGGATTGACGTTGGGTCTGGCGGCCTGGATTCGCGCCGTCGCCGCTCCGCTTGCGATTTTGTCACTGCTCTACTGGTTGGCCACCGGATGTCGCTGGCTGGTGGCGTTGGGCCGAGCGGCGACCGCGCTGGCAATCGCTCTTCTCGTGTTGTCGCCCTGGGCGATACGCAACCGGAACGTCTACGGCGAGCTCTTCTTCACCGATACCCATGGCGGCAACACGGCGCTGGTGGGCGCGAATCCCAACACGGAAGGCACGTACAGCCGATCCCTTAACTTGATGTTCAACAAGGGGACCGGATACCGTCTGTTCGAGCCACCCGAGCGCCATCTGCAGTCCGATCGCGCGGCCTATCACCTGGCCGCGAGCTGGACCAGGTTCGAACCGGCGTATGCCGTGGGATTGATTGCCGCGAAGGCCGATCGCCTGCTGACGCACGAACGCAACCTTCTATATTGGCCCGTGTTTCGACAGGGGGTGCTCGACGACGCCCGCCGGTCGTTCTTCGATGCGCACCGCGCGGCCATCGAACACGTGACTGACTTCTTCTGGTGGTTGCTGGCGGCTCTGGCGGCCGCGGGAATCGGCATCAACGTCGGGCGCAGGTCTTGGGCGGCGCTGTCCATCTTGGTTTTTCCCTTGGCGCTGACCGGCGCTTACGGTCTGTTTTTCGCCGAGGTTCGCTATCACCTGGCAATCGCACCTCTCGTAGTGCCTTACGCTGCTTGCGCGATTGACTGGGGGTGGTCGGCGGCACGAGATCGTTTTCGGGGAGACCGACGATCCTCAGCTTACGCGGTATGCGCGGCCGTCCTGATATTCGTGTGCTGGTGGGGGCTCCTGGCGGTGGGAAGCGT
>JADGRC010000469.1 GCA_017881245.1 Pseudomonadota bacterium
AGTCGAGATCGATCGGAGGGCGATCTCGTCTGCCGACGAAGCCAAGGCCGCCCTGCGGGCGCCGCGAAAGGGCGGTCATTTGCTGCGCATTCGCAGCGCCGCAGGGGCCCGGTTCGTGACGCTTGGCGATCAACGTTGAGTTGTCGGGGAGACGCGACCGATTCGGGGCGAGCTTGTCAGGATCCATCGGTTTACCGTGGCTCGCCGCGAATTTCTGACCTTGCGTGGGCCGGCTAGGCACCGGTTAGGCCCGCACTATTGGGGAATTCCCGGCCTTCGGGCTAAGATCGAATTATGTATCCTACGGCACGTCGTTTGCTAGTTTTTCCTGTCCGATGAGCATGCGCGTCTGGATTCCAAGTCACTTGAGGCTGTTCGGATACCTGGCGTTGGGCCTGCTCTTGTCGGCCTGTCAGGGAAGCTCGCGGCCCGCGAACGACTCCCCGCCTTGTTCGGGGCCGGGGTCGATATGCACCTGGGCCGGCAACGGAGATCCCGCGTTCAACGATGTTCCGACCACCGCGCGTGAGAGCTTCCTCTACCAGCCGCTCGACATCGAATTCGCACCGCAGCCAAGCGGCCTTGGTTACATCCTCGACTGGCAGAACCACCGCGTGCGTCGCGTGGGGCCCGATGGGTTGCTGGAAGTCGTCATCGGAACCGACGAAATCGGCGACGGTCCGGCGCCCGGTACCGGGAACGAGCTGGCGGCACCGGGGGTTCCGGGCACCACGGTCAATCTGAACCACCCGACCGATATCCAGTTCTCTCCCGACGGGACGACGCTGTTTTTGGCGGCCTGGCACAATCACAAGATTCGGACCTATGACGTGCCGTCGGGGTTCCTTTACGTGGCGTGCGGACGTGGGCCGGGCTTCGCCGGGGACAAGGGTCCCGCGGAGGCGGCCCTGATGAACCAGCCGAAGAGCATCGTACTTGACCCATCGGGGAACCTGTTCATCCTCGACACACGCAACCTTCGCATTCGTCGCATCGCCGCCGACACGGGCATCATCGACACCGTCGTCGGTATCGGGACGCGGGGCGACGGCGGCGACGGTGGTCCACCGCTGCTCGCGCAGTTCTCGTTTCAAAAAGGTTTGGACCTGGCGGGCGGCGACGGTGGCGACAACCCGGAGCCGGGAGGCGCCATCACGATGGACGGGCAGGGCCGTTTGTACATCGCGGACACGCAGAATCATCGCATCCGACGCGTGGACTTTTCTGCGAGCATCATAGAGACGATCGCCGGCAATGGCTCGCCTGAGTTTAGCGGCGACGGGGGCCCGGCGCTGGAAGCGGGCCTGAGATACCCGCAGGACATCGAATTGTCTCCCGACGGTCGCCTCTTCATAGCGGACACCGACAACCACAGGATTCGCGTCGTGGACCTGACGACGGGGATCATCGACACCGTCGCGGGGACAGGGGTTGCGACCTACGCGGGAGACGGCGGTCCGGCGCGCGCCGCCGCGCTCAGACGTCCGTGGGGCATCGGTTTTGACGCGGCCGGCGATCTCTACATCGCCGATACCTACAACAATCGCATTCGACGCGTGGTGCAACCATGAATCAATTCCTGGGCACGATTGGGACGATAGGCCTCACTGTTGCTTTCGTCGTGACCGGCGGCTGCGGTGACAACCTGCCCGGCGGTGACACGGCCGGGTTTCCGGGATGCAGTCGCGAATCCGGCACCATTTGCACCGTCGCGGGAACCGGCATCGCCGGGGACGGGGCGGACGGGCTGGCGCCGCTTGAAACCCGTCTGTATCTGCCCCAGGACATGACCGTCGGTCCGGACGGGCGGTTGTTCGTCGTGGACTGGAACAATCATAGGATTCGCGCGGTGAACAAGGACGGCACGATGCAGATCGTGGCTGGCGCCGGCGAGCTGGGTCTGAGTGTCGACGATCCTTCAACGGGCCGTTTGAACCATCCAACCAACGTCGCGTTCAATAGGTCTCGGGACGCGGCGCCGAACCAGATGGTAATCGCCGCGTGGCACAACAGTCGGGTGAAGACCGTGGACCTTGGCAATGGGGATATTGTGGATGTCTGTGGCACCGGAAAGCGCGGGTTTGGTGGCAACGGTGGCCCCGCCGCGACCGCGACCCTGGACCTGCCGGTGGCGGTGGTGTTCGACGCGGACGGCAACATGCTGATCGCGGATCAGGCCAACCAGATGATTCGAATCGTGGATCACGTGACCGGCTTCATCGACACGTTGGCGGGCACGGGGCATTGCGCGGACGCCGTGAATCCCATGCCCTGCGTCACGAACGACGATGGTCCCGCGGCCAGCGCCGGCTTTCATTTTCCGATCGGCCAGGCGGCTTCGCCGGGCGGTCGCATCGCGCTCGACAAGGCCGGCAACATCTACGTTGCCGACACCGAGAACTTTCGCCTCCGGCGCATAGACATGCCGTCGGCAATCATTCATACGGTAGCGGGCAATGGAACCTGGGGGTACGCGGGTGATGGGGGCCCCGCAACCGATGCGCAATTGGGGCGGCTGGCCGACGTGGCCGTCGGACCGGACGGATCAATCTACATCGCCGACACCGACAACGATTGCGTGCGGGTGGTTTCAACGGAGGGAGTGATCTCGACGTTCGCGGGACAGTGTGGCCAGCGCGGGTTCGTGGGGCAGAACACGCCCGCCAGCGAGGCTCAATTGAACCGACCCTACGGCGTCGAGGTGTCGCCGGCCGGTGACGTCTACATCGCGGACACCCACAACCAAAGGATTCGCGTTGTCTTCCACTAGAGGCGATCGGGCTCGCTGTCTGTTCATAGCTACGGTCTGAGGAACACCACGAGGAGGATCCGAATGAAGAGGATCGGTATGAGGATGGGAACAAAGCAGATGCACGCGATGGCCGGCGTTGGTCTGGCCTTCACACTGGGGGCGGTGGCCTTCTTTGGTTCGACGCGAATCAGCAGCGCCTGCGGTGGGTTGTTCTGCAACAGTCCACCGCCGGATCCGTTCGCTCCCTTGCCCGTGGCTCAGACCGGCGAGAATGTCGTGTTCGCGATCGATAAGGATCTCGCGGGCGGGGCGCCGACCCTGACCGCGCACATCCAGATTCTTTACGCGGGTGATGCGGCCAAGTTTTCTTGGGTGGTCCCCGTGGATGCCGTGCCCATGGTCGGTGTCGGGACCGACCGGCTGTTCTCCACGCTGGCGTCGGCGACGCAGCCGCAGTTCAACAACCAGGGCGAGACTGACGGCCAATGCATCCCGGAACCTGCCCGAAACTACCCGCAACCGTCCATCGCGGGTCCCGGTTTCGGGCCGAACATGGGTGGCGGCGCTCCGACAGGCGCCACGAATGGACAGACGGGCGTCACGGTCAGCTTCCAGGGCGTGGTCGGGCCCTACGAGACCGCCGTCATCAGCTCGACCGATCCCGCGGAGCTGAAGAAGTGGCTGACCGACAACGGCTACACCGTGTCCGACCAGGCATCCGGGTTGATCGATTCGTATGTTCGCGAAGGCAAATACTTCGTGGCCTTGCGCTTGGTCAACGGAGCCGGCATCAAGGCGATTCAGCCTGTCGTGCTGACTTTCAAGGGCACGGAGCCCTGCGTTCCGTTGCGCCTGACGGCCATCGCGGCAAATCCCGACATGCAGGTGAGACTGTGGGTGCTCGGCGACAGCCGGGCCATTCCGAAGAACTTCTACGAGCTGAAGATCGACGACGCGCGCATCGACTGGCTTTCCAACGGATCGAACTACAACGCACTCGTGACCGAGGCCGCGCACAAGGCGGGCGGGAACGCCTTTGTCGCGGAGTACGCCGGACCTTCCACGATCGCGGCTGGCCAGCTTTGGTCGCCGAATCAATTCGATCTGACGGTGCTGCAGGCGGCCGAGATACCCCCGACGTACGTTCAGGCGCTAATTTCGATGGGCCTGGCGAACGATGCCCAGACGCTGGTGCTCCTCGCCAAGTACATCCCGATGCCCGATGCCGTCAAAAGCATGGGGATCAGCGATTCTCAGTTCTATGCAAACCTGGCCCAGTATTGGTCACAGTACAAGTTTCCGGCCTACGACCTGACCATGCTGACCAGCGAGATCTCGAGCAAGATCATCGAGCCGCGACACGTGGCCCAGATGATGATTGACAGTCACCCCTACCTGACACGCCTAAATACGTTCATCTCGCCGGAAGAGATGAACAAGGATCCGCTGTTCGCGCTGAATTCCAGCCTTCCCGACGTATCCCGCGTTCGTACGGCGGTGTTTCGCACCATGTGCGGGAACCTTCGGTTCATGGCCTGCAACGCGCCGGTTCGTCTGGAGCTGCCGGACGGCCGCATGGCCTGGGTTCGGGCCGGGTCGACCGCGACCACGTGTGGTTACGGGCCGTACGACGTCACGGGGTTGA
>JADGRC010000470.1 GCA_017881245.1 Pseudomonadota bacterium
ATGAAGCCCAACTTGCGCCGCCCTCTCGTTGCGGATGCTGCTGATACTAATCCCCGGCCTTGGTCGGGGAGGGACGTGGCGCGCCTATCAGGGGCGCTTGGGATCGTCGCGGGAATTCTGTCGATCTGCGGGGCCGCGCCAGCATGGGCGTATCCGCAATGGCAGCTTTCGACTGGCGCGGCCCGATGCAATCAATGCCACTATGCGCCGGCGGGTGGTGGCCTGCTGACGAGCTACGGGCGCGATACGGTCGGTGAGCAACTCTCGACATTTGGCGGCAATGGTGCATTCCTGCATGGGGCGGTCCCGGTTCCCTCCTGGCTGGCGGTCGGCGGTGACCTGCGGGGTGCGTTCGTGGACAACGAGGTTCAGGATCTGAATGGAGCCACCGTCGCGGTGTTTCCGATGCAGGCAGACGCCTCCGTGCGGTTGTCGATTCCTGGAACCGGCCTATCGGGGGTGGGCACGATTGGGCTGCGCGGCCAGGTTCGGGACCCGAATCTTCTGGTGCCGATTCAGAACTATCAGCCGATTTCCACCTCGCGACTGATTTCGCGGGAGCATTACATCATGTTTCAGCCCGAGGTCGTCGGGACGTATCTGCGCGTCGGGCGTTTCTTCGCGCCCTTCGGTCTGCGTTTGGCGGAGCACAATCTCTACGTGCGGCGCGATCTGGGGTTCGACCAGCTTCGCGAGACGTACAACTTCTCGGCTGGAATCGTGAAGGATTCGTGGGAGGCCCACGTGACGGTGTTTGCGCCCGATTTCGTTCGGCATATCGGCAGTGACGAGCACGGTGCCGCCGCTTATTCGGAGTTTCGCGTCGCGGACGGCACCGCGGCCATCGCGGGCCAGGCCCGGATCGCTGTCGGGCCAGGCGCGACGCGGTTCATTTTCGGGGCCATCGGCAAGGGCTACTGGGAGCGGGCGCGCACGCTGTTCTTCACGGAGGTCAATCTCGTACATCAGGTGTTCGACGATCAAACGGTGGGAACGCGGCGTCAGGCGGTGGGCGCCGCCGGCGTTACGATCCTGCCGCTGCCCAGCCTACCGGTGACTATCTTGGGAGAGCGGAATCAGATTGACATCGGCATCCCAGACGCGTGGACCGCCGCCAACGCGCTAGTCAACTGGTTTCCCTACGCCCATTGCGAGGCGCAGCTCGTCGGGCGACTACAGTTTCCCTCGGGAGGCGAGGTCGCGAAGACCCTGTTCTTCCAGGTTCACTACTTTCTCTGACACTGGCAGATCAGGGGGGCTAACTTGCTTGGGCACCCTTGTGAAAGGTGTCCGTCTGCCCTTCCACCGTCGCGTCTGGAACCTCGACGAGTCGGCCGTTGCCTATGGAGTAGACATAGCAGCTGACCGAAATGTTCGCTGGGACCAGCGCGCCGCTTCGGATCCGCTGGGCGTCCGTCACGATCTGATTGGCCTCGCTGCGGATGGTAGGGGCATCGGCGACCACGCCCCGTCGTGATTTTCCTGCTTCACCGCCCTTCGGCTGACCGCGCCCCGTTTCGCTGTTCCTGGTCGCCACCCGACCTGGGCCGGACGTCAGGATCTGTCGAACCACGCAGTCAGCGAACGCCTCGATACCGCGATCGGCCGGATAGGTCACGAACCACTCTCGTTGACCCAGCACCCTGTAGGACAAGACCAAAGCCTGAAGGGCACGGTCCCCCAATCGACCGACGGGCACCGATGGAGCATCGCGACCCTCCGCCACATGCACGAGGATGAGCGCGGTGTCCTCGGGTAGATCAGCCCAAGCAGAAGGCTCGAATCGCCGTTTCGGGTAGGTCAGGATCGCGATCCGACGGGCCGGCAGCCGATCGCGATCGCCCCTCTCTCCAAAGTGCGATACGTAGTATGCGTTTGCCTGCAAGATATCCTCAATGGTGCGATCCATTAGACTCCAGCCTGTTCGCCAGTCTGGGGTACGAAGACACGCACCCGGGTGGCCGAGACATAGACCAATGCTCCAGGCTTCAGGTCCAGCTCGTCGAATCTCTCGTTCGTGAGCTCGGCGTTGATCAGTTGCTCTGACTCCACGGTCTGCAGCTCGACCTTGATCCGCGAGCCCGCGGGATTGACGTGCAATACCTTCGCCCCGATGCTGGCGGCGCCGTTGCGCTGATGCTGGATCAAGAGTTCGTGCGGCCGCACGTAGACCGACGCACTTTGGCCAATGTCCTGGGTGTAGTCGGCATCCTGGCGGACAATCCCGTCGCAGTGGTGGACAAGGTGGCCGCGCGGAAAGGGAATACCTCGGTGGCGGTCGCCTATTTGCGGTTCCTGTTCAGCGACGAGGGCCAGGAGATCGGCGCCCGCCACCACCTGCGGCCGACTAACCCCGGCATCCTGGCAGAACATCGCGATCAGTTCCCCAAGATCCCTTTGGTGTCGGTGGCCGAGTTGGGCGGGTGGACTGCCTTGCAGGCCAGGCACTTCGCCGATGGCGGCACATTCGACCAGCTGTATGTTCCGCGTTGACTTGGGTGGAAGGGCGCGACGTTGGAAGAACCTATTCTGACATCTTTGATACTAGACATGATTCTGTTGTCGTGTACAGTGATCGCATGGTGAACTCAGGGGGGGCATTGAGGCACAATCGGGGAGGGGGGCCAGACACGGGAGGGGAACGCCCGCGCGACGAACTGAGCGTCGCGCGGGCGCGGGGCGGTGGGCCGACACCCCTTGCCACCCTTCATGATGTGTCGCCAAGACCGGGTGAGACGTGGAGCCTCGCCGTTACCCCCCCGCCTTGGTATGCGGGTGTTGTCGGGGCCTCGGCGGTGATCGACAGCGTGGCCCCCGATTCCGTCTATGTGATCTACTCCACCGGCATGCGGGAGTGCTTTCCAACAGGAAGGTTCCAGGCATTCTTTCGACCCAAAGGACCTTCGGGACTCATCAGAGATCTTCGACGACGTTGTGGATAAAGAAGGTCGGGTTGGCCAGCACGACTCCGCCGTCGTCCACGCCGATCGAGGCAGCAAGCGCGCATTGGGCGACATTGTCCGCCATGCCGATCGCCGTCCTGGGATTCGTCGAGATAGCGGCAATCGCGGCGCCAAATGCCGCGTTGCTGGAGGACGAAGTCAGTGGGGTACCGCCCGAGGAGTCGACCAGCCCATCGGCAATTGCCGCCGCCTTGTAGAGATCCGCCAGGGGCCCGTTCATCGTGCCGTTAAGCAGCGACGAGGGAGCAGCGCCAAATCCCAGGAGACCACCATTGATCGCGCGGTTGCCCGGACCAGTGTTCAACGCGTTGGTGGCGACGCCGGTCAAACGGGGATTCAGGTTGGGCCAGCTGTGCAGGCCAACGGCCCCCCCCGGGCCTGGGCCGGCCGCGTCCGGCGTGCCGATGCTCTGAAATATCGCGTGAATCAGATTTGCGAAGGCGGCCTTTTGCGCGGCTGAGGGCAACGTGTCCGGTCCCCAAGAATTTCCATTCGTATCGACGATCGTCGCGTTCCCCGTGAGCTTCGTGGGATCGCAGTCGAGGAACGCGTCGGCCGCCGCGCCGCTGTTGAGTTCGAAGGCGGCGGCCATCAGTAACGTGGTCGGATCGAGGACCACCTGAACCGTCGCGCCGCCGGTGCCCGTTGAGGTGGAGCCCCCGGTTCCGGCAGTCGTCGCGCCGCCGGTACCCGCGGCCGGCGCACCACCGGTAGGCGTCGCGGTGGAGCCCCCGGTGCCCGTCGCAGTAGCCCCGGCGGTACCCGCGGTCGCCCCGCCTTGTCCCGCCGCGCCCGCGCCGCCGGTTCCACCCGAGCTGACACCGCCGGTACCGACGGCCGTGCTCCCGCCGCCTCGGCCACCAGCCGTGGTTCCGGCCACGCCTCCGGTCGCCGCAACGCCGCCGGCACCGCCCGTACCCGTGCCCGAAAAGCCACCGGTGGCCGAAGCGCCGCCCGATGCGGGCAACCCGCCCGTGGCGCCTTGAAAGCCGCCGCTACCCCCAAAGAAACCGCCCGTGCTCAAAACTGCGCCGCCGGTTCCCTGGCTGCCCGCGACACCGCCTGCCGCATCGCTTGCCGCGTCCTTGCCGTCCCCCGCAGTGGCGTCGCCCGCGACCGCGGCGTCGAAAACAAAGGTCGCCCCAGGGTCCTTGCAGGAGGCCCCGGCACCGACGAACCCAGCCAGGATGAGGCCTTTCAACCAACGACCGACGGGCTGCTTAGTCATGGCCGCCGACCTTACCACCGGCACTGGCGCCTCTTCAACTATCAAGGACAGTAGTACGGTATCAAAGACATTCGCAACGGCCGGTGTGATCCCTACGGTTCGGTGCCCTGCAGCACGATCGGAAACTCGGCTCGGTAGCTGGTTGGTGAAGCGGGAAACTCCCAGCGCGACACGACCTCACGAAGACATGGATCGAGGACGCGAAAGGCGGCGGGCGTTCGCAGGTCCACGCTCGTCGCGAAGCCGGACACCCCGACGTTCACCGAGACCGTGATCTTTCCGTGTGTCAGGGCCGGGATCTGTCGGAGGACGCGCTGGTAACAAGTCTGAATCTCGGGTGCCCCTTTGTGGATCACCGGGGCGATGTCCACCGGCCTCTGTGTCTCCGCCAGATCGACGCCTCGGCGGCGCTCTCGAGCGGGCCGCTCATCGCCAAGCTCGATCGGGGCGTCGGAGAGCGCAAAAGCCGGGGGGACGAGCGGCCGTGGCCCCTCCCCGTGGCCCTTGGTGTGAAATGCCGCATCTCGATCCGGTCCAGGCGATCCGGCACTGCGGGGGAAGGACCGGTCGATCTCCGGACCTGGGCCGCGATCGATCCTCTGGTTCGAGCGATGGGACTTGTCGCCCCGTCCGCGAACG
This sequence comes from Pseudomonadota bacterium, assembly GCA_017881245.1. Classification (GTDB taxonomy): domain Bacteria; phylum Myxococcota_A; class Polyangia; order Fen-1088; family Fen-1088; genus FEN-1088. Next base: position 4,831 of record JADGRC010000470.1, read on the forward strand.
TTCTTGCGACCGTCGCGAGTAGCGGCAGCCGCCTCCAGCAGCGACGCCTTGATGTCGCTGTTGTAGGAGTTCTCCTGAAGAGCGAGCGACTTCTCGATGTAAAGGAGTCCAGCCTCGTAGTCTTTCTTGGTCTCGAGCATGTAAAGGGCCACGTCCGCGTAAGAGCGCCACGTACCTTCCAATGCCTTGATGCCCTCCACCACCTGCTGTCTCGTGTGAAGACGAATGGGGATCGACACGCGAATCTTGTCCCACTCGAGGTTGAGCGACGCCTCGTCGTCGGTGAAGTTGGAGAAAAGGAACGTCAACCGTTCCCGCGCCGCGGTCGGCTGCACCGGGACCTTGATGCGGACGAGGTCGAGATCGGGCTTGTAATCGCGGCCCTCGTCGATGAGATTCGCGTTCCGGTTGACGATGAGGACGAAGTGGTCAGGGGATGGGATGGCGAGCAAGGAGTATGCGCCGGCAGGGACTGCTTCGTCCCCCATTACGACGGGCCTGCTGAACGTGATGCGCCACGCAGGGTTCTCGACGGAGCGCCACACCTTGCCATACGGGACCGAGGACCCCCAGATTTGCCGCCCCCGAACCGCGGGGCTGAAATAATCCACCGCGATCTCCGTCAGACCGACCTGCTGAGACAATCGCGCGCGCGGGCTTCGTCGCGGCAATTCGACTTCGGCGGCCACCTGGTTCGAAGCAACCGCTGTGGCGCAGACAAGCACCGCGAGCAATCGCGCGCGGAAAAGACTCGGCAGGTCGCTCCCGCCCCGGTGGGGCGCCCGGATGAATCCCCGAGGCGGGCTTCGCCTGGCCGCGCGGGGGAGGGCCCGGAAACCCGGGGTCTCGTCTTGTGGAATCATGTCTACTATGGTACCACAACGAAGCGTGAGGCATACATGAGGTCTCGTCTCGGAATGATGCTCGCTGTCGCGGCGTTCCCGGCGCTGCTTGGGACGCCGGTTGCGGCTGGCTCAGAGGTGGCCAGGCTGGCTCCCGTAGCTCGGATCTCGCAGCGGGTCGGGATCGCCGAGATATCGGTGGAGTACAGCAGCCCGGCGGTTCAGGGGCGCCGCATCTGGGGGGCGCTCGTCCCCTACGACAAGCCCTGGGAGATTTCGGCGACTCATCCGACCATGATTCGATTCAGTGACGATGTGTTGGTTGGTGACAAGTCGCTTGCAGCTGGGACGTATCGCTTCGCCGCCGTTCCAGGCAAGGACTTCTGGAAGGTCATGCTGACGCCCTCGTCGCCGTCGGACGTCGGGTCGGGCCAGGACGTGGGCGCGCCGCGCCGAGCCGAGCCGGCCGGCGTCGCCGTGGAGGTCAAGGTTCCCGCCCGGACCGCGCCGCCCCGCGAACGCTTGACGTTCTTGTTCTCGAATTTCGACGAGGAAAAGGCTTCGTTGGACCTCGAGTGGGAGAAGCTCCGGGTCTCGATTCCGATCGCGACCCACACCGAGCAGCGCATGCAATCGGAGATCACCCAACTCGAGAACGTGTGGCATTGGTACGCGAATGCCGCTCGGTACATGCTGGAAACCGAGAAGGACTACGACGCGGGCCTGAAGTACGCCGATCAGTCGTTGGCCTTGAAAGAGGACTGGTATACGTATTGGATCAAAGCGGCGTTGCTCGCGGCAAAGCGGGATTACCCGGCCGCCGTCGAGCAGGCCGAGCGCGCCTACGACCTCGGGCGGCAGCAATTTGGCGACAACTTCGTGCTGGAGCGCGATCTCAGGCAGACGCTGGCAGGCTGGAAGCGAAGGGTGCGCGTCCAACCTTCTGCGGGACAATCTTCCGCGGCGCAATGAGCCTCGGCTGACGGCTTGTGCCGTCGACTACCTGTTTCGGGTTTCCGGGGGCGGGGCCGCGGGCGGCCAGGTCGACGGCGGCCGCCTTGCGCTCACGCAACCGGCGAGGCGTTGTTCGGTTGTTCGGAGATCGACACCTGGCTCGTGCACATGCAGGTCGAGCGGGGCAAGGACGCGGTGCAGGTCCATGTGTCCGTCCCGAAAGCCCCCGGCGGCGAGGCGCGACACGCGGCCTGTGATGTGGTCGATCGGAACGCTGCCTCCGCGGCCCTGGTTCCAGGCGCGCGAATCGCTGCTTTGGCCCCGATCGTCGCCCAGCACGAAGACCTCCCCGGGCGGAACCCGGTAGTCGTCGAGTTGCGTTTCGTCGAGCGGCAGACGAACGGTTAGGTAGGCGCGATCCTCGAGCAACTCCAACGCAAGTCGGCCTCGCACGGTCGTGGTGCCCGCCGTGCTAGCGAATGGTCCCGCGTCGCAGGACGGCACCACCCACCCGTTGACGATTGGAAATCCATTGCGGAACGAGATCACGTCGCCCGGCAATCCGATGACGCGTTTGACGAGTGACCTCGGACCTGGGCCTTCTCCCCCCGCCGCCGTGCTCGGAAAGACGATCACGTCACCTCGCTGTGGTTGTCTTGCTCTCAGCCTTTGCCGTGAAAACGGCAACCTCAACCCGTAGGCCAGTCGGTTGACGAGCAAGCGATCACCGACGTTCAACGTGGGCACCATCGAGGGGCTGACCACGCGATAGATCTCGGCGATGCTGGTGCGGACGAAGAGAGCCGCCAAGGCGACGACAAGCAAGACCACGCTGAAGCGAAGGGGGGGCTGTAAACTCGCTTTGACGGTGGGGGCGGCACCCCCTCCAACCCCAGCCGTGGCCGAGCTGGCGGCAGTTCCGCTGACCGCGGCAGTGTACGGCACCTCGGCCCCGAGCCATCGGTACCAATACTTGGTTGTCTCGGAGAAAAGCAGAAAAAGCGCCAAGCCCAGAATCAGCGGATGCTCGTCGCCGACGCGCGCGAGCAACGCCCAAAAGCCGCGGCTTCCGCCGTCCATGCGTGAGGGGATGAGAGTGCGCAGGGTCACCAACGTGACGGCTCCAGGAAAGATCGCCGACCAAAACAGCGCCGGCCACGTCAGGCGACGGCGCGATCGGTCAGCGACTTCGAGCGCGGTATCCGAGCGTTCGATGCTTCGCCGGTGGAACGTCAATGGTGCAACAGCTCGCAATGGTTGTAGGCCGGCTTGGGCGTGGCCCCCTTTGATAGCTGATCGACGTAAAGAAACACGGCCAGCCCCGCGTTGATGGCGCCTCTGGCCGCCCAGGCATCGGCGGCCGCGGAAACAACGTCACCGCCCTGGCCAATCTCGGATGGGAGCTGCCATTTCAAGGCGGCGACGCCAGTGTTCGGATCGGGATCGCCGTCGCCGGGGACGAACAGAGCCTGGGGACAATACGGGATCGCGTTCTTGTTGTTCACGAGATGGCTGGTCCGAAACCGTTCGGCGAAATAGGCCTGGGTGCCAGTTTGGCCGGGATCGCCGGCGGGTTGGCGCAAGCAGACGGGAAACACGTTGTCGGGGGTCAAGCCGTAGGCGATATCACCGCGTTGGTCGATCACGGGCGATGTGCGCGGATAGACTTCTTCGCCGTTTGGACCGGCGCCCCAGAACAGCGACTCTCCGAGGGTGATGTGCAGATCGTGAGGAGTGGTCGTTTCAGACCACGCAGGTGCCGACGCCACTCGAACCACCGGACGATTGTTGAGACTGCACACCTTGAACCACAGCCCGGCATCGCCGTTTTTCTTGGTGAGCGCCTGGCTCGTCCAGCCGAGCGGCCCGTGGGCAAAAAAGCTGTCGCCACTCGGATCATCGCTGCCAAGCAGTGGTGATTCTTTAAATCCCTCCGCCAAGAGCGTGTGCCGGCACAGCTCCTGGGCGAGTTGCAACATGTTGGCTGAGGCCGCGGTGCCGACATTCGAGCGTTTCTCCCCTAGAATGGGCGTGGTGGCGACGACGTTCAGCAGGGACTGCGGGATCAGCTTGGTGGTTCCGCCGAGCGCCATCCACGCGAGGTAGCGCGCGCCGGCGTCGTCGGAAGTGGCCGATGGGACCAGCGAACCGAATACGCGGGCACGGTTGGCTCCCGGCTGGCCCTCGGGACCGAAGAGACCAATGCGGAAGTTCGCCACGCGCGCGTCGCCGCCGGTCAGGAGCGAAACCTCGTCGGCCAGCAGGCCCTTGGCGTCGGCCTCGGGCCCGTGGCAGTTGATGCAGATGTTCGTGAACACGGCCGCTCCCGGGGACTGCGCGTAGACCGGCGCATTGGGGGCGACCTCGGGGCGGATCAACTCCATCCAGACGGGACGGACCGTGCCCTGAAAATCACCGGCCGTCGGGACGCCGCCAAAGTCGCAGCCTGGCTTTTGCGTCCACAGCCCGAAGGGCACCTCGGTGGTCAGGGCCTGCCGCGTGGAATCGTCGAGCGTGATGTTCTTGAGATCGTCGATCACGACCTGACTGTCCCCCAGGTGCGCAAGCTCTTGATTGACGAGGGGCTTCTTCCAGTCGAATCCCCGAGGGTACCAATCGCCCGGTGGATCGGTGGTGTCGGTGACGACCCAGTGTGGCCGATCGGGAACGCTGTCGGGCGGCATGATCAGCCGGGAGGGCGATACCGTTTGGTCGAGAATGGTCGTGTCGGCGGGAGTCGACCTCGCCGACACGGCGGGGTTGACCCCGCGATCGATGGTGTCGGTGGTATCGGGGCAGAAGCCATATCGATGCCCTGCGTGGTACTGGACGAGGCGCTTTTGGGCGGCCGTCTGCGCGGCGGCGTATCCGGAGTCGCCGGGCTTAACCTCGACATAGGGTTGGGGACTTGTGTCCACCGGGGTTCCCGTCGCCAGGTCGTCCGCGACCGCGTCCTCCTTCGCACTCGTAGTGCCGACGTAGGAGGCGGGGATGCTGACCATCCAGTCGCCCATGATCTGTGCCGCGCGGCAGTCGTATCCGGGGGTATTCATCGGCATGTGCGGGAAGATCGCCAGATCGTCGACGTAGTCGAACGGTGTGTCGACGTTGCGGTAGATGAGGCTGCGCCACGGCGCATCGATGAAGTCGATGGTCTTCCCGGGCGTCGTGCACCAGCCGTTCGTCGACTTGCCCGAGTCGTCCCGGCACGCCAGGTACTTGACCAGGTACGTGGGGGTACTCGGGTTTGCATTTTGGGCGGGATAGTCGCGCAGCGACGGCGTGATGTACGGGATCGGAACATCCTGGTTCAGCCCGCGCGCGCGGACAGGACTTGTCAGGTCGAGTGGAAACTGGAAGATGCCGCCGTCTGGTCCCGGCAAGAAATTGAGCACCTCCTTCAGCTCGGGGGCCTTGGTGGATGGGAATCCCCGCGGGTTGTGGCAGTGGGAGCAGTTGCCGACCATGTACGCCTGCGCCTTCAGCTCGAAGTCGTTGCGCGGCGTCCGCGGAAGCTGGGTGCTTTCAAGTGGCAGCACATCGGCGGGCGATGTCATGCCGGAGATCACCTTGTAGTCGATGAGCCGCTGCAGTTGCGTGATTTCGTCGGCCGTGGCTGGCTCGATCACGCCGCTTGTTCCCGGTGGCACCGTCGCCACCTGCAGCGGCGTGAAACCAAGGACGAAGGCGGCGCTGGGGCTGCCCATGTGGCACTGGACGCAGCGCTGGCTGCTCGGCAGCGCGTAGTGTCGCACGAGTCCCGGATAATCGGCGCCGAGGGCCTCTTTGTCGAAGCTGACATCCGTGCCGACGATGCTCGCAGCCATCGGCTCGTCGGTGATGTAGCTTATGACGCGATCTGTAAAGGGTTGGGCGTCGTGCAGCGGATCGTTCAGTAACTCGGTCTTCGTCTCGTCCTCGTTCCAGATGTACGTTCCGAAGAGGGCGGTTTGCTTGATGGTACCGTCCGGCTGCGTCTGATCGGGGCGGGCGACGATGAGGCGCGTCTCGATCCGTTTCCAGGCGCGATTTCCGCCGGCGTCGATTATCTCCTTGAAGAACGTCTTGTAGAAACGTGTGTTGGACGGAATAGAAAACTGTTGTGTCTTCTTGTCGAAGCCAATGGACTGGTCGCGGGGGACGCGAACGTGTCGCATCTTGCCGGCCGCGTCCGACCACAGCGGGTAGGCTGGAACATAGGAGATGACGCCGTTCCGGGCGAGCTCGTCGCTGTCGAAAGTGACGAGATCGGTCTTGTCGAGCGAGTCAGGCAGCGTGGTCGCCTGCGCGAAGAACGAATCGACCTGGTCCATCGACTGGCGGTTCACACCGATCGCGTACTTGTTCGGGATGCAGCTGCCAATGTTGGTCAGACGCGCGCCAAGCTCGGGCGAGAGGCTGTAGCCGGACTGTGTGGTCGGGCCGGTTTGCGAACTGGCGGTGCCTGGGTCCGTGGCGTGCGGAGGATTTGTCGCGCCAGCGTCGGGGCTGATCGGGGTGACTTCCGGGTTGGCGGGCGGTGTCCGTGGAAACGATCCGGATGGTTGCCCCCAGGCGATCCACAGCTCGAGCAGCTCGACCAGCTTGACCACGGGATCTCCCGGACCGCTCGTCACGCGCGCGGAGTAGGGGACGTGATAGGGCGGCATCACGACCTCGAGGTTGTCGGTCTTGAGGATGTTCGCGACGACATCCGAAGTGATGATGGTGGCGAAGCTGCTCAGGGTAATCGTGGGTTGGGCCGTGGTGTTCCGGATGTGGCATTCGCCGCAGTTGGCGCTGAACTGGTTGAAGAGGTCCTTCGTGAAGACGACGTCGCTGTTGCCCTGTTCGGAGCTTCCGCCGACCACCTCCGCACGAGCGGTCAGCGGCTCCGATGAGACCGCCACCGGGCATTTCACGCCGGTGGCGAAGCCCGTCCCGGCGTCGCCGAATTCGTCGGTGGTGATCTCGGGCCCGCCGGGCCGTGCGCACGAGAGGGGGAACAATATCCACGGCGATACGGCCGCGACCAGAAAGCTTCTTCGAAACATTCTCCGCCTCACCTCGCCCGCACGAGCACGTTATCGAACAGGGCTTCCAAAGAAGTCTGCCCAACCGGTTTCTCGGCCACCAAGCGCACGGCGATCGAGCTCACTCCCACCGGCACCTGCGTGGTTGCCGCCGTCACCACTTGCCACGCGCCCGCCGCGGACACCTGGGGTGACAGAAACGGGATGGTGGCCGTCGCGCCCGTGCAATCAGGCGAGGCGTAGTAGTCGAGCTCGAATCCCGCCGCCCCGCCGGTCTGACCTTGCGGCAACGACACCTGCACGCTCACCGCGAATACCGAGCCGGGGGAAACCGCGAGGCACTGGGAAGCGCTCGCGGTCGTCCACCCCGTCGGCGCGTGTTTGGGATCCGTGTCCGTGTTGTCTACCGCGATGGAGCCTGACATGGGGTTGGCGTTTCCATCGATAGACTTGAAGCTGGCGCTACCGACGGGCGAAGCCGCCCACCCTGTCGTTCCCTGATCAAAGCCGGGATTGCTCATCAGCGTCTGGCGGCAATCCGGAACCGCATCTTGGTCGAGATCCGGGCAGCCGGGCGCGCCTCCGTTTCCGGTCACCCCGCCGGTGACCGCGGCACCGCCAGATGCCGCGCCGCCTGTCGCGGTCGCGCCACCTGTTCCAGATCCTCCTGTCGAGACGGCCCCTCCGGTTCCCGCGCCTCCCGTTCCGACTCTTCCCCCTGTGCTGGCGCCGCCTGTCGCGGTGGCGCCGCCTGATACAGATCCTCCTGTCGAGACGGCCCCTCCAGTTCCCGCGCCTCCCGTTCCAACTATTCCACCCGTGCCAATCCCACCGCTGCCGGCTCCGCTCGGGGTGGTGATCAGATCCGCGGTGTACGCGGCGTCCCCGCCTCCGCCTCCGCCTCCGCCCCCGCCCGCCGCACCGCCGTTGTCGGGACTGCACTCATAGTCGAACAGCTTCTCGACGATGTTCTTTTTGAATGTGGTCGGGTTGGCCAGCACTGCTCCGTCGGCATCGACGCCGAGGGAGATGGTGAGCGCGCACTGGGCGATGTTGTTCGCCAGGCCAATCGACATTCTCGGGTTGGTTCCGACCAGCGCGATTGCCGCGCCGAACGCCGTGTTGCTGGACTTGAGCGTCAGCGGAACCCCGGACGAATCAACCAAGCCATCCGCGATCGCCGCCGCTTTATAGAGGTCGACGAACTCGCCGTTGAAGGTGCCCGCGAGGATCTCAGACGGGCTGACGCCGAATCCCAGCAACCCCCCGTTGATCGCGCGGTTGCCGGGGCCGTTGTTGCTCCGATTAGTGCCGACGCCCGCCAAGCGTGGACCGAGATCGGGCCAACCATGAAGGCCTTTCGAGCCTCCGGGCCCGGGACCCGGAAGATCCGGAGTACCGATGCTCCGAAAGATCGCTCGCAGCAGGTTCGCAAAAGCCGTCTTTTGGCCGGGGTTTCCCAGAGTAGCCGGCCCCCAGGAGTTGCCGTTCGCATCGACGATGGTGGCGAGCGCCGTCAGCCTCGTGGGGTCGCAGTCGAGATATGCGGAGAGTGCTTCGCCGCTGTTGATTTCGAAGTCCGCCGCCATCAGGAGCAGGCTCGGATCGGGAACCGCGTCGCCCGAGCCACAGTCGTTCTGGGCGGAAGCGCCCGCGCCACCGCCTGCCCCCGTCGCGCCGCCCACGCCGCGCCCAGCTCCGCCATCCACCGTGTTCGTCGACCCGCCCGTGCCTTTCACGCTCGTGCTGTCGCGACCAGCGTCGAGCGGGACTACTTGGCCTTGGCCTCCGAACTTGCTGCCTCCTTCGGGGCTCATCGATCCGCAGCCCGCCATGACCGATAACGCGATAGCCAGCGCAGACTTCATTCCCTTGGCCGAAACGTACATCGCAAAAAGATCAGCGGCCCCGGGTTCGCACGGGCGACGAGTCATGGAATGAAGGCGCCGAAAGTCCGCCGGCACCGGGGCGGGGCCGTCGCGGCGAGGCGAGCGCTTGCGGAGAAAAAGGATCATCGTCGACCAATCTGTCTGGTGGCGCTGTGGGGCGTTGTGAACATCTGTCTATCATAGTGAACAGGCCTGGACAATCCGATTGTCGGGCCCGCCCGTCGGAGATTGTGTCACTTGGCGTGTCCATCTTGTGACATAGATCAGAGTCTTTTTTTATGGACGGCGTGGATCGCAGGCTGCTATTCATCGTTTACCAATGCTTGACAAGCGGTTCTCACGAAGCGGCTCTTCGACGGTGCGCAAGGCCGCCGTCCGCGAACGGGTCCGTCGGTCAGCGCGGTGGAGGGAGAACGGAATGACACCAAGACACATGGGGGAACCGACATGAAGATTTCGATCATTACTGCAACAGGTCTACTGGTGGCCGCTGGCGCGGCCGCCGTGGGCGCCGTGACCAAGGACACCGCTGGAAGCGGGACGAACGGTTTGGGG
>JADGRC010000471.1 GCA_017881245.1 Pseudomonadota bacterium
GGATACGATGCCATACACTTGGCCGCGGCTCTGCTGCTTCGCGATCAGGGCGTTCCTGTCGACTTCTGGACCGTCGATGCGACCTTGCTGGCGGCGGCGCGCGCCGAAGGTCTGCGGGCCGTCGCTCCGACCTGAGCGCGTGGAGCGGTTGTCGAGGGGGTCGACCACACCGTGTAGAACGCTTTCTAGGGAAGCACGCTCGGCGCTACGCTGCGCTAACGTGGCCCCATGTCGGCCTTCAGCGCCCTGTCGCTGCTCATCGCGACGGCGTCTCTTTTTAGCTTGCTGAACCATCGTCTGCTTCGCCTGCCCGCCACGATTGGCGTGACGATCCTCGTGTTGGTCGTGTCGCTCGGTGTTATGGCCGCGAGCTCCCTCGGCCTACCCGTGCATGGTTTCGCCGTCGAGGTCGTCGACCGCCGGAACTTTCGAGAGTTCGTCTTGAACGGCGTCCTTGCCTATATGCTCTTCGCCGGGGCACTGAAGGTCGCCGTCGACTTCAACGATCTCCGCCGCCAGAGATGGGCCATCGGCGTCCTCGCGGTCGTGACGTTCTCGGTCATTCTGGGGCTGCTCGGGGCGGCAGGACCCACGGGCACCGTGGGAGGGGGGATCGATTTTGGCACCATCGCCATTTTGCTCGTGCGCGAGGTCTTGGGGGGGTTGGTGCTCGGGTTCGCGGGCGGATGGCTCGCATTCCTCATGCTTCGTTCCGTCGATGACTATCAGGTCGAGATCCTACTCACGCTGGGTCTTGCGACCGGCCTCTATGGGCTTGCGACGGCGCTCCACACGTCTGGTCCATTGGCGGTCGTGGTGGCTGGACTGCTGGTCGGTGGGATGGGCCGGGATGTCCGCCAAGACCGTGCAGCACCTCGACACCTTCTGGGAATTGGTGGACGAGATGTTGAACGTCGTGCTGTTCGTGTTAGTCGGCTTTCAGGTGCTCATCCTCCACTTCACCTGGACGGTTCTCCTCATGGGCGTCGCCGCCGCGGGCTTCGTGCTCCTGGCGAGATTCTTGAGCGTCGGGGGCACGGTCGTGGTGCTCCGGCGATTCCTTTCCCTGGGATCGCAAGTCGCCGACCGCCACATCATTCAGGCAATCACGTACATCGTGGCCGTCTTGTCGATCGGAGTGCAAGGCCTGACGTTCCCTCGCCTGGTCCGCTCGGCTACCGCGACCCCCCGGCACGATTCATGATTGACGTCCTGGTCATGGCACCGGCAGTCGTCCTGGACCTGCCATTCGAAACCACCGGTTAAGTGTCTCCTCCCGGCCTCGCCCGGAGCCTCTTCCGGACCCGCGGATCCGCATGGGCACGCCGAAACAACCATCCCCTGGTAAGGTTTCTCGGGTCCGGGAGACAGAGATATGGGAGTGGGCCGCTCGTTCCTCACTCGCAACTGATGAAACCATTGCGTCGTAGAGCTCTGCCATCCCAGGATCGCCGCGGTGCGGACATCGGCGAAGAGCTGGATCACATGTACGAGCGATACTCCGGGCTCGTGGACCGCTGGGTACGACGGCTGGCAGGCCCCGGAGCTGATGTCGAGGATTTGACCCACGACGTATTTGTGGTTGCCCTGCGCCGCCGCGCGGAATTCCGCGGTGAGGCGAGCCCGACCACTTGGCTTTTTCGGATCACGGACCACGTGGTCGCCGGACGTCGTCGGCGGTCCCTGGTGCGCCGGTGGCTTTTCTCACGCAACGCCCATGAACTCGCCGAGCAGCCTGAACAGCCCACAGCCCACGATCAACTGGAAAGGCGAGAGCGGCACGTGCGCCTTTACGCGGCGTTGGACCGCATTCCGCATGCCTACAGAACAGCGTTGATCTTGTACGAGATCGAAGGATTGTCGGGGCAGGAAGTTGCAGATCTTGTTGGCGTCGATGTGAAAGCGATTTGGGTGCGGCTGCACCGGGCGCGGGCGAAGCTTCTTGCCGCGCTAGGCGGACGGACGACGCCATGAAGGAAATCAATCTGGAGCACGATATGGGGCGGCTGCGCGATCTGCCCACAGACGACGACCCGACGGGCGTGGGAATCCTGATTCGTAGCGTTGCGTTGGTTGAACAGACGACCCCCGCTGCCAGACAACTGGTGAAGTGGCGCATCCGCAAGACGCTGCGTGAGGGCGAGCGGGGTCTTCTGTTGATTCTCAGACCGGCTCTGATGGTCGCCATTGTCTTCGCGAGTGGGGGAATGCTGGGCGCAGCCATTCAGAAGCTCGTGGCGCATGCGAGTGCGCCTCGCCGGCCAGCGCCGGGCGGCGTTCCGGAGGTTTTGAAAGTGTCGGGTAAGACATTGCCTCGGCCGATGGTCGGCGTCACGACACCTGCGCGATCGGTCACGATGTCGGCGGTCGAATCGGGTAGCGGTGCTGACCCGAAGAGCGAAGGTGGCGCCTGGAACGCTGCTGTGCGGCGAGCTGTCGTTTCGCGGCCGGGGCGGTCTCCAAGGGAGGCAGGGCCCGCGGGGGGGCGGATCGCCGGGCCCTCGACGACCCTCGTCGATCCTGCGCCCCACTTCGAGACGACCGAGCGCGCGGTCGAAGAGCACACCTTGTTGGCCGGCGTGATCCGCCGACTGAGGGTCGAAGGAAAGGCGATGGATGCTCTGACCGAACTTGGCGACTACAACGCGCGATTTCCTCAGGGTGTCCTCGCCCCTGAGGCGGCGGCGCTGACGGCGGAGACCTTGTTGAAATTGGGGCGGAAAGCGGAGGCTATCCACGCGTTGAATGAACTGTTGGCGCGTCCCCTGCCTGGAAATGATGAAAGACGCGTTCTGCGAGGCGAGCTCTTGGCTTCGTTGGGCTCCTGGCGCGATGCCGCGGCGGATTTCGACAAGACCCTAGTCAGCACTGAAGACAATGCGAACAGCAGGCCGCGTGCCTTCTTGGTTGAACGCGCGTTGTGGGGGCGCGCGGTCGCGCGCAATCGCCTGGGCGAAGATCCGGGAGCCCGTTCGGATCTGACGGAGTATCTGCGACGGTTTCCGAACGGAGCGTTTGCGATCCAGGCGGCGCGTGCGCTCGATCGGAAGCCGTGATCGGGGCGTTCGCGGCACTTGTCGGGAGCGCTGTCGTCGTCGGGCCTGCTCTCGAGACGCCGCCCCCCGGCCTATCAATCGTCAGTGATTCACCTTGCCCGGCGGCCGAAGCCGTACGAGCGGCCTTGCTTCGTCTTCAGCCATCGTCTGTCGCGACTCCCGTCGCCATCAGCTTGAGAGGCGGCGCGATCTTCCTGAACATCGATTTTCACTGGCCGAGCCAAGCTCAAACTGAGACGCGGGAACTGTCCGTCGGCGCCGACTGCCAGACTCGCGCGGAGCAGGCCGCCCTGGTCGTTGCCGCGTGGCTCGGCGAGCCGCAGGGAGAACGCCTCACGGCGCCCGTGTTCGGGTCCGCCCAACCTCGTGTCGATGTCCCTTTTATCGTGGCGTCTAAAATCGTCCCGCGTCAGCGTCAGACCACGGTCGGCGTAGGCGTCCTGGCGTCTCTCGGTGGTGGATGGGTTTCGGGCCTTCGCCTGGATGGGGCCCGCACGTCGATCGACAGCGGATTTGGATGGGGTGCAAGCGTGACGGCGACGGCGCCGCGCCAAGTGCCCCTGGACCCGGGCGTGTCTCGGTGGAGCGTCATATCGTTGGCGCCTGTCATCAAAGGACGCCGAGCCGGCGAATGGCTCGCTCTGGAGGTCGATGGGGGGCCATTGGTGAGCCTCGCTGTCGGTTGGGGTGCGGACTACGACGTGAATCGCACCGACACGGCGGTTTTCTGGGGCCTATGCGGAGATCTGCGCTTATTGGCGCGCGGGCGACCGTTTCAGCCCTGGGTCGATTTGCGCGGCGTGGCTTGGCCGGACCCACCACGGTTGCGGGCCGGTACGACGAATGGCACGAATCCCACGTTCGTCCGGCTGCCGTCGGCGGACATTCAGATTTCATTCGGGATGAATGTGATCATTCCGTGATGGTGTCGGTAAGGTTCGTCGTCGTCGGGATACGAGGTGTCATGAACAGAACATGTCTGGCCATGGTCGGGGTTGGCTTGGGCCTCGGCTGCAATCTTGACCTTCACACCGGGGCGAGGCTCGAGCGCGGCATGGATGCCGCAAGCAGCGTCGGTGACGCAACATGGGATGCGGGGGTAGAAACGACGACACCGAGCACGCCAGATGGGGCCAGCATGCTCGTCGCGGATACGTTCTTTCCAACGATGTTTGTCACAATCGATGGGGTCTTGAAGAGGTATCGCCTATCGGCTTATTACGCGATAGACCCGAGCAATCCAGCGGGTACGAGGATTGAATTCGCGTCCGGGATACGCGACCTGGGCAGCGAGGCCACGCCCGGTGAAATCTACAGCGAGGTGTGGCTCATGTTCACAACTGGAAGGGGGGTGCCGGGTACCTACGCCTGCACACGATCCGGGACCGACCCGTTGGCGCCGGCGCCCCTCACGGTTGCCTGGTCATTCAATCACATTGATGCGACTACCCGACACGACTACTCCACGTCGGCTTCAGGTGGACCCTGCACAGCCACCCTCCAGGATTTCGGAACGATGCCGGGAGACCGATTGCGAGGGACGTTTTCGGCGACCGTTGAGGGAGGTCACAC
>JADGRC010000063.1 GCA_017881245.1 Pseudomonadota bacterium
CGCCCGTACCTTTTCGCGGTTGGGTCCCGCCAAGGGATAAAGTGGTGGCCGCAGCTCGTCGGCAATGCGGCCCATCATCGCCAGCGCGGAGTTCACCGGGACGGGATTCGATTCGATGAACAAGCCCTCCGACAGCGGCAAGAGCTTGAAATGCAGCTCGCGCGCACGGTCCCATTTTCCGGCGGCGGCGGCGTCCCACATCTCGGCCATCTCGGCGGGTGCCACGTTGCTGACGACCGAGATCACTCCGTGGCCGCCCAGAGCGTAGAGCGGGAACGCGGCGGCGTCGTCGCCGGACAGAACGACGAAGTTGCTTGGAACGCGCGCCAAGATCTGCGAAGCCCGCAACGTCGATCCCGTTGCTTCCTTGATGCCGACGATGCCCGGCACTTGCGCCAGTCGCTCGACCGTCTCCGGCAATAGGTCGCACGCCGTTCGTCCGGGAACGTTGTAAAGGAGGGTGGGAAGCGGGCAGGCCTGGACGATCGCCGTGAAGTGGCGATACAGGCCATCCTGAGATGGCTTGTTGTAGTACGGAGTCACTTGCAACATCCCGTCGGCGCCGACCTTCTTGGCCGCGAGTGACAGCTCGATGGCTTCCTGGGTCGAGTTGGCTCCCGTCCCCGCGATGATGGGGACGCGCTTGGCCGCGACGTCGACGACGACCTTGATGACGCGGATGTGCTCCTCGAAGGTCAGGGTGGGGGATTCCCCCGTCGTGCCGACCGGCACCAATCCATCGACGCCATTGGCGATTTGATCCTCGACCAGAGCGCGAAGCGCGTCTTCATCGACGGCACCTCGCCGGAACGGCGTGACGAGCGCGGTAAGAACTCCGTTGAACATGATAGGCGGGGAAACTAGTACCTGAGACTCCAAAAGTCTAACCGGTCCGCCCGCTCGGGCCGCTCGGCGGCTAATCTCCGCCGATCCCGGATCTACTGCCTTCGAGAATCGTCCCGGGAGGCGAAGATTCTTCGGCGTACTTTGGAAAGGGCGAGCGCAGGTGGGCTTTGCCCGCCGGAGCGAGGTGGGGTGCGGGGAGGCGCGAGCGGCAGCGAGCCGCCTCCCTGCTCTGTGAGCGCCTGATTCAACCGCGTGCCAGGGGCACGAATCCGCGAGGGCCGCGGTTACCCGCCGCGACGCGCGCCGAGTGAAGGCCCTTGGCACCCAGCGTCAGCAATCCGGCGCTGGCCTCGACATCAATGGCCCGGGTCTCAGTCGATACACCGGTGGGTCCCGTCTTCACCAACAAAACCTCCAGGGCCGGAGTGGGTAGCTCGGCGGGTAGGCGCCATTCGATGGTCAGCTCGTCCCCGGACCAGTGCGCGCGGACCCCTGGGACCGCCATCGTCGGAGCCGATGCGCCGGAGTCCGCGGGCGGCAGGCCGTGACTCCCCTCGATGGTCCAGATGCGTCGCGCGACGCGCTCGCGCGCCGCTTGGTCCCTCGTACGACCAAGCACGCGCCGGTAGATGGCGAGCGCCTTGTCGTGGTGACCCTGCCGCAGACAGAGATCCGCCATGGTTTCAGTCTCGAACGGATTCACCCGACCAACTCTCTCGTGTGGGCGATGTCGGTTCGAATCTGCGCCACCAGCGCCTCCATCGATTCGTAGCGGTGCTCGTCGCGCAGCCGCTGCACGAATTGCACGCGCAGGCGCCGGCCGTACAGATCACCGTCGAAATCCAGTAGGTGCGCCTCCACGGTCAACGCCCCGTCGCGCACGAAGGTGGGGTTGGTGCCTATGCTGAGCGCGCAGCGCCACGAATCAGGCTCGTCCTCGTTTTGATTCGTGGCGCGAACATCGTCCACGATTTGCGCCCGCGCGGCATAGATGCCCGGTTTCGGAACCAGATCCGCGTCGGGAATCAGGTTCGCCGTCGGAAACCCGATCTGTCGGCCGCGGCCCGCGCCTTTGGCCACGATTCCGCTCAGTTCCAGGGGCCGACCGAGCAGAACCTCGGCGCCCTCGACCCGCCCTTCCAACGCGAACTCACGCACCTTGGTCGACGAGCAGGTGAGTCCGTGCACCGAGACGCGGCGGACGATCGAAACGCCGAATCCGACTCGGCCCCCCAGGGCCTCCAGCGTGGTGGTGTCGCCGCGTCGGCCTTTTCCGAAAGTGAAGTCATATCCCACCACGACTTTCGCCGCGTGCAAGTCCTCGCCGAGCACGTTCGCGGCGAACGCCTCCGCCTCAATCGCCGCGAAATCGCGCGTGAATGGTTCCACGACCACGATTTGGGCGCCGGCCTGCCCCAGGAGCTCGGCGCGCCGCTCGAGCGAGACAATCAGTGGCGGCGCCAACGTCGGCGCAAAGAGACGCGCCGGGTGGGGATCGAACGTCAAAGCGACGCAATCGCCCCCTTCCTTGTCCGCCAGCTGCCGGGCCGTCGCAATCAGGGTTTGATGTCCGCGGTGAACGCCGTCGAAATTTCCGATCGCGACCGCCGCGCGGGCCAACGGGCGCCCGAGCGCCGCGGCCAGATTCTTGCGTCCACGAACGACCAGCACGCGCGCCAGTCTACACGCGCTTCCTCGGACCGAAGGGCGGGATTCTTCGCCGTGCTTTCCTTTTCGGTTTCGTCGGTTTCGGCGATTTCTCGCGAACCGGCCGCGCGAACCTATTCCGGGGTGAGCTGACTCAACATCGCCTCGACCGCTTGCAGTAGAGCTTCCAGCTCGAACGGTTTTTCCAATATTCGATCGTGCGTGACGCCCAGGTGCGCGCGGCGCTTCGGCGGCACGCCCGTCATCAGCGTCAACGGCACCCCGGGAAAGATGGCGTCGATATCCCTCGCCAGGGTCGCCGGATCTTCCGCGCCTTCCACTAGCAGATCGCTGATGATGGCGGCCGGCCGCATGCCCGCTACCGCGGCCTCGCGGGCAGTGTTCACGTTCGGGGAAAGCGCGGACGCGTATCCAGCCTCCCGGAGGACTTCGGAAACCAGTCCGCCGATGCGGGCGTCGTCTTCAATGATCAGAATAAGTGGAGCGGCCATTGACTTCGAGGTTCGTCGCGCAAAGAATAGCGGCCCGAGTTGAAGACGCGCGACGTTTTTTCTCGGCGGCTTTCGAAGACCGTCGGTCGAATTGATCGGAGGCGTTCATGAGCGCCCCGACACGCACCTCCAAGCAACAGACGAAGTTCATTTTCGTGACGGGGGGCGTGGTGTCCTCGCTGGGGAAGGGCCTCGCATCGGCGTCGATCGCCAGCCTGTTGGAGGGGCGCGGCCTCAAGGTCACGATCCAGAAGCTGGATCCCTACTTGAACGTTGATCCGGGCACCATGAATCCGACCCAGCACGGAGAGGTCTTCGTGACGGATGACGGGGCCGAAACCGATCTGGACCTTGGTCATTACGAGCGGTTCATCTCGCAGCGGATGACCAAGGCCAACAACGCCACGTCCGGTCAGATTTACCTCAGCGTGATCCAGAAGGAGCGGCGCGGTGAGTACCTGGGGGGGACCGTCCAGGTCATTCCGCACGTGACCGACGAGATCAAACAGAGAATTCTGGCCTGCGCGAAAGGCGAGGACATTTTGATCGTCGAGGTGGGCGGCACCGTCGGTGACATAGAATCCCTGCCGTTCCTGGAGGCGATTCGCCAGTTGCGCATGGAGCTCGGGTATCAGAATTCGCTGTCCGTGCACCTCACGCTGGTCCCGTACATCGGCGCCGCCGGCGAGCTGAAGACCAAGCCAACACAACATTCGGTCATGAAGATGCGCGAGATCGGCATCCAGCCCGAAATCCTGCTTTGCCGGTCCGAGCGGCCCTTGGAAATCGCGTTGCGCAAGAAGATCGCGCTTTTCACCAACGTGGCTCCCGACGCCGTCTTTTCGGCCGAGGACGTGGACTGCATCTACGAGGTTCCGATCCGTTTTCACCAGCAAGGCGTCGACGACAAAATAGCGGAGCTGTTGAATATTTGGTCACGCGCGCCGGAACTCACGGGGTGGGAAAATGTCGTCCACCGCCTGAAAAGCCCGCAGGCCGAGGTCGAAATCGGCTTGGTCGGCAAATACGTCGATCTGACCGAGTCATACAAAAGCCTGAACGAAGCCCTGATTCACGGCGGTATCGGCAACAACTGTCGGGTGCACCTGAAACACATCGATTCCGAGGAGATCGAGAAACGGGGGGCCGCCGTTGTCTTGGAGGGAATGGACGCGATCTTGGTGGCGCCCGGGTTCGGCAGCCGCGGCATCGAGGGCAAGATCGCCGCGGTCAGGCACGCGCGCGAGCACCGGATACCGTTCTTTGGAATTTGTCTGGGGATGCAAGTCGCGGTCATCGAATTTGCTCGCAACGTCGCGGGCATGAAGGGCGCCAGCTCCACCGAGTTCGAGCCGCACACGGCGTTCCCGGTGGTCGACTTCCTGCCCGACCAGCGGAACGTCACCGAGAAGGGCGCCACCATGCGGCTCGGCTCATACCCCTGCATTCTGGCGGCGGGGACCGCGGCGGCGTTGGCCTACGGCACTCGGGAGATACACGAGCGGCATAGGCATCGCTACGAGGTGAACAACGAGTTTCGCGAAGCGCTCGTTGCCAAGGGCCTGATGGTTTCGGGAACATCCCCGGACCGCCAGCTGGTCGAGATGATTGAACTACCCGACCATCCCTACTTCGTCGGATGCCAGTTCCATCCCGAATTCAAGTCCCGACCACAAACGCCGCATCCGCTGTTTCAATCATTCATCGCGGCGGCGCTTCGCGCACGTTTGGCCAAGTCCTCGCCGCGCCAGGATTCCACGGAACACGCCGCACGGGTCTTGTAGGGGCGGGGCCAGGGGCAGGGGGATCGGCCGGGGGATCGGCTCCAGTTGGCGCGCAGCTGCCGCATCAGGGCGAGTGTGACATGTCTGCAAGTGGCGTACCACGATGGGAGTTGAGCCTTTACCGCGTCCTTTTCGAGTGCTACTAGAAGACAGCGACTCGATAGTCTCGAATCGCGTGAACGGTCCCCAAAGCCATGTCGATGGAAATAAAGCAACATCTGAGGCTCTCGCAGCAGCTGGTGATGACGCCGCAGTTGCAGCAGGCAATCAAGCTGTTGCAGCTCTCTCGGATGGAGCTGGTGGACGTCGTTCGCGAGGAGATGCTGGAGAACCCCATCTTGGAGGACGGCGGCGAGAACGCCCCCGATGCCGCCAAGGCGCTGGACGCGAAGACGGTGGAATCCGCCAGCGACGCCGAGAGGGCGGGCGAGACCGAGCTGCCGGTGGTGGAGGTGGCGGCAGAAGCGCAGGGCACGCAAGAGGTGCAAGCCGAATCGCGGGCCGATGGGGCCGTGGCCGACTTCGACTGGGAGGGCTACCTGGAGAATCAGGCCCAATCGGCACCGATGCCGTCTTACAAGTCGAACAACGAGGACATGCCGTCCTTGGAAGCCACGCTGACGCGTGGGACGTCCTTATTCGATCACCTGGAATGGCAGCTGAAGTTGGGCCATTTTACGCACGAAGAAGACGGCATCGCGATGCTGATCATCGGCAACCTGACCCAGGAAGGGTATCTGCAGGAGCCGATCGAGGATCTGGCCGAGGAGGCGGGCGTCGACGTCGAGTTGGCAGAGGCGGTCCTTCGTCGCGTCCAAGAGTTCGACCCGGTGGGTGTGGCGGCGCGCACCTTGAAGGAATGCCTGTTGATCCAGGCTCGGCACTTCGGTCATGACGACGAGGTGCTGGTCGCCATGATCGAACGGCACCTGCCGAATCTGGAGAAGAAGAACTTCACCGCGATCGCCAAGGACCTGAACCAGCCGGTCGAGGAAATCTACGAGGCGGCGAAGGTCTTGCGCGAGTTCGACCCGAAGCCCGGCCGCCAGTACACCGCGGAAGAGCCGACGTACATCACGCCCGATGTCTTCATCCACAAGGTGGGGGACAAGTACTTCGTCGTCGCCAACGACGACGGTCTGCCCAAACTGAAGATCAGCGATTTCTATCGGACGGCGCTGGTCGGTGGCACGAAGGCCAAGGAGTACATCCAGGAGAAACTGAGAAGCGCTCAGTGGTTGATCCGGTCGATTCAGCAACGGCAGCGCACCATCGTTCGCGTCACGGAATCGATCCTGAAGTTCCAGCGTGATTTCTTTGAAAAGGGCACCGCGCACCTGAAACCTCTGATCTTGCGCGACGTGGCCGACGACATCGGGATGCACGAATCGACGGTGTCGCGCGTGACGACCAACAAGTACGTCCACACGCCCCAGGGAATTTTCGAGTTGAAGTATTTTTTCAACTCGGGCATCTCGCGCACGGACGGGGACGACCTGGCCTCCGAGGCGGTCAAGCTGAAGATCAAGCAGATCATTTCGACCGAGAGTCCCAAGAATCCGCATTCTGATCAGAAGATCGTGGAGTTGCTCCGGGATCAGAACATCGAGATCGCGCGTCGGACCGTCGCGAAGTACCGCGAGCAGCTGAGGATTCTATCCAGCAGCAAACGCCGCGAAATGTTCTGACGGCCCGGTATTGCGCCGGGATCTCTCGGCGGACGCGGTTCGCCGCGCCGAAGGACGTATGAAGGCCGCACGGGCCGCAGCGAGGGCCGGATCTCCTCGCGAAAGAAAATCTTGTTCGGTCGCGGGTGATTTCGGGTGCGCGCCGCTACCAGCGTGATGCAGAATCAGGTACAAGTTGTCCCTTGAGTCACGTCTTATGATTTCCATAGGAGCCGTTTGATGCATCTTTCCACTACGTTTCGCCACATGGACGCGTCGCATGCCGTGCGCGAGTATTCCGAAGAGAAGCTGGAGAAGATCCGCAAATACTTTCACAAGGATCCAATCGCAGCGCATGCCGTGTTTTCCGTGGAGCGCGGGTTCAATCACGTGGCCGACATCAACATCACGCTCCCGAGCGGGCTCGTGATCAACGCGAAGGAGACGACGGAGGACATGTACTCTTCGATCGACCTGGCGGTGGCGCGCATCGAGCGCCAGGTTCGAAAATGGAAAGAGAAGATTCGCGACCACAAGCCGCATGACCAACAGATTTCGCTGCGCGAGCGCGTGATCCTGGCCGAGACGATCGAGCCGCAGGCGGGGCCGCCCCTGGAGGCGACCGAGGCCCCACGATCCCAGACCGTGTCGCCGCCGGTCGCACCCGCGTTCAACGTCATCAAGGAAGAGACGTTCACGGTCCCGACGCTGCGCACGCATGACGCCGTGATGCAGCTGAACCTGCTCGGGAGCCAATTCCTGGTCTTTTCCGACGCCGATTCGAATCATGTTTCCGTCGTCTATCGACGCAGCGACGGCAACTATGGGTTGATCGAAACGGGTCGCGCCGTCACGCGCGCCTAGCACCTGGCGCGGGCCCGGTCCTATGAAGGTCACGGATTTTCTCGGTTCCGACATGGTCATCGCCGACCTGAAGGCTGATACCAAGGCCGGAGTCTTGAATGAGTTGTCACGGCACTTGGCCGCGCGGGTGGATGGTGTGGATCCCGAGGTGCTGCGGAAGGTATTGGAGGAACGCGAGCTTCTCGCATCGACGGCCATCGGCGACGGCATCGCGATCCCGCACGGCAAGATGGAGGCGGTGGGGCGGTTGGTGGGGGCGCTCGGTCGCGTGCCTCGGGGGATCGAATTCGACTCCATCGACGGTAAGCCGACCCATCTCGTGTTCATGCTGGTCGCCCCGGCGAGTTCCACGGGCGTTCACCTGAAGGCGCTGGCCCGACTGTCCCGATTGTTCCGCGAGGGGGCCTTCCGAGAGCGCCTGATGGTCGCCCCCGATGCCGCCGCCATGTACCGGGCCATCGTGGACGAGGACGCGAAGTACTGAACGCGCCCATGTGGTCCTCGAGTCCGGGCCTCGGGAGAAAACTTCCGAGACGCGCGGGTGGCCTGAGGCAGGCGTGTAGTCGGTCGGGTACACTCAATCGGAATGACTGCCGGGGGCAACGTGCCCATCTTGACGATCCGATCGCTGCTCGAGGAGCAGGCCGGGCTGCGTTTGGTGCTGCTGGCGGGGGAGGCGGGCCTGGGTCGGCGAATCACCGTCCCGCGAATCCAGAAGCCGGGTTTGGCGCTTGCCGGGTTCGTCCGGCAAGTTCATCCGGAGCGCGCGCAGATCCTGGGCGCCACGGAGATTTCGTACGTGGCTTCCTTGCCGCTCGGTGCGGCGCGTGAGTCGGTGGAAGGGTTCGTCGCATTGAACCCCGCCTGTATCATCGTCACGAAGGGCCTCGACGTCCCGAATCTATTGCTTGAGGCGTGCGAGCGGGCCGGGGTGCCTTTGCTGCGCACCCCGATGATGTCGTCGCACGCCATCGACGCGATCCAGTCCCATCTGGAACTGCAGCTGGCCCCGACGGCGAGTATTCACGCGGTGCTGGTCGATGTTCTGGGGGTCGGCGTCCTGTTGCTGGGGAAGAGCGGCATCGGCAAGTCCGAAGCGGCGCTGGATCTGGTGATGCGCGGCCATCGTCTGGTCGCCGACGATTTGGTCGAGGTTCGTCGTACGTCGGGTGACGTGTTGGTCGGCTGGGCCTCGGAGCTCATCAAGCACCACATGGAGGTCCGGGGACTCGGCATCATCAACATCAAGGACATGTTTGGCGTGGCGGCCGTTCGCGACGAAAAGAAGATCGAGCTGGTGCTGGAGCTCATGCGCTGGGATCAAAACGAAGCCCACGATCGCCTGGGTCTGGACGAGATGGTGTACCCGATACTGGACGTGCCAGTGCCCATGCTCCGGGTGCCGGTCAGTCCAGGGCGAAATATCAGCTCCCTCATCGAGGTGGCGGCACGCAATAGATTGCTTCAGGTCAGGGGTCACCATTCGGCGCGCGAATTTCAGGAAAGGCTGGATCGGGCCCTCGCGGATGCCCGGGACAGCCGCTGGCGTGACGATGTGGAGTGAAGCTGATGCGCGGTGACCTGAGCATGTTCGGGAGGGGCCGGATCGCGTGAGGTTGGTGATCGTCACCGGCGTGTCGGGCGCGGGAAAATCCACGGCGTTGCGGGCCCTGGAGGACATGGACTATTATTGCGCGGACAATCTACCGCTGCCGTTGCTACCGAAATTCGTGGAGCTCTTGTCGACGCGGCACGAGACGGAGAGAGCGGCGCTGGGTATCGATGCGCGATCGGGGGACTTCCTGGCGGACAGCCGCCAGATACTAGCGGGAATTCGCGACGCCGGGCATTCGCTGGAAATCCTGTTCCTGGACGCTCCCGATGATGTCCTCATCCGACGGTTCTCGGAGACGCGCAGGCGGCATCCGTTGATGAGCACCGATATTCGCGCGGCTCTGGTAGCCGAACGTGGTCAGCTCGGCCCCATGCGTCAGGAAGCGGACGCCGTGATCGACACCGGCGGCCTGACCATGCATTCGTTGCGGGCGCTGATTCAGGATCGCCATCGCGAGACCGGCAAGCGGCTATCGGTCAATCTGATGTCGTTCGGGTTCAAGCACGGCCTACCCCAGGAGGCCGACGTCGTGTTGGACGTTCGGTTCCTGCCGAATCCTTTCTTCGTGAAGGAGCTGGCGGCGCTGACCGGCGAAGACGAGCCGGTTCGGCGTTTCGTTCTGGACCATCCCGACACTCAGGCGTTCTTGGCCAAGGCCACCGAGCTCTTGCGCCTGTGCTTGTCGGGATTCGAGAAGGAGGGTAAGGCGCACGCGACGATCGCCATCGGCTGCACCGGAGGCCAGCATCGATCGGTGGCCATCGTCTCGGAGCTGGCCGCCCGCCTGGGCGCTGATGTCGCGATTTCCCCCCGCCACCGCGATGTCGGCAGAGGCGCCGGCGGCTGAATGACATACACTACGATGGAAGCATGAGCGTCGGCAGGTACACGAGCGGTCCCATGGTCGGTCTTGTCGTGGTGACCCACGGGGGCGCCGCCGACTGTCTCCTGGACGCGGTGGCCGGGATCCTGGGGCCGCTGCCGGCGTCCGTACCGGTCTCGGTCTCGATGGACGAAACCTTCGATGACACGCTGGAACGCATTGGGCGGGCGTGCGACCTAGTTGATGCCGGCGCGGGCGTCGTGATTTTGGTCGACTTGCAGGGATCATCGCCGTACCAGGCGTGCATGGCCATGTTGGACGGGTCACGCGCCGCTGAAGTCGTTTGCGGAGTAAACCTTCCGATGTTGTTGAAACTCGCCACCATAGATCGGTGCGAGCCGCGTCCCCCCGAATTGGCGCAGTTGTTGCGCGACGTGGGAAGACGATCGATCCGGCTTGGCTCCGAGCTAACCGGGCGGGTTGTGTTCGAGGAGATCGATCGATGACCGCGAAACGCGACGCAAGGATTCGGAACCGCCTAGGGATGCACGCCCGCGCGGCCGTCAAGTTCGTTCAGCTGGCCAACAAGTTCCGTTCCGAGGTACGGGTCCTCAAGGACGGCAACGAGGCCAACGGCAAGAGCATCATGGGCCTTTTGACCCTGGTGGCGGCTCACGGCACGTCGATGACGGTGATCTGCGAAGGGGATGACGCCGACGCGGCCGTCGCGGGCCTGGCCGAATTGGTCGACTCCGGATTCGGAGAGGGGATCGATCCCTAATGGAGAGACTCACAGGGGTCTCCGCATCGCCAGGGATTGCCACGGGCATGGCCCATGTACTCGGTAGCCGGGTCGAGGTACATGAAAGGCGGATCGCCTCCGACACCGTCGATGGCGAACTGCGGCGTCTCGACGCGGCCTTGGCCCATACCGATGGGCAACTCGCGCGGATTCAGCAGCAGATCGCCGAGCGCGAGCACGACGGACATCAGTATCGCATTCTCGAAGCACACCGGTTGATGTTGCAGGACGAGCACCTCGTCGAGGTCGCGCGCGGCATCATTCGCGACCAACAGACGGGCGCGGAATGGGCCGTCCGAAAAGCCCTGGATCAGATCCAGGTGGTGTTCGATCGAATCGAGGATCCGTATTTCCGAGACCGAAGCAGCGATATAGCGGTCGTCGGCGAGCGGTTGTTGCGCAATTTGATGGGCATGGTGGAAACCGATCCCGACGAAGCCCCGCAGGGGAGCATCATCGTCGCGCACGATCTTTCGCCGTCGGAAATTGCCCAGCTGGGGCGGGCGGGGGCGGTGGGCGTGTGCTCGGATGCCGGGGGCCGGACGTCGCACACCGCCATCGTGGCTCGCGCTCTGGGGATGCCTTACGTGGCGGGTGTCGAGGGCCTGGGGCACAAGACTTGGTCGGGGATGCGTTTGGTCGTCGACGGGACGCGGGGCGAGGTGATCCTGGACCCCGACGATGCGGCGTTGAACCACTATCGCGAACGTGCCGATCATCAGCGGGCGCGGGCGCGTCGATTGACGGCGCTGCGCGACGCACCCGCGGAAACCAAGGATGGTGTTCGCGTCCACCTTGCGGCGAACATCGAGCTGATGGAGGAAATAGCGGCCGCGGTCGAGATGGGGACCGAGTCGGTTGGTTTGTTCCGGACCGAGTTCTTGTATCTGGAACGGTCGGATTTGCCCACGGAGGAGGACCAGTACGCGCACGCGGTGGCGGCGCTGAAGAGCGCGGCGGGTCGAACCATCACGTTCCGGACTTTGGACCTGGGTGGCGACAAGATGCCGGCCGCCGTTCGCATACCGAGCGGTCAGAATCCGTCCCTCGGCCTACGGTCGATTCGATATTCGTTCCATCGAACCGATATCTTTCGAACCCAGCTTCGCGCCCTGTTTCGCGCCGCCTCGGTCGGACCATCGCGGATCCTTTTTCCGCTGATTTCGGGCGTCGCCGAGCTGCGGATGGCGCGCGCGATCTGTCAAGAGGTGTGCGCGGAGCTCAGGCGCGACGGCCTGGCGCACGATCCGAACACGCCGCTCGGCGCCATGGTGGAGACGCCCAGCGCCGCGATGATCGCGGATCTCTTGGCCGAAGAGTGCGATTTTCTCAGCATCGGCACCAACGATCTCATTCAGTATTCCCTTGCCGCCGACCGCGAGAACGAGCACGTCGGGTATCTGTACCATCCGCTGCACCCGTCGATCATGCGCTCGTTGAGACAGATCGTCTTGGGAGCGGCTCGCCATGGACGCGAGGTGGCCATGTGCGGCGATATGGCGGGCGATCCCCTCTTCGTGCTTGTCCTGATGGGATTGGGTCTGCGGAATCTGTCGATGGCGCCGCGCCAGATCCCACTTGTCAAATCCGTCATTCGCGCGAGCACGCTCGGCGAGGCTGAAAAATTGGCGAACACCGCGCTGACATTGCGGACCGAGAGCGAGGTCGAGGATCTGGTCTACAATGTCATGTACGACCGTTTTCCGATTGAGCTCGATGATGGGCAGTCCGACCGCAAAGACTGAGACACCGAAAGCGGTTTCATCCGGTCCAGGCGATGCGGCGAACGCGCGACGGATCTCCGTCCGCATGCGGCCGGCGTTGCCGCGAGACGCGGCAATCTTGGCGATTTTGCGGCGTCAAGCCGACCAGATTCACGCGAGGCTTTTGCCGGACTATTTTCAAATGCCGTCCGTTCCCGAGGCAACCGTTACGCCACGATCTGGACCAGAAGCGGTCACCTTGGTCGCGGAAGCGGGCGAAGGTTGCGAAGAGGAAGGACGGGGCGAGCGGGGCGGGCGGGGCAAAGGACACTCAGGGCCCATCGTGCTCGGCTACGTCAGCGTCAGACTGGTTGATACGCCCGCGAATCCGACTATGACGCCGCGCCGCCGCGCGCACGTCGAGGCCATCGTCGTCGAAGAAGGGCACCGGGGCAGGGGGATCGGGACCGCGCTCATGCGCGCCGCCGCGAAGTGGGCGGAGCGGCGCGACGCCGCGGAGCTCGTGTTGACCGTATGGAGCGAGAACCGAGCGGCCGAGGCGTTGTACCGCCGCCTCGGGTACCAGCCAATCGCGCGTATCCTGCGCCGCGAAATCGACTAGCCGCGCTCCAAGGACGGCCAGGGCTGCGCTATGCAGGAGCCGCGGGACGGGAACGCGAACGTTCGGCCGCGGCGCGGCGACTCCAAACGAGATACAATATGGGCGCCGCCAACAGCGCATAGGACAGGACGTGCCCGATGGGTCCCTGGGGACCGAACGCCTCGGTCGCGTCGTGCAGCGCCTGGCTGCCTTCGATGACGCCGCTTTCCGCCAGCTCGTGGACGCCGTACACCAGCAACTGAAACAGGAACAGCGCGAGAAATACCGCGGTGACCTTGAGAACGACGCCCAAATTCAAGTGCCGCGCGTACTTGCTCCAGACCCAGGCAACCGCGAACGCCAACAGCAAGCCCACCGCGGCGCCCACCTGGTTGGCGATGCCACCGCCGGACATGCGCATTTGAATCCCCAGATACAAGACCGCCTCGAGACCTTCGCGGGTCACGAACAGCGCCGTCACCAGCGCAATGCCGGCGACCATGGCCAGCGGTGCCCTGGCCAACGGTGCCTTGTCTTTGTCGGGATCCCCGCGTCCGTCGTCGGCGGCCGTGGTTGGTTCGACTTTCTCGCCGGAGATCTTGGCGACCCGCGTTTCGATGTTACCTTTCAAGTGACGGCCCATTCGCAACATCTGGACGAGGAATGCCCCCACCAGCGCGGCAGCCGTCAATGCGGCGATTCCTTCGTAGAGCGGCTGATTGGGAACCAGCTGCCACAGGTAGGCGCCGCCGATACAGGTCCCGACCGATATGAGAAACCCGAACCGGACGCCGTTCATTAGGTTCGCACGGCCGGTCTTCCTCAGATATGCGGCTATCACACCTACAATCAGGAACGACTCAAGGCCTTCCCGAAATGTGACCAAAAGTGCCTGCAACATGGGAGCGATCGAGACTATAGCGCGCCGCCCCGCCCGCGGCAGTGCTAACGTGAATGCCGACTTGGCGCCGTACGTCCCCATCGCCCCCGCCACCGCGGAGCCACACTTTGGAGAAAATCGATGCCGAGCCCCGCGCGCATCCCAGGAAAGCCCGTGACCGTCCTCGACCGAAGGAAGCGATTGACTGCGCCGAAGAGGAAATCCGCGGGGAAGGGCCACCTATTGCGTGTGTCGGTCCTGCGCGAGTTGGGCGCGCTGCTACTGGTCTTGGCGGTGGCGGCGCCGGCGTGGGCCGATCAAGCGGCCGTGCACTACAACTTCGGGCTGCAACTGAAGCGCGAAGGCAAGACCGTCGAAGCCATCGCCGAGGTCGAACAAGCGATTGCCGCGCGTCCCAACTACGCGGCCGCGTACTTGACGCTGGGAAACCTTTGGCGCGCCCAGGGCAACTATGAAAAGGCGGCGATTGCCTACGAGAAGACCGTGGCTCTTGAGCCGAAGGATGCCACCGCGCGCGGCAATTTGGGCGCGGCGTACGTGCGCTTGAAACGTTTGGACGATGGCATCCGTGAGTTGGAGCAATCGGTGTCTCTGTCCCCGACGGAATTCGAGGTGCGGGTTTCCTTGGGATTCGCGTATCGCCAGAAGGGCGACTACAAGAGCGCCATCGTGCACCTGACGAAGGCGACGGAGCTACAGCCGAAAGAGATATCGGCTTGGACGAACCTGGGGGTGGCCAAGGACAAGGCCGGCGACAGGGAGGGTGCAATCGTCGCCTTCAAGAGGGCGCTGGAGAACAACCCGAACGACGCCAGTCTTCACTTCAATCTCGGGACCGTCTATCGCGAGCAACGCGAAACCGCTCTGGCCATCGCCGAGTACGAAACCGCCCTCCGTCACGACCCGAAGTACGCCAAGGCCTACTACGATTTGGGCGTCGTGTATTCCCAGGAACGCCGAACCAACGACGCGGCCGACGCATTCCGCAAGTATCTGGAATACGGAACCCACGAGGACGGGCCGTCGCGCAAGGAGGCCGAGGAACATCTGAAGGGTCTGCGGTCCGCCCCCGCCAAATCCAAAAAGAAGTAGGTTTGCTCCCCCGCAAACCGAGGGTGGCAGGGGGCCTTCCCAGGCCCCTTGCGCCGGCGAAGCCGCTCTAGAACTTCACGCCCAGAAACCCGCGAAGGACCTGGGCCGCTGTTGCGTTCGCGGGCGCATCCATGAAGGCGGGGATAGAGGCGGGGCGGTTGAGCGCGCCAAAGGGCCACAGCACGGCCCACGTGATCCCGGCGTAAAATCCCTCCGCGGTATTGCGGTAGTTGACACCCAGATTCATTTCCAGTCCGTAGCCGAGAGCATTGCCCGGCGTGGAAACGGGAACCTGGGCCATACTATAGATGAAGCTACCCGACAGACCGAGTTGGCGAGTCTGTTGCAGATCGAACCAGTACGAAATGGCGGGCTTCGCATAGATCGCGTTGGTCACGGTTCCGAGGATGTGGCGGAACAGAATTGAATCGATGTGATACTCGGGCGAGAATTTGAAGTCGCGGATGCTGTGATCACCGGGGGGCTGGCGGACGCTTCGCCAGCGGTAGTTGAGATATTGAGTGTTGTTCTCGGCCTGATCGCCGCTCGCGCCCCCCACTTCGAATCCGACGAAAAACGCATCTCGGTACAGATGAAGCTCGCTGGCCATCACGCCGCCGAACTGGCGGAAGGTGACGCGGTTCGTGCCCTCGTTCGGGGCGAGGAGCAATCCCCCGTGGTCCATCTTACCGACGATGCTGGTTCCTTCGAATTCGACGATCAAGGCGCGGTAGTACAGCTTCGCCCACAAACTCGGCTGGAACAGGACCGCGTTGACGGAAGTGATGGGCGGGTTGTCCGTCGCGCATCGATTGGTCGTGCTCGTATCGCCGCCCGTCGTGGCACAGGCCGCCTCGTCTGTCGCGCTCTGCTGCGATCGGTACACCAACTGGAGGCCGTAGTTGAACACCGCGTCGCCACGATCAACTCGTTCACGTAATTGAATGGGATTGTCGATTTTCGTGATGGCCACCATGTACTCGTAGACATCATCGTCCTGCCCGAGGTCGATGGGAGCCACATCCGAGGTGGTTCGGCCCAGGTGCAGTTGGTTGGAAGTCAACCCCTGCGCGCCGTAGTCCAGCGCCACCGTCAACTGATGACCGTAGACCTCGGTTAGCAGCGCAATCCGATCGACGGTCGTTCCACCGTCGCAGTCCATACAGTTGCCGTCGTTGAAGGACATGCCGCGGCCGAAATGCCACGGCATCCTTCCGAAGCGCAGCGAGCCGAATTCCGTGTCGACCTCGGCCCAGGCGCGTTTTGCCCGGATGCTGGACGTGTAGCCGTTGACCCCAACCTCGGGAGGATCCTGGTTTCCATAGAGGAACGGAATGGGCGCCTGCGGAGCGAAGGTTGGCGGCCGGCCCGTCGAAACCAGGCTGTCGGGCGTCGAGCCCATGATCACGTTGTCGAGAACGTCGATTTGCGATCGCACCCGCACCTGATCCGTCACATTCAGGGTTGGTTCCAGGCGGAGGCGGGTGGTGGTGGTCGAGAGATCCTTGTGACCGCAACCTGACGCGAGTCCCCCCGGGCCGACCATCGGGTTCATGGGATCGGGAGCGCCGCAGTCCGTGGGCCACGGAAATGGCGGTGGCCCACCGCGGTTCATAGTCGGCGAGGTGGGGTCGGGGGCGTTGGAATATCCCTGTCCCAGATTGAAGTTGTGCATGTAGTCGTTGCGGAGCCGAAAGTAACCGCCGACCTCGAAGAGCTGCGCCCGCCGGCGATTTTGATCGGCATAGCCGCCGATTGGTTCGAGGTCACTTGGTTGTCCGGGCTCCTCGGGCGCCTGCTGCGCGGGCCCCTCGTCCTTGGGCTGTTGCCCCATCGGCGCGTTTGGCATGCCGCCCCCGGGCTGCTGCCCCATGCCTCCCATGCCATATTGGGCCCGGGCCACGGGGCCGCCGAGCATCAGGACAACTAGACTGGCGGCGGATAAACGGCGAACGGATCGGCTGCTCACGCTTGGGCTCCATTTGGGGTCGCGCACAATTCGAAAAGAATGCCGCCCGTCGAGGCGGGATGTATGAATGCCACCAAGTGGCCGCGGGCTCCCGGTCGGGGTGCCTCGTCTATCAACCGAACTCCGGCGGCCTTGAGGGCGGCGAGCGCGCCGGGAAGATCGTCGACCTCGAAGCAGATGTGGTGCAAACCGGGTCCCCTGTGGTTGAGGAAACGAGCCAGACCCGGGTTGCCCGTCGGACCCGCCGGGGAGATGATCTCAAGCGCCGCTTCGCACGACGGCAGGGCCGGCTGGATGGCGGGCGTCCCGTGGTCCGCCTGAGCGGCAGGGGTTGGCCGCGGACTCAGGAACGTTACGTCGGTCTGCTGGCCGGCGACGTGCTCGCTTGGACCCACGGAAAGGCCGAAAAAACCGGCGAGTCTTCGCACCTCGAGGTCGCGATCGCCGGTCGCGATGGCCACGTGATCGATGCGTTTGACCTTAATCATGGGAAGCTAAACCCGGAGGGCCGGCGAAAGGTCCGCAGTACATATCAACGGTTACCCGGGTTGGAAAGCGGAATGGCGGAATGGCCGACTGGCCGACCGGCCGATTGGATGGACGGCAAGCCGCTAAAGTGGATGCGGCTCAGCCGTACACTATGATTCATCCATGCTTCATTCATCCATGCTTCGCCTGTCGATGTGCGTCCTTGCCTCTCGAACCAGGTCCGGTGGACCTTTGACCAGCGATGCCGGCCTCTGGTTGCCCGGGAGCGAAGCCTGGTGACGCCGCCACCGGAAGATGCGCCGTCGTCATCGGCGCTCAAGCTCCGTGCGCCGACCGGCGCGCCAACCGAGCGTTTGAAGCGCGCGGTTGGTCAGCTGCTGACCGTTGGGTTCGACGGGCCGTCGTTACCCCACGACCTCCGCCGCCGAATCATCGCGTCCGAGGTGGGCGGCGTCATGTTGTTTCGCCCCAACATCGAGACTCCGGCGCAGGTCGCGTCCGTCGTGCGAGAGATCCGCGCCGCCGCTGCCTCCTCCCCCTCCGCGGGAGATGTCGCGTCGCCCTGTCTGGTCGCGGTCGATCAGGAAGGTGGGCTGGTGCAACGTCTGCGCTCGCCGCTGACGGTGTGGCCCGACATGTTGTCGGTTGGCGCGGCGGGAGATCCGGCGCGCACCCACCGAGTGGGTCAGGCGCTCGGTGCCGAGCTGTGCGCTCTTGGGATCGGTTGGGATTTCGCGCCGGTGCTGGATGTGCACACGAATCCCGCCAACCCGGTGATCGGCAACCGTGCGTTTGGCCGGACGCCCGACGCCGTCGTCGCCCACGCTCTGGCTTTCTGGCGTGGCCTGCGAGCCGCGGGCCTTGTTGGTTGCGGCAAACATTTTCCCGGGCATGGCGATACGCGGACCGATTCGCACGTCGACTTGCCCGTGGTGGCTCACCCGGTCGAACGATTGCGGCGAATCGAGCTTGCGCCCTTCGCCGCGGCGGCGCGCGCGGGAATCGATGCCATCATGACCGCCCACGTGTCATTCCCCGCACTCGACCCGATTTGGCCGGCGACCTTGTCGCGTCGGATCCTGACCGAGCTACTGCGCGACGAGATGGGTTTTTCGGGAGTGATCGTGTCGGACGATCTGGGGATGAAGGCCGTCGCCGATCGGTATTCCATCGAGGATCTGGCCGTCGGCGCGATTACGGCGGGTGCGGACGTCCTGCTGGTCCGGGAGCCCGTCGATCGGCAGCTGCGGGCCTTCGAGGCGCTGGTGCGCGCCGCCGAACGTGATGGCCACTTGCGCGAGCGAATCGAACAATCCGGGACGCGCGTGGCGGCGATGCAGGCGGCGTGTCGGGTCGGCGCCCCGGCTCCTTCGGCGATGTTGCCGTCGTTGTTGGGTACGCCGGCGTCAAGCGCGCTCGCGGCATCGTTTCCCGCCGTCGATGCGCGCTCACCGGTGGCGGCGTCCGCGGTCGCGGATGCGTGAAGCAGTGATCGCGGCCGAAGTCGAATCTCAACCCGGCAATCGGGCGCGGTTGGTACGGAGGCGCATCGTCAGGATCGATTCGAGTAGTAGAAAGGCGATCAACGCCGCACCAAGGACGTGCCACAGCTCCATGTGACGGGTCGGCGCGTGCCCATCCTTGCCTGTGCGTACGGCCGTGCGATCCGGTCGGCGTTCGGGGGGCAGCACCGCGGGGTCGGATTCGCGCGTATCCAGGTTGACGATGAAGGTCTCATCGGGGCGATCGACCGATGCGCCATTGTTGCGAAAAGCGCGCACGCGATACGCGCCCGGTTGGTCGGTCTCGCGGAAGATTACAACGCGCGCGGCGCGACCGACCGAAGCCAGACCCGCAGCCGAGCCCGAGCCCGAAGCCGCTTCGGCGTTCGCATCGCGGGTCTGGATCGCATTTTGGCGCGTCTCGGGCCCGAGTGCGCGGCCTTCGCCGTCGGGTTTGATGATCTCGATGCGGCGATCGTCGGGCGCGGCTGGGATTTCGCGGGCCGCGCCGATGGGTAACGCCGAGATCGCGTCGCCGGAAGGCACACCCCCGAGGCGACGCGCGGCCTCCTGGACGAGGGGAAGAAACCCGGGGCGAATCGGCAAGTCGGTCCACTCCCGGTCGACCGTCGTGGTCAACAACAACACCCGCCCGCGGCCGATGTCCGCCTCGACCAGGGCCGGTGCGCCGCTCTCGTATCGCAACACCACCGACCGGCTCGGGCTGTCGGACGCCGGCTCCAGCAGCGTGTACTGAAAAAAGCGCGCCGACGTCAGCCCTTCGCCACTTCCCTGAAACCAGGCCAACAGGGGGTGCCGGCGATCGATGGGCGCCAATCGTTCCGCTGGACGGGTGTCGACTGTCTCGCCCTCCTGCGAACCGGGCCGGGCAGCGGCCGTACGACGAAGCCCTAGAGGCTGCGGCAAGACGGCCCGCATCCGTTGGTTCCAAACGTCGCCGTCCACCCGATCACCAAGTGCAATGAACAGCCCTCCTCCGCCCTCGACGTATCGGACCACGGACGCCGCGGCGTCGGCGCTGGGACGCGCGACGTTGGCCATGAACACGGCGGCGTAGCCGTCGAGGTTTCGCGAGGCGAGATCGTCGGGCGTGGCTTCTTGAACCTGAAACCGGCCGCCGCCCGCGCGCAAGGCCGCCTCGAGAAAGAAGACCTCGTCCTCGTTTCGCACCGTGCGGGGATCCCCGTCCACGACCAACACACGCAGGCCCCGCGAGATCTCGACCCGCGCCAGGCGGCGATCGTCCAGCGTGAACAGATCGGCGTCGATCTCGACCTCGGCTTGATGGGCAGCGCCGCCGCCACCACCGCCGGCGCTACCGAACGTATGCAGGAATTTCTTGCGAACCCGGCCATTGGCGGCAACGTCCACGAAACCCCGCGCGACCTCGATCCCGTCGAGACGCAAGGTGACACCCAAGTGGGTCGCGGGCCGCGACGAGAAGTTCGCGATCTCGGCGACGACGGCGACTCCTTGTGCGCCCGCCTCGGGCGCCGGCTCCGCGCTGACGTCCATCACCGCGCGGTTTTCCCAGGTGGCGCCGGGATTCACGCCCACGGGTAGGATGGTGACGCCGATGGGCCCAAGCGGCGTGGCAAGAGGCGAGGACAGAGCGGCGGGTGCATCGGCGGAAAACCCGCTCGCCTGCAAGTCCGTCACTAAGTAGATCCGCTTTTCCTGATGCCCTCCGGTTTGAAGGATCTGGGCGGCCCGGGCCAAGGCGGCCGTGAGATCGCCCCGCCGGGCGGTGCCCACGGTGTCATCGATCGCCGCCAACAGCCTTGGTCGGTCGGTCGACGGCTCGGCGACCGGCGCCCGCGCCCCCTCGGAGCCCAGGACCAATGCGACGTCCGACTGTGGCGCCATGTTTTCAAGCAGCGTGCGCGCGCGGGCGCGGGCACTTTCGAACACGGTCCCGGAGCCGATAGCTCCGCGCCGGCGTTGCATGCTGGCCGAATCATCCAACACGATCACGGCGCTTTGGGGGCGATCGGTCGTGGAGGGCAGATCCGACCGGACCTCGGCGTAGGGGCGCGCGAACAGCAGGGGCAACGCGGCCGCGACCGAGGTTCGCACGATCAACAACAGCGCGTCGCGCAATCGGCGCCGCGCCGCGACCTGCCGGTCGGCCTTGATCAACAGTTCCATCGCCGCGAACCGCAGGGGATTCGCGCGCCGCCGCCCGATGCGGTGAATGATGAACGGTAGGGCCGCGGCGAAGAGCCCGAGCAGCACTGATGGCGCGACAAAACGCATGTTGTGCCGCGGGCTCCAAACCCGCGGGTCGTCGAGGTTACCTTACGGCGACCTAGACGTCGCGCGACCACGACCTGGACGACGCGCGACGTAGACGCGACCTGGACGCGACCTGGACGACACGCGCCGGGACAAGTACGGTTGGGTGGTTGGACCCTTCATTTTCCTTCGTTGACAGCCACTGTCACTTCTGGGATCCGGGCAAATTGCCTTGCCCCTGGCTGGTGCAGGTGCCATCGATCGCGGGACCGCACACGCCGGCCGCGCTGCGCGCCGAGGCTGGCCCTTCGATGCCGCGACGGATCGTGTTCGTCCAGGCCGGAAGCGAGCCGCCCGAGGCTGAGGCGCGCTGGGTCGAGGAGCTGTCCGTCGCGGATGAGCCCAAGATAGCCGGCATCGTCGCGTTCGTGCCGGTCGATCGCGGTGTGCGGACAGCGGAAGCCTTGGAGGCCCTTCGGGGACGACCGCTCATTCGTGGGGTTCGCCATCTGATTCAGGACGAGACGGATGTCGGGTTCTGCGTCCGGCCCGAATTCATTGCCGGAGTTCGGTGGCTGGGAGAGATCGGGCTGTCGTTCGATCTGTGCATTCGCCACCACCAGCTCCCGGCCGTTATCGAGCTCGTGCGTGCGTGCCCCGGAACGTTCTTTGTCCTCGACCACCTGGGCAAGCCGCTGGTCAGGGTGGGTCAGATGGAGCCCTGGCGCGAGAACATTTCGCGGCTCGCGGCGCTGCCCAATGTCGCCTGCAAGATTTCGGGGCTCGTCGCTGAGGCTGATCCGTCCGCCTGGACCGCGGCGCAATTGCGTCCGTACGTCGATTGCGTCGTGCAGGAGTTCGGACCCGATAGGCTGATGTTCGGCAGCGACTGGCCGGTCGTGAAGATTGGTTCGGGCTACGCGGCCTGGGTTCAAACCGCCCGCGCCCTATTGGAGGCTCTGGCGCCGACGGCGCGGGAGGCCATTTTCAACCACACCGCACGCCGCGTTTATCGGCTAGCGGTCGACGAGGAGGGATCATGAAAATCATTCGCTATCAAGACCACGCCGGGCGAACGCATCACGGTCGCGAAAATGACGACGGCACCGCGCGCCGGATCGACGGCGATCTCTTCGGGGCCTTCACCGTCACGTCGGAACCGGCCGACATCGTGCGCCTGCTGTTGCCGATTGTTCCCACCGAAATCCTTTGCATTGGCCTAAATTACCGGCGTCACGCCAACGAACAGAAGGCGAAGATTCCCGAATACCCGATTCTGTTCATGAAGGGCGTGAACGCGGCTCAGCATCCGGGCGCGCCGATCGTGATTCCTGGGCATCTGGCAAGCGCGGAGGTCGACTACGAGTGCGAGTTGGCCGTCGTGATAGGGAAGAGTTGCAAGAACGTTTCGCGAGAGCGAGCGCTCGATTATGTCTTCGGGTACACGTGCGCCAACGACGTCTCGGCGCGCGATTGGCAGATTCGCATGGGTGGCGGCCAGTGGTGCCGTGGCAAGACCTTCGACACCTTCGCGCCGCTCGGGCCGCGTTTGATCACGGCGGACGAAATCCCAGACCCGAACGCTCTGGAGATTGCCACGATCTTGAACGGCAAGCGGGTGCAGGATGCATCGACGTCCGACATGATCTTCGGCGTCCCCGCGCTGATTGAGTTCCTGAGCGGGAGCACCACGTTGCCGGCCGGCACGGTGATCCTGACCGGGACACCATCGGGCGTCGGCATGGCGCAAATCCCGCCGCGTTGGTTGGCGCCGGGGGATGTGGTGACGGTGGAGATCGAGGGGATCGGGCAACTCACGAATCCGGTGGTCGCGGAGGGGGTTGGGGCGGGCTGAACACCAAAATGGCACTCGGGCGCGTGTTCTCGCTCACAGCTACGCGCGAATCTGATATCGCGTTCGTCACCGCGAATTTGGTTGATCGAGAATCGCAGAATGTCGTATACGCGTGATTCGCGGTTCGCGATGCACTAGCCCGACACTGGATTGGTCTTGTGCGGATGGACAGTGCCGTCCAATTGAAAACCTTCCAGTTCGGGGGCTCAATGGCCGTCCAACAGGCGTTCCACGTCACTGACGACGGCGAGATGCGGGTGTTATTCCAGGAGCCAAATATCTGAGACCCAGCGTGGGAATGGTCCCTTTCCGGGGAACGCGAGCAACACATACGCGCAGGACATGACGTTCGACGGGAAGGCGCTCACCCTCAGTGGACACCCAAAACCGGCCATTGATCGCCACTTCAAAACCGGCCATTAACCGTTAGGGTGGGCGTTCCGAGACGTTGACGAAGGCAGGGGACCGTCCCCCCCGGGATGTCGAACGTCTTGTGACCGTCGCAACGACCGTCGTCCTCCAGCAACGCCCGCGCCGCTCGGTGGCGCGCCGCGTGCGACGCTCGGCTCCGTGGCGGCGGGGCGGACGTCGCGGATCAGCGGACCAGAGAATTCCGCGAGCCCGCCGCTGCGACCCGAGGTACACTGAAACGGTCATGTCCACCGCTGCAAAAGAGATCATCGAGGCTGCGCTCAAGCTGGATCCGACGGAGCGTGCGCACGTCGCTCATGAGCTGCTTGAAAGCATTTCCGGCGCCGTGAACGGCGGCCTTGATGCCGAGTGGATCAAGGAACTCGAGCAGCGGGCCCGTGATATCGAAGAAGGACGTGGCGACTTTCTCTCCTGGCCGGAAGCGCGGCAGGAAATCGAAAGCAGTCTCCGCCGGAGCCGGTAGCCTGTATCTTGTTGTTTCCAGGCAGGCGCGCGCCGACATTCGCGAAGGCGCTCGCTATTACAACGCCGAGGACAAGACCTCGAACGTCAGCGCGCTTCCTGAACGCCGTCGGCGCGGCTTTCGATACCGTCTCTGATGCGCCTCAACGCTGGCCGCTCGTCCAAGGCCTCCCGCCCAATCGACCCATGCATTACTACGTGATGCCCAAGTTTCCGTACACCGTCGTGTACCAGCGGCGCGCCGAGGACATCGTCGAGATTGTGGCCGTCGCGCATCACAAGCGGCAGAGTAAATACTGGGTCGTGGACGCTGACACCGCCGGCCCTCGACCCTGAGGATGTCCCGGTGCTCGGCGGCGTCCAGGGCAAGCCGCTGCATGCGGCCGCGCCGTGCTCTGCGGTCGCGCTGACGTGCGGCCCTTGATCCCGTCTGCGCGCCGCGACGGATCTCACCTGCGAGGTGGAGTCGAGACGCGGTCGGGATTGATCGTTGCCGGCGCCTTTGGTTTACTGATTGTCGCAGGTCTCCTTCCCGCCAGCCGCCTGGCGCCGAAAAGGCGCGTGAACAATGCGAGCCAAGGGCCCGTCCGATCATCATCTGGTCCTGTGTCCGTCTGGAGCGTTTCCCGTCTGGTGGGATGGCCGGACGGGACAGAAGCGGCAACGGCTGGTGTCATCCCAGATCCTGGTCAAGGGTTGGTCGTTGCCGGCCAAGATAGAGGGGGCGACGCTGGGCAATGTGTTTTCGTGGATCAAGCGGCTTTCCCGCCGCGATTTGGACACCCTCGAAGGCCTATGCAACGCACGCATTGCACCGTTCGTACGCGAGATGGATACCGCGCGTTTGCCGAAGGTCTCGCCGGATCCGGCCGTCACAATCATCGAGATTGGCAAAGCCGTATACATCGAAAAGACCTTCGAGGGTGGCAAGGGTGACGCGGAGGTCGTGGTGCGCCCGGAATGCAGTGGCCTGGAGGCGATCACGGGCAGGCGATCGAGGCGCCGCGTGGAACGCTGGGCGCTGGCGCCGTCAAGCACGGGAAGCTCGGCTCTGGCGCCAGCGACATCCCGGAGAGCCGTTTCCCACGGCTCCCGCTGCGCGAATCCCACTCCCCACGCCCTGGGAGCTCAGCAGCAAAGCTGTCGCTCGATGGCCTGCTGCCGTTCGTTACGTCCCCGCGCGCGTCCGCTGCCGTGCGAACAGAAACCGGCGCAGGACATCGGACGGCGCGGCGTCGGTCATGACCAACTGGTATTCCACGCGAGCGTCGACGCAGACGTTGCGCCAGCGCTCGCGGAAGGCCTCGGACTCGCGGCGAAACGCCAGCC
Source organism: Pseudomonadota bacterium (assembly GCA_017881245.1). Classification (GTDB taxonomy): domain Bacteria; phylum Myxococcota_A; class Polyangia; order Fen-1088; family Fen-1088; genus FEN-1088. The sequence continues at coordinate 25,152 of JADGRC010000063.1, forward strand.
GCAGCTCGCGCGGATCCGCCAGCACCGCACGCCCGTCGTCGGGCTCGATCGCTTCAAAGTGCGTCAGCTCGTCGAGCGGAAGCTCGATCTCGTCGCGGTCGAGCACGTGGAACACGACAACGTCGTGGCCGTGCCCCCGTAACTGTCGCAGCCGGTCGCCGACTGCAGGCGGGGCGTCCAGCAGATCGGTGAACAGCATTACCAGACTCCGCCGTCCCGCGACCTCGCCGATCTCAGCGAGCGCGCGGGCGGCCTCGGTGCGGCCCGCCGGGAAGGCCGCCTCCAGGGAGGCCAGCAGAGCCCGCATGTGACCGGCGCGGTTGCGCGGCGGCAGGTACTGGCGTGTTCGTTCGTCGAACAACAGAAGGCCCGCCGGATCGCCCTGCTGTCCGAGCAAATACGCTATCGCCGCGCACAGCGTGGCGGCGTATTCCAACTTGGAGACACCGAGGCGCCCGTATCCCATCGACGCGGACGCGTCCAGCAGCAGGTGAGTCCGCATCTCGGTCTCGTCCTCGAATCGTTTGATGTAGTAGCGGCCGACGCGCCCCACGGCCTTCCAGTCGATGTGCCGAATGTCGTCGCCGGGGGCGTATTCCTTGTGTTCGGCGAATTCGATCGAGCTTCCGGTGTGGCGGTTGTGGTGCAACCCCGCGAACGCGCCCTCGACGACCACGCGCGCGCGGACGGACAGCGAGGCCAGCTTTGCCAGCTCCGTCGGGTCGAGCAGGCGCGCGCGCGTTTCGGCCGCCACGGCGGCCCCTAAGTCGGCCGCACGGCTTCCATCAGCCGTTCGACCAGAGACCGCGCGGTGACGCCATCCGCCTCGGCGTGGAAATTCGGCAACACGCGGTGGACCAACACCGGCATCGCCAGCGCGCGAATGTCCTCCACCGACACCGCATAGCGCCCGGCCAGAATGGCGCGCGCTTTGGCGGCCAGCACCAAATATTGCGAAGCGCGCGGCCCCGCACCGAAGGACACGTAACGCCGGATGCTCTCGGGCGCGGTGGGCTCGCCGGGGCGCGTGGCGCGGCAGATGGCGACCGCGTGCTCGACCGCGTGGGGGGCGACCGGAACGCGCAGCACCAGATCCTGTAGCTGCAAGATGCGTTCGGGGGACAGGATCTTGCGCAAGACCGGCCGGTAGGCGGACGTCATTTGATTGACGATGCGGATCTCCTCGGCCTCCGATGGGTAGTCGACGTTGACCTGGAACATGAAGCGATCGAGTTGCGCTTCCGGCAACGGATAGGTCCCTTCTTGCTCGATCGGGTTTTGGGTCGCGAACACCAGAAAAGGCTGGGGCAGCTCGTAGGTCTGTCCGCCCGC
>JADGRC010000472.1 GCA_017881245.1 Pseudomonadota bacterium
CGGCCCTCGCATTAGCCACCCTTCGTGCCACTTCCCGCCGGATTTCTGACGCCGACCCTGTACGGGTTCCTGATGGTGCTCTTTCGGGCGTCGGCTTTGTGTTCCGTGGCGCCTTTGTTCGGAATGAAGACCGTTCCGGCGCGGCTACGCATGATGTTGTCTCTGGTGCTGGCTTACGCGGCCTTTGCTGGAGCGGGTTTTCCCCTGTTTTCCGGCGGCAGCGCCGAGTTGGTGTCGGTCGCCATCGTCGAGACTGTTATCGGCCTGTCGGCGGGACTGGCGGCGCGGTTCGCGCTGGAGGCGGCGAGTGCCGCCGGACACATGATCGCGGCCAGCATGGGCCTTTCGTTCGGCGCGTCCGTGGATCCGATCCACGGCGCGGAATCCACGTCCGTATCCGAGCTGCTTTCGATGATCGCGCTCGCGGCGATGCTGGCGGCGGGCGTCCATCGCGAGCTCGTGGCTTGGCTTTGCCGCTCGGTCATCAGCATGCCGCCGGGTGCTCCCGTCGAGGTCGGGCCCCTCGCGGGCGTGGTCGTGACGCAGGCCCTGGCCGCCGTCGCGCTGACCGTGCGCATGGCGTTCCCGGTCTTGGCGGCCGTGACGTTCGGTCACGTCGCGTTGGGGGTGGTCGGGCGCACCGCGCCGCAACTGAACATCAGCAGTGTCGGGTTTTCGGTCACGATCCTCGCTGGCGGCGGTGCCCTGTACATGACAGCGCCCACCATCGCCGAGATGGCGGCCAACGCCGTTCGCAATGCCCTTGGCGGAGGCGTCTGACGCGTATATGGCCGACGACAGCCCCAAGGAAGACCGCACCGAAGCCGCCAGTCACAAGCGGCTGCAAACCGCGTTCGACGACGGAAACATCCCGATCGGCCGCGAATTCAACGCCGTGGCTGGCTTCGCCGCCGGCGCGATGGCTTTGGTCGCGCTTGGGGGCAGCCTGCGGGATGCCTTGGTTCGCCTGATTGTCGCCTCGGCGGAAGGGTTAGGGGCGGGATCCGCTTCGTCGCCGCGGACCCTGGCGCCTCTTGTGGGACGGCCCCTGCTGATCGCGGGCACGGCGTGCGTGGCGGCGGCGTTGGCCGGCGGGTTGGCCTTCGTGCCGCAGACACGGGGGCGCATCTGGCTGAAGCTGGCCATGCCGGATCTGAGCCGCGTGTTCAGCGGCGGCAAGCTTGGCAAGTTGTTTAGCAAGCAGACCGTCCTCGACCTGACCCTTTCGATCGTCAAGCTGCTGACCGTCGCTTGGGCCTGTTGGTCGACTTTACGCGACGATTTCCTGACGCTGCCGCGCCTGCTCTTCGCCCGGCCCGACGTTCAGTTCGCCATGTTGTTCTCTCCATTGGCAAAAGGGGCGGTCAAGGTTCTGACAATCATGGCGTTTTGGGCTGGCGTGGACATTGCTCTTCAGCAGCTGCGTTACCGGAAACGCATGCGCATGACCAAGGAAGAAGCCAAACGCGAATACAAGGAAGAGGACGGCGATCCGGTCATGAAGGGCCGCCGCCGCCGGAAGCATCGAGAGCTGTCCAAGGGCCGCGCCGCCAAGGAAGTACCGGTCGCCGACGCGTTGATTGTCAATCCCACGCACATCGCGATCGCAATTCGCTACCGGGCTGGCGAGCTCGGCGCGCCGCGCGTGACCGCGAAGGGCAAGGGTCAGCTGGCCGAATACATGCGGGATCTCGCCCGCGAAAACGGCATCCCCATCGTCGAGAACATTGCCCTGGCGCGGCTGCTCTACAAGCGGGTCAAGGTGGGGCGAGCCGTGCCGGCTGATACCTACAAGGCGATCGCCGCGATTTTGGCCTACGTCTATCGCGTTACGGGCCGCATGCCGGGCAATGTCTCGGGGGCCAGGGCCTGATGGCCGCCGCGAACACAGGTACGGCGCCGCCGATCGACAAGGGCGGGGCTCAGGCCATCTTGGCCGCGTCCGTCATCGGCGTTCTGGCCATCTTGATCTTGCCGCTGCCGCCGCTGGTCCTGGACATGCTGCTGGCGTTGAACGTCGGCGTCGCGGTCCTGATCTTGTTGGTCGGCCTGTCGTTGGAGCGCCCGCTGGATTTTTCCGTCTTTCCATCGCTGCTGCTGATCACGACGTTGTTTCGCCTCGGATTGAACGTGGCCAGCACGCGCCTCATCTTGCTGCGCGGGGGCGAAGGTCCGGGCGCGGCCGGACACGTCATCGAGACCTTTGGCCGGTTCGCCGTTGGCGGCAGTCTGATCGTCGGCGCGGTCGTGTTTCTGATCTTGCTGGTCGTCAACTTCACGGTCATCACGAAGGGCTCCAATCGAATCGCCGAGGTCGCGGCGCGCTTTACGTTGGACGCGCTGCCCGGCAAGCAGATGTCCATCGACGCGGATCTCGCCGCCGGCGCGATCGACGATCGAGGTGCCCGGGCACGGCGCGCGGCCCTGGAACAAGAGATCGAATTTTTTGGTGCGATGGACGGCGCGAGCAAGTTCGTACGCGGCGACGCCGTCGCGGGTCTGGTGATCACCGCGATCAATATCGTCGGTGGGCTGGTGGCCGGTCTGGTGCGCGATCACATGACGCTGGCCCAGGCCGCGGAGTCGTTCAGCATCATGACCATCGGCGACGGGCTGGTGTCGCAAATGCCGGCCTTGTTGATCTCGACCGCGGCCGGCATGGTGGTCACGCGGGCCGGAGCCGGCGCGAACCTGGGCAAATCGATCGGCGTCCAGATGTTCGGCAAGTCCCGGGTCATGGTCTACGCGTCCGCGGTGTTGGGCGTCTTGGCGTTGTTGCCCGGCATGCCGACGCTGCCGTTCGCTGTGTTGAGCCTAGCGGCGTTCGCGATCTCGCGGCGTAAGGTCGCCACGGCGGCGGCTCCGGCGACGGACGACGCGGCTGACGCGAAGAACAAGCCCGAGCGCATCCAGGACCTGATCGCCGTCGACGCCGTCGAGGTCGAGGTGGGTCACGGGCTCTTGCGCCTCATCGATCTGGAACGGGGCGGCGAGCTTCCGGGGCGGGTCACCAACCTGCGCAAACAGGTCGCGTCCGATCTGGGGTTGGTGCTGCCACCCGTCCACCTGCGCGACAACCTGCGCCTCGATACGAACGAATACCGTATCAGGTTGCGCGGCGTCGAGATCGCGCGAGGCACTGCTCACGCGGATCGCTTCATGGTTCTGGAGCCGTCGGGCGGGCGGCCCTCGTTACCGGGGGCTGACGCGATCGTCGCCAAGGAGCCCGCGTTCGGACTGGAAGCGCTGTGGATCACCGCCGCCGATCGGGCTCGCGCCGAGGCCGGCGGCATGACGGTCGTGGATCCCGCGTCGGTGATGACGACACACCTCAGCGAGGTCATTCGGCGCAATATTCACGAGTTGGTGGGCCGCCAGGAGGTTCAAGAGTTGCTCGGCGCTCTTGGTAAGGAAGCCCCGAAGCTGGTCGAGGACGTCGTGCCCGGTACGGTGACGCTGGGCGAGCTGGTGCGTGTCGTTCGCGGCATCCTGCGCGAGGGTCTGTCGATCCGCGATCTGCGGACGATCCTGGAGGCCATCGCGGACGGCGCCGCGCGTAGCAAGGACACCGCCTTCCTGGTCGAGCAGGTCAGGCGCCGCCTGTTCCGCCAGATAACGGCAAAGGTGGTCGATGCGACCGGTGTCGTGAAAGCCATCACCCTCGATCGCGTCACCGAGGACACGCTGCGACGGGGCCTCGGTCAGGCGGATGGCGAGGCCACGCTTGCCCCCGAAATCGATACCGCTCGCCGCCTGGTCGGCGCGTTGGAGAATCGGGCGGCCCGATTCGCCGCCGACGGAAACCCGACGGTGATAATCGCGCCGCCTGATTTGCGGCGCCCTCTGTTCGACTTCGCCAGCCGCTTCGTTCCGGATCTGTGGGTCGTGACCGCGCGGGAGTTGGTCGCCGGCACACAGGTTGATCCGGTCGCCACGATTGATCTACAGAGCGCGCCCCTTGGACGGGCCGCGTGAGGACCCCGGGAAACTAACCGCCAGGAGCCACGACGATGAATTCGAGTTCGCCCATGATTCGTACCTTTCGCGCGCGGGATGCCCGGTCGGCCTTGACAGCCGTGAAGGCCGCGTTCGGTTCGGACGCCGTTATCATCGAAACCAAGCAGATTGGGGGCGGACTCTTCGGGCGCCCACAAATCGAGGTCACGGCGGCGTCCGGCGACGAGCCCCGCGGGCCGACGGAAGGGCAAAGCGAACGTGACTCGCGGATGGAATCCGACATGGCGTCTCTTCGTCGGGTGATGGACGACGTGCGCCGCACCCTGCACACCAACCGGCGAACAGCGTCCGTTGCCTCGGGGACTTCCAACGCGCATGGGGAGGCGGAATTTGGCGCCGAGGGCCGGCGCGTCTTTCGGCATTTGCTGGAGCGCGGAATGGACGCGGATCAGGCCCGAACCTTGGTGGACGAAGGTTTGGCGAGCGGCGCCGAACGGGCGACCGAGCTGTTCTCCTTCATTGTGGGCGAGTTTCGCAAGCGGGTCTCGGCGTCGGCCGCGCCGTGGGGTGCCGATGCCCGTCGAACCGTTGCTCTTGTCGGCCCCACGGGCGTGGGAAAGACCACCGCAATCGCGAAGATAGCCGCCCGTGCGCTGCTCGAAACCCGATTCAAGGTCGGGCTGATTACCGTCGATACCTACCGGGTGGGTGCAAGTGACCAATTGGCCCGGTACGGAAAGATCATGGGTGTTCCAACGTACGTCGCCCGCGATCGCGCGGCCCTGGCGGCCGCTGTGGACAGCACGCGCGACGCGGATCTCGTCTTGATCGACACCGCTGGCCGCTCCGACCCAGAATCGATTCAGGCGCAAATGGACCTCATCAAGACGGCGCCACAAGTGCAGTTGCAGTTGGTGTTGTCGGTCGCGACCGGCGCACGCGAATTGGGAGCGGTGGCAAGGCGCTACAAGAGCTTCGGGGCCGAACGATTGATCTTTACGAAACTCGACGAGGCGGATGGCCCGGCCGCTGCCTTGTCGGCGGCGACCGTGATCTCACGTCCCGTGTCGTGCATCTGTGATGGCCAGCGTGTTCCCGAGGACATTCATCCGGTGACGGACGCGACCTTGGTCGAAGCCTTCCTGACACCGACGCCGTCTCTGCTTCCGTCTCGAGTGTCGTCCTTCCGCAACAAGGAGCAGGTCCGTGGATCAGGCCGATAGTCTGCGACAGCTCGCCGCCGCGGGGAAGATCGCGAAACGGCCCCTGCGCGTCTACGCGGTCACCAGCGGAAAAGGCGGCGTGGGCAAGACCAATGTCACGGCCAATCTGGCCGTGGTCGCCGCGCGCGCGGGCAAGCGGGTCCTGATCATCGATGCCGATCTGGGTTTGGCCAATGTCGAGATCGTGCTCGGTCTGAAACCTCGCTATCACCTGGGCGATCTGCTCGACAAGGGGCTATCCGTGAGCGACGTCCTGTGCGAGGGACCAGCGGGCGTGATGCTGCTCGGCGCTGGGTCGGGCGTGCGATCGCTGACCCACCTTTCGGATGAACAGAAAATGCAGTTCATCTCGGCGCTGGATCCCATCGAGGAGATGTTCGATATCGTCCTCATCGATTCGGGCGCCGGCATTGGCGACAACGTCCTGTTCTTCGTGGGGGCCGCCCAGGAGGCAATTTTGGTGGTGAGCCCCGAGCCGACCTCCCTGGTCGACGCGTACGCGACGGTGAAGGTTCTGTCTCAAAAGGCCGGCGTCCACACGTTCAACGTGATCGTAAATCCGGTTGTCGACGAGCTGGCCGCGCGCGGGATTTTTCAGAAGCTGACCGCCGTCACCGGCAAGTTCCTGGAGGCCAAGGTGCGACACCTCGGCTACATCCCTCGTGACGAGAACCTGCACCGCGCCATCATGGCCCAACGCCCGGTTTGCGAGATGTTTCCATCATCGCCATCCGCGCGCGCGATTGCATCCATTGGCGAGCGATTGCTGGCTGACAAGCAAACGGGTGCGATGGCGCAAGATCCACAGGCGCCGGCGCTAGGAGGGGGACTGAAGTTCATGTGGCAACGTCTGTTCCGCGAATCGCAGGCGGTGGCTGGCTGAAGTATGCATCGCGCCTTGGCGACATATTCCTCCGCGACCAGCGACGCCGATCAGATGATTCAGCGTTACGGCAGTCTCATCGATCGGGTGGCCCGGCGGATCGTCATGCGAACGGGCCTGCATAGCGCGTTCGACGACCTGTGGTCTGCGGGCGCGATCGGCCTTCTGGAGGCGGCTCGTCGCTTTGACAATGCGCGGGGCGTGACGTTCGAAACGTTCGTCGAGCATAGAATTCGTGGCGCCATGCTGGACGAATTGCGTCGCATGGATCATCTGCCGCGACGGTTGCGCTCGCGGACCGACGATCTGCAAAAAGCGCGGCAGAAACTTCAGACGCAACTGGGGCGCGAGGCGTCGACGGAGGAGCTGGCAGGCGAGTTGAAGATCGACCTCGAAGAGGTGGGTGGCATCGAGGCGCTGCTGGAGCCTCACATTCCGCTCGATCGGATGGCATCGGCCCCCAGTGTCGACGAGGGACCGGGTATCGAGGATCGCCTGGCCAACTCCCAAATGGCCGAGGCCTTGGCCCGAGAGATTCGCTTGCTGCCAGAACGATTGCAGACCGTGCTCGGTCTGCACTATCTGGAGGGCCTCACTTACCGCGAGATCGCCAAGATGTTGGACGTCAGCGAGCCGCGCATCTGCCAGCTTCACGCCGAGGGCCTCAAGAGGTTGAAGGCGGCGCTTGGTACGGCGCCCGAAGGGAAATAGGTCATGCAGATCGGCCTTCGTCAAAAGCTGGAGACCTGCAAGACCCTGCCCAGCCTACCCGCCGTCGCTGTTCACGTCCTGCGGTTGTGCCAGCGCGAAAACTTCGACATTGCCGACGTCGCGCGCGCGATCGGCAGCGACGCGCCTCTGGCCGCCAAGGTGGTGGCATTGGTGAACTCGTCTTTGTTCTCGATGCGGCAAGAGGTTACGACCGTTTCGCATGCCCTGGTGCTTCTGGGGGTCAACGCCGTGCGCACGATTGCGTTGTCGTTCGCGGTGGTCGGTGACATGCGCTCGCACGAACGGCACGGATTCGACTACCGCGCCTACTGGAAGCGAGCGATGTTCGCTTCGGCTGCCGCCCAGGAGCTTGCCCGGTCGGCCGGATTGCGGCATCCGGAAGAGGCCTTCCTGGCTGGGCTTCTGCAAGACGTCGGCGAGGTCGCCCTAGCGCAGGCGGCTAGCGATCAATATCACGCCATGGCCGCGGAGGCCCCGAACGACCACGACAAGCTGGTGATTCTGGAGAAGCAAGCCTTCGGTTGCGATCATGCCGAGGTTGGGCGCTGGCTGATGACCCAGTGGCGCCTGCCCGAAACGGTGCGCGCGGCAGTCGGAAGCAGTCACGAACCTGCCCGATGGCAGCGCGGGACCGATACAGCCACCGAAACCATGGTGAAAGTCGTCGCCCTCTCCGGTGTTTTGGCGGACATCTGGGTCTCGCCGGACGTCGCCGGCGCGGCCCGGCGAGCCAAGGTGCGCGCGCACGAGATCGTCGGTTTGACCGAGGATAGGCTTCAGCCGCTCATGCGCCGGATGAACAAGATCGTTTGTCAGATTGCGCCGCTCTTCGACGTGTGGGTTGGCGAGCCCGACGATCTGGAACGAATCGTGGAGCGCGCCGACTACGCGTTTGGCCATGCCGACGGCGAGCTGCCGGAACGCGCGCTGGCCGCCGTGGCGCCCGTGGCCGACAAGGCGCGCGTGGACGGCTTGACGGGCCTCGCCAGTCGGTCGCGGTTCGACGATTATCTGCTGGAGCAGTTCGAATTCGCGCAACAGGTGGGAAAGCCTCTGAGCGTGATCATCTGCGATCCCGATCACCTGGAGATGATCAATCAGGCGTTCGGGCGCGCGGCCGGAGATCGCGCGTTGACGGTACTCGGAGGCGTTCTGGCGGATCGACTGCGCTACCGCGATTTGGCCGCTCGCTACGGGGGCGAGGAGTTCGCTCTCATCTTGACCGACACCCACGCGGCAGGCGCCGCCATTGTCGCCGAGCGGCTGCGCAAGAAGGTCGAGGACGGCTTGCACGACATCGGCATCGGAGATCCGGTTCGCATGACCATCTCGGTGGGTTGCGTGACGTTGGACGAGGCGCTGGCGTTCCAGACTCCCGCCGACCTGCTGCGGGCGGCCGAAAGTACGTTGGCCCAGGCCAAGGCCGCCGGGCGCAACCGAGTGATGAGCCACGCAAAGTTTCACGTCGCTGCCTGAGTGAGACATGCAACCGACCGTCGAAAAGGAGGTCGGGAGGTCACCCCGGCCGCCGGCGTTTGGGAAGCCTCGAATCGTGTTCGTCGAGCCGCGCACCGATGTGTTGCACGCGTTTGAGCGGCTTTTGAAGCAGGATCTAACGCGATGGGATTTGGTGTTCGTGCACACCTTCGAGCAGGCGTTTGGCGCCATGGAGGTCACCCCGGCTGACGTCGTCGTGGCGTCCATCGATCCGGGATCCCTGGACGATATCGTGGCGTTGGAAAGGCTGAAAGCAAGTCATCCGATGGCCGTGAGGCTGGTGTTTGGCGCTCCCGCGCTGCGCGAGAACGTCGTTCGTGTGGCGCCTCTGTGCCACCAATATTTGATCAAGCCGTTCGACGTCTTGCGCCTGCACGATCGATTGGACCGGGCGCTTGCGATGCGCGAACTGGTGGTCCAACCGGCGCTGAGGGCGGCGGTGGGCGATACCGAATCGCTCCCGTCTCCTCCGCCCGTGTTACTCGAGCTTCGGGCCGCGCTGGACGCGCGTGGCACGAACGCGGCGACGGTCGCGCGCATTGTCGAGGAGGACCCGGCGCTGGCCGCAAAACTCCTGCAGTTGGCGAATTCGGCCTTCTTCGGCACCAGCCGCAAGTACGCCGCGGGCACGGTGGTGAGCATCGAGGACGCTGTGATCCTGCTGGGAATGTCGACCGTCGAGCAACTGGCGCTCCTGACCGGTCTGTTCGTCGCGTTCGAAGGCGACGAGGACACGCTGGGGCTGTCCCCCGAGGGACTGCGCCGGCACGCGACGCTGGTCGCGGAGATCGCGGGCAACTTGATGACGTCGCGCCGTTTCGCGGAGGAAGCCTTCATAGGCGGGTTGCTACACGACATCGGAAAGCTGGTGCTGGCATCCCGTTTTTCAGATTCATACCGGCGCATCGGTCCGGAGTCTCGTCGTCAGGGGGTCCCCGTCTGGCGGGCCGAGACCGAGGCATACGGGGCCTCGCACGCGGAGGTCGGGGCGTACCTGCTCGGCTGCTGGGGATTGCCGAGAATCGTCGTCGAGGCCGTTGCGTACCACCACAGGCCATCCTTGCTCGGACGGACTCATTTCGATCCGGTTGGCGCCGTGCACGTCGCCGAGGCCTTGGTTCAAGAAATGGACGCGGCTGCCAGCGGGCAGACCCAGGGCGTCGACGTGGGGCTTGACTCCGCTTACCTCGACTCGACCAATGCCTTGGGCCGGATGCGCGTGTTCCGTGACATCGCCCGCGATGTCGCCCGGCGCGTGTAGGCCTCGGCAGCGGCACGGGCGACGCATGGACGGGACTGGTACGACGGGCTAGAGAAGTCCAATGCTTTGCGGAGCATGGTGACCGATGCTGGGCCTGATCCTCTTTGGCGGGTTGCTGTTTCTTGGCTCCGGCCGTCCTCCGCCGGCGGTCAGTGTGCGCGGGCACACCGCCTGTCCGACGGCATCGGAGGTCGAGGCTGCCCTCGTCGGAATGATCGCTCCGCCGGGTCCCTCCGATGCGCTCGATGTCGTCGAGTTGATTGGTGACGCCGAGCGGGTGGACCTCAAGTTGGCCAGTGCATCCGGGGAGCCTATCGCGGAGAAGGCGCTGCCCGAGTCAACATCCTGCGGTGAACGCGCGCGATCGGCCGCCGTGATTGTCGCCGCGTGGGAGCTGCGTCTGCACCCTGGTCTTCAGCCCGACTTGCCTCGTCTCCGGTCTCCAGCCGCGGCGCGGTCAACCCTATCGGCAACGGGTTCCTCTTTGAGGGGGACGTCCGCGCCCAATGTCGGCGTAAGCGCACCGACCGTGGCTCCAAGCTCGGGGCCGCGGGTCGCCGCCCCCGCGGGCCCCGTCGTGGCGGCCGCGGTTCCGCCCCTCGGGTCGAAGGCAACGCAAACGCCAGCTCCGCCGGTTGCGCTCGCGCCGCCCCCTGCGCATGGCCCGCCCGCGCCGCTCACGCCGCCCGCGCCGCCCACGCCGCTCGCGACGCCCACGC
>JADGRC010000473.1 GCA_017881245.1 Pseudomonadota bacterium
GCTCGAGGCGCGCCATCCGGTAGCCGGCGGCGTCGCACCGTGGATCGTTCTCGCGATCGCCTTCGTGGCGGACGGAACGTCGTGGCTGCAGGGCATGCGGCAGGCGCGGCGGCAGGCGAAGGACTACGACCTCACGGTCTGGCGCTACCTACTGCGCGCGAGCGATCCCGTGGTGCGCGCTGTCCTGGTCGAGGACAGCGCTGCACTAATCGGTCTCGCACTCGCGGCGGCTGGCCTGCTCCTGAGCAGGATCGCCGGCTCGAACGTCCCGGACTCCGTCGCGTCTTTGCTCATCGGCGTCCTGCTTGCGGTCACGGCGTTCGTACTGGCCCGTCCGTTCGCCGATTTCCTGGTCGGGAGGTCCATCTCCGCGCCACAGCTCGAGAGGCTGCGTGCGATCGTCGAGGGGGATCCGGCGATCGAAGAGGTCCTGATGCTCCAGGCGATGTACTCGGGGCCCGAGGAAGTGATCGTCCTCGCCAAGGCGCGCCCGTCACCGAGCATGGAAATCAAAGCGCTCGGCCGTGCTATGGACGAGCTCGACAGGAAGATTCGCCGTGCGCTCCCGTTCGTCGCGGAAGTGTTCATCGACGTGACGGGCACGGAGACGAACCTCGGCCCGCTCGATCGTACGGAGGGCCCTAGCTAAGCTCGTGCTACTCGCTCCATGCACGGCTCCCGCGCCGGAGTTCCGCGGCCGCCCCGCGTGTGGCCTAGCCCAAATGGGACATTGAGAAGAAAGATCGCGCGCCAGTGGAAGTACCGGACGATGAGCCCCCCTGCCAGCGGCCCCAGCATCGGGCCGATCAACGACGGAATCGCTACGAACGTCATCGCGCGGACCAGCTCCGATCTCGCGAACGTCCGCACCATCGTGAGCCTTCCGACCGGCACCATCATCGCCCCGCCCGCTCCCTGAAGGATGCGGCAGACCACCAAGAGCCGGATGTCGGTCGAGATTCCGCACAGTACTGACCCCAGCGTGAAGATGCCGATCGCCGACGAAAACACTCGCCGTGTTCCGAACCTATCGGCGACCCAGCCGCTGACTGGAATGAACACCGCTACGCTGAGCGTGTAGCTCGACAACACCGATTTCATGCTGAGCGGCGCGATCCCCAACGCGGTCGCGATGGTTGGAACCGCCGTGTTCAGGATCGTGGTATCGAGTGACTCCATGAAGAACGCGACGGCGACAAGCCATGGCACGAGCGCCTTGGGTCCGCCTCCAGTGACTGGGGGGGGTGACTCGCGAGCATCTTCGGGCGTCACAAAGACGCTCACCGGAATCGCGATGCCGAAACGTTCATCGTGCGCCCACCAATTCCTGTTCAGCAGGCACGACCGCGCTGCCGTCCAGAAGGGCTACGTTATCATGACCTCCCTTGACCCTCGTGTTCGTTCCGGGGTCGGCAAACCACCGCGCTCCTCCTCCCTCTCCGAGAGACGTGCATGGTCGACGGTGGTCGTCGCTGCGCTGGCAGTGCAGAGTGCTGCTTGGGTGGCGAGTTCCCCGGCCCGGGCGACGGACGCGACCCCCAACATCGAGGCCAACGACGTGGCCGTCCCCCCATTGCCGGTCGGAATAGGCGCCGGCTCCGAAGTGCCCGCTGAATCATTGCCGGGCAGGTTATCTCTGGCCCAGGCCGAGGACATTGCCCTCAAGAATCAGCCTACCCTCAGGCAGGCACGCGCCAACACCGATGCGGCCCAGGGTCGCGTGGAACAGGCACGGGCCGGCTATTTGCCGCAGGTCGCATTCAATGCAGGCTACGAGCTCACCACGAGCAACCCTGCTCCGCGGCCAGGCGCGGGACCTCTCGGCGCGACCATGCCATCGCTGAGCGGCAGTACCTACAACTACTTCAACTTCGGTCTCACGGGCTCGCAACTGATCTACGACTTCGGTCTCACCTCCAACCGCTGGCGGGCGGCGGAGGCCAACCACGATTCGGTTGAGGCCTCGGAAAACACCAGCCTCACCCAACTCGTCGCCAACGTCAGGAAGGCTTACTTTCAGACACGCGCCCAGCAGGACCTGGTGACGGTGGGCGAAGAATCCGTGCGCGATCAGAAACGTCACGTACAACAGGTCGAAAGCTACGTGAAGGTCGGACTGAAGGCGGAGATCGATCTGGCCAGCGTCCAAACAGATCTCGCGAATGCGGAGGTACAACTCATCACCGCCACCAACAACGTGCGCTTGGCCAAGGCGCAGCTCGCCCAGTCGATGGGGATCATGACCCACGGCGAATACCAACTCACCGACGCCGATCTCGCGGCGCCGCCCGACGAGGACGCCCCGCTCGACACCCTCGTCGACGACGCCGTGCGGGCCCGCCCAGAGATGGCGACGCTGATCCAGCAGCGACGGGGGCAAGCGTTGACGTTGGCCAGTGATCGTGGCGGATACGGCCCTAGCCTCGGGGCGACGGGAAGCTTAACCGAGGTGGGCGCGAGCAGCTCGCAGTCCGGTCCAACGGCGGCGCTCGGGAACTTAGTCCCCAACGGGTTCTTGGGATTGAGCCTGAGCTGGGGGTTGTTCCAGGGCGGTCTGACAAAAGGCCAGGTGCACGAGGCTTCTGCCACGCTGCGCGCCCTCGATGCGCAGGTGGATATTCTGCGCCTGCAGATCCGCGTCGATGTCGAGCAGGCACAACTGTCGGTCCAATCCGCCAAGGCTACCGCCGGCGCAGCGGACAAGGCGCTCACCAATGCCCGGAAGCAGCATGAGCTAGCGGAGGCCCGCTATGCCCATGGGCTGGGCAACATCATTGAGCTGAACGACGCTCAGGTAACCTACATCAACGCCGAGGCGCAGCTGGTTCAGACCCGCTACGGCATCCTCATCGCGCGGGCACAGCTCCTGGGCGCACTCGGAAGACGATGACACGCACGCGCGAGAACGAGGGATCCGTTCGCATGACGCCAGACACGAAGCAGCGAGAGAATGCGCCTACCGCCGGCCAACACAGACTGTGGTCGCTATTCGCGGTCGCCGCCGTGGTGGGGACATTGTTTTTCGTCGCGTGCCGCGAGCACGATCAGGGGAGCGCCAAGAACTCGGCGGCGCCGGACGCGGGCACCGAGGGACGCGTCGTACCAGTGACGACGGCGACGGTCGAACGCAAGGACGTCCCCATCTATTTGGAAGGCCTGGGCACCATTACCGCGTTAAGGACGGTCAGCGTGCGCGCGCGCGTCGACGGCCAGCTCGACAAGATCCTGTTCCGCGAGGGACAACAGGTTCATGTCGGCAGCCCCCTGGCACAGATCGATCCGCGTCCGTTCGAGATCCAACTCCACCAGGCCGAAGCCGCGCTGGCCCGGGACAACGCCCAACTCCACGGCGCCAAGCTGGATCTCGACCGCTACGCGGCCGTGAGCGAACAGAACCTGATCGCGCAGCAACAGGTCGACCAGCAGCGGGCCCTGGTCGGACAGCTTGAGGGCACGGTGAAGGCCGATCAGACACAGGTGGAAAGCGCCAGACTGCAGATCGTGTACGCGCACATCACATCACCCATCGATGGCGTGACGGGCGTGCGTTTGGTGGATCCCGGCAACATCGTCCACGCGACGGACGCGAGCGGCATCGTCACGCTCACCCAATTGGATCCCATTGCCCTTCTTTTCACCCTGCCCGAGGACGATCTGCCGCGTATCGCGAAGCGCATGGGCGAAACCACACTGGAAGTCGCTGCCATCAACCGCGACGGGGACTCGGAACTGGGCCGCGGCAAGGTGATGCTGATCGACAATCAGATCAACACGAGCACGGCCACAATCCGAATGAAGGCCGAGCTGCCCAACCACGAGCACAAACTGTGGCCCAACCAGTTCGTCAAGGCGCGCCTGCTCCTGGAGACGCAGAAGGACGCTCTGATCATCCCCGCCGCAGGCGTCCAACGCGGGCCTAACGGAACGTTCGTCTACATCGTCGGCGGCGACAACAAAGCGGCGTTGCGTCCCATTGAGCTGGACATCCTGCAAGGCGACTTGGCCATCGTGGCCAAAGGCCTCAAGCCGGGCGAAACCGTGGTCGTCGACGGGCAATCCCAGCTTCGCCCGGGGGCCTCCATTTCGGCGCGACCGCGCCCGAGCTCGAGCAACGCAGGCTCCACGGGTGGCGGCGGGCCGGCCCACGGGCCGAAGCCCGGACCAAGCCGATGAGCATCTCCGAGCCGTTCATCCTCCGGCCCGTCGCTACGTCACTGCTGATGGTCGGCCTGCTCTTGAGCGGCCTCATCGCGTACCGCCAATTGCCCGTATCCGCCCTTCCCCAGGTCGATTACCCGATCATCGTCGTCTCGACGACGTTGCCGGGAGCCAGCGCGGACACAATGACCTCCGCCGTGACCACCCCGCTTGAGCGCCAACTGGGACAGATCCCGTCGCTCGGCGAGATGACCTCGGTCAGCAGCCAGAGCAGTTCGCAGATCACGTTGCAGTTTACCCTGGACCGGGACATCGACGCGGCCGAACAGGACGTGCAAGCGGCCATCAACGCCGCCGCCAACCTGCTGCCGAAGACACTGCCGACGCCCCCCACTTACAGCAAGAGCAACCCCGCCGACACACCGGTGCTGACCCTGGCCGTCAGCTCGGACACTATCGCGCTCAGCCAAGTCGATGATTTCGCCGATTCGATCCTGGCGCAGAAGATCTCGCAGGTGTCGGGCGTGGGCTTGGTGACCCTGAACGGCGGACAAAAACCGGCGGTGCGCATCCAGGTCGATCCCGCGGCATTGGCGGGCACGGGTATGACGATGGAGGACCTGCGCACCGTCCTCGTCCAGGCCAACGTCAACCAACCGAAGGGCAACATCGACGGCCCACGCCAGGACTACACGATAGCCGCGAACGATCAACTTGTGACCGCCTCGGCCTACCGGCCGCTCCTGATCGCCTACCGCAACGGCTCGCCGGTCCGACTCAGCGACATCGCCACGGTCGTCGATGGCGTTGAGAACAACCAGCTCGCCGGCTGGGCCAACGCAAAGCGCGCCGTCATCATCAACGTGCAGCGGCAGCCGGGCGCCAACCTCATCGAGGTCACCAACGGCGTCAAGAAGCTCTTGCCGCAACTGAGGGCGTCCATGCCCCAGGGCATCGACGTCACCATCCTCAGCGATCGGACCGAGACCGTGCGGGCATCGGTGGACGACGTCCAATTCACGTTGATTCTGACCATTGGTCTGGTCATCGCCGTGATCTTCATGTTCTTGCGCAACCTGCGGGCGACGATCATTCCCGGTGTCGCCGTGCCCCTGTCACTCATCGGCAGCTTCGGCGTGATGTACCTATTGGGGTACAGCCTCAACAATTTGACGCTGATGGCGTTGACGATCGCTACAGGCTTCGTGGTCGACGACGCCATCGTCATGGTCGAGAACGTGTCCCGCTTCATCGAGCAAGGCGAGGCGCCTTTCGAGGCAGCGCTCAAGGGCGCCAAGCAGATCGGTTTCACTATCGTCTCGCTGACGGTATCGTTGGTAGCGGTTCTGATCCCGCTGCTATTCATGGGAGGACTGATCGGGCGCCTGTTCCGCGAGTTCGCGGTGACGCTCGCCGTCGCCATCATCATGTCGGCCGTGCTGTCCCTGACCTTGACAGCGATGATGTGCGCCCACGTCCTTAGGCATGCCGACAAGGCGAAGGAGGGACGTTTGTCCCGCCTATTTGAGGGGGGGTTCGATCGCGTGGTCAAACTATACGACCGCTGTTTGCGGTGGGTGCTCGATCACCAACGCTTGACCCTGCTCGTCACATTCTCCACGGTGGCGTTCACGGCGCTCCTGGCCGTGTGGATTCCCAAGGGGTTTTTCCCGCAGCAAGACACGGGACTGATCATCGGCGTCACCGAGGCGCCACCGGACGTGTCGTTCCCGGCCATGATGACCCGGCAGCAGGCAGTGGCGGACCTGATTGGCACCGATCCCGATGTTCGTGCCGTCGCCTCCTTCATCGGTGCCGATGGTACCAACCCGACCATGAACAGCGGCCGAATCTCAATCACGCTCAAGGGGCGGGGTGATCGCAAGACCGACGCCGACACCATCATCGCCCGGCTTCAGCCACGCCTAGAGAAGATCGCCGGCATCAGCGTCTATTTGCAGAGCGTGCAGGATCTCCAGGTCGAGGATCGCGTGTCACGCACCCAGTTTCAGATGTCGATCGAAGACGCAGATCCCGCCGAACTGGCGGCTTGGGCACCCCAAATCCTCGAGCGCATCAAGACCTTGCCCGACATGCGGGACGCAGCCAGCGACCAGCAGGCCGGGGGCCTACAGCTCACGCTGGTCATCGACCGCGACACCGCCTCGCGCCTGGGGGTCAGCTCCCAGGCCATCGACGACACACTGTACGACGCCTTCGGACAACGGCAGGTGTCCACCGTATTCACGCAGCTCAATCTCTACCGAATCATCCTCGAGGTGCGCCCAGAGGATCGCGGGACCGTGGAGGCGTTGCACAACATCTACGTCCGGTCGACAACCGGGGATCCGGTTCCGCTCGCCGCCTTCACACATTTCGACAAGACCACCACGCCCCTGACCGTGAGCCACCAGGGTCAGTTTCCCGCCGTCACCATTTCGTTCAACCTGGCACCGGGGGCGGCGCTGGGCAACGCGGTCGCGTCCATCCAGCAGGCCTTGGGGACCATGAACCTGCCCCCAGGGCTGCATACAGCTTTCGAAGGAGCGGCACGCGCATTCCACGATGCGCTCAGCACCGAGCCCGTCTTGATCCTGGCGGCGCTCATCACCGTCTACATCGTGTTGGGTGTGCTCTACGAAAGCTACATTCATCCCATCACCATCTTGTCGACGCTGCCCTCCGCCGGGGTGGGCGCCTTTCTCGCGCTGATCCTGTGCCGGACCGAGTTCAGCATCATCGCCCTCATCGGCATTGTTCTGTTGATCGGCATCGTCAAGAAGAACGCCATCATGATGATCGACTTCGCGCTCGAAGCCGAACGCGTCGAGGGCCTGAGCCCCCGGGATTCGATCCACAAGGCGTGTCTCCTGCGCTTCCGCCCCATCATGATGACCACCATGGCGGCCCTATTGGGGGGCGTACCATTGGCGCTGGGGCGAGGGACGGGCTCGGAGTTGCGTCGTCCGCTCGGCATCGCCATCGTCGGTGGCCTAATCATTTCCCAGCTCCTGACGCTGTTCACGACCCCGGTCATCTACTTGGCCATGGAACGACTGCGAAAACGTTTTACTCGGAACAAAGACACCAAGGCTCCCCAGAGCGACACAACCACGGTGGTCGAGGCCAAGTCCGGACATCGGACAGGGTCTTTGCCCGGCCCCGCCGCGTCATGAGCCTCTCGAGCCCCTTCATACGTCATCCCATCGCCACATCGCTGTTGGCGGCGGCGGTTTTGCTCGGCGGATTGGCAGCGTATTTCCAACTTCCCGTCGCGCCACTACCGCGCGTAGATTTTCCCACGATCTCGGTCAACGCTGCACTGCCCGGCGCCAGCCCGGAGATCATGGCCTCGTCGGTGGCCACGCCGCTTGAACGCCGATTCGGCCGTATCGCGGGGGTTACCGAAATCACGTCTATCAATCTCTTGGGCTCGGCGACGATCACCCTGCAGTTCGATCTCGACCGTGACATCACCGCAGCCGCGCGCGACGTGCAGGCGGCGATCAACGCCGCCGGTGGCGAGCTTCCGCCGAATCTCCCCACTTTGCCAACGTACAGGAAGGTAAACCCCGCCGATTCGCCGATCCTGATCTTGGCGCTGACATCGACGGTCCTACCGCTGGCGCAGGTGTTCGACGCCGCCAATTCGATCATGGCCCAGAAGCTGTCCCAGGTCGGGGGCGTGGGCCAGGTGACCGTCGGGGGTGGCCAGCAGCCCGCCGTGCGCGTACAGGTGGATCCGGCGACTCTGGCGGGGATGGGGCTCGGGACCGGGGACGTGCGCGCCGCCCTCGGCCAAGCCTCGGCCAACCAGCCGAAGGGCACGCTGGGCAACGGCGCGCGGGCTTTCACCGTCGCGGCCAGCGACCAACTGTTCGGGGCAGCCGCCTACCGCGACGTCGTCATTTCTTACAGAAATGGCGCGGGGGTTCGCCTGGGCGACGTGGCCACCGTCGTCGATGATGTCGAGAACAATCGCGTCGCCGCCTGGGAGAACGGCGATCGCGCGATCCTGCTGATCGTCCGACGCCAGCCGGGCGCCAACATCCTCGAGACCATCGAGCGCGTGAAGGCCCAGCTGCCGTTCCTGGCCAACTCCATCTCTCCTGCCATCAACATCCGCATCGCCGTCGACCGGGCGCAGACCATCCGCGCTTCGGTTCGCGACGTCGAGTTCACGCTTGTTCTGAGCGTGGCTCTAGTCATTGTCGTCGTGTTCGGGTTCCTGCGGAACCTCCGGGCGACGATCATCCCTAGCGTGGCGATACCTCTTTCACTTTTCGGCACTTTCGCGGTCATGTACCTCTTGGGTTACAGCCTCGACAACCTGTCGCTGATGGCGTTGACCATCTCGACCGGGTTCGTGGTCGACGACGCCATCGTCGTCACTGAGAACATCACGCGCTACCGCGAGGCCGGAGCCTCGTCCATCGAGGCAGCGCTGAAAGGTGCCCAGGAAATCGGCTTCACCATCGTGTCCATCACGGCGTCCCTGCTGGCGGTTTTCATCCCCATTTTGTTGATGGGGGGCATCGTGGGGCGCCTGTTCCGGGAGTTCGCGGTGACGCTGTCTATCGCCATCGCCATGTCGGCGCTGGTCTCGCTGACATTGACGCCGACGATGTGCGCGATCCTGTTGCGGCCGGTGTCGGAAGAACGGCATGGCCGGGTTTACGCTTGGTCCGAACGAGCCTTCCAGCGACTGTTGGACGGATACCGGTGGGCGCTGCGCCGGGTGTTGCGGCATCAATACATCACGCTGGTGGTCGCGGGGGGCATGGTGGCCCTGACAGCTTTCCTCTTCGTCATCGTACCGAAGGGCCTGTTCCCTCAGCAGGACACCGGCCTCATCTCCGGCTTCACCGAGGCCTCCCAGGACGTGTCGTTTCCCGCCGTCAGAGAGCGACAGGAGATGGTGAACGCGATCGTCCGCGCCGATCCAGATGTCGACACGACGATCTCGTTCGTCGGCGGCGCGAGTGGCGCGGGCAACACCGGGACCATGTTCGTCGCCCTCAAACCCTGGTCGCAGCGTAAGGCCAACGCCGACCAGATCATCGCCCGGCTTCGCACCAAACTCGTCCGCGTCCCGGGAATCCAGTCTTTCCTGCAATCGGTCCAGGACGTGCGTGTCGGCGGTCGCAACACGCGCACGCAGTATCAATACACGCTGCGGGACGCCAACCTATCGGAATTGAACACTTGGGCGCCCCGCGTTTTGCAGGGATTGAAGAAGGTGCCGCAGCTTCGAGACGTGGCCACGGACCAGCAGACGGCGGGCCTGCAACTCTCGGTAGCCATCGATCGGGACACGGCATCACGCCTGGGAATCGGCGCCCAGTCGATCGACGACGCGCTGTACGACCTGTTCGGGCAGCGCCAGGTGGCGACCTCGTTTTCGCAGCTCAACTACTACCGCGTGGTCCTTGAAATGAAGCCCGAGTTGCAGAAAGGTCCCGATGCCCTCCAGCACGTGTTCGTGACGTCGGCCGCGGGCGATCAAATCCCGCTCACGGCCATCGCTCACGCCGAGCCCGTCACCACGTCGCTCTCGATCAACCACCAGGGCCAGTTTCCTGCCATAACGTTGTCGTTCAATTTGGCCCCCGACGTGTCGCTCGGCCAAGCCGTCGACGCCATCCACGCCGCCGAGCTGGAGCTGGGCCTCCCCGCCAGCATCCAAGCCGCGTTCCAGGGAACCGCGCAAGCGTTCCGGTCCTCCGTCGACAGCCAGCCGTGGCTGATTCTCGCGGCGCTGGTTGCCGTGTACATCGTCCTCGGTATGCTCTACGAGAGCCTCATTCATCCCCTCACAATTCTCTCCACGTTGCCGTCGGCGGGAGTGGGCGCGCTGCTGGCGTTGTTGCTGTTTCACCTCGACTTCAGCATCATCGCGCTCATCGGCATCATCCTGCTCATTGGGATCGTCAAGAAAAACGCCATCATGATGATCGACTTCGCCATCGAGGCGGAGCGATCCAGGTCCCTGTCGCCCGAGGACGCCATCCTCGAAGCCTGCCTCCTGCGTTTCCGGCCCATCATGATGACCACGATGGCGGCGTTGTTGGGAGGAGTACCGCTGGCGCTCGGCAGCGGCGCCGGTTCCGAGCTGCGCCGTCCCTTGGGCGTGGCCATCGTAGGCGGGCTGCTGGTGTCCCAGTTGCTGACCCTGTTCACCACGCCTGTGGTGTACGTGACACTGGATCGGCTATCGCGCCGACGCCGACGTGGTCATTCGGGGATCGCAGCCTCAACCGTTCCCGTGAGGGTCTGAGATCTGGTGGCCAGGCCTCGATCGCCAGGATCCACGGTATCGATTGCGGGACAATTCAGCGACGTCTATGGCTGGCGATCCACAAGACAGAGGCGCGTCGTGGAAGAGGCGATCACTCGCTGTTTCAAGTCCCCCGCCCGTGGGCCACCCTCACACGGGAGGACGCAATGAAACGAAGACGCCATCGATGGGGAACGATCCTGAGGTTTGGATCACTGGATGCGTCGAGGCAACCCCCGCGTTGACCGACGAGTCTCGATCCATGCGCATGAACGAAGCTAACTCGCATCGACATTGTTCCCGGATCCTATTCTTACTGGTTCTATCCCACGCGTCGTGCGCGGATGATCCCCCCCCTCCGGCGGCGACACCGGCCTCCATGGCCAGCCCGGCAAAACTGGCCCAATTGCCTAGATCCTCGATCGCCGCCGTGGTTCAGCACCGAGCAGAGTTGGGACTTTCAGACGACGAGGTGCGTGATTTGGAATTGCGCGATCAAGAACGGGAGAGCGAAGACGCCGCGATCCGCGACGAAGTCGAAAGGAGGCGCAAGCAGGCCCAGGAAGCCAAACCGGCTTCCGCCAGCGGCGCGGGTACTGGGGCTGGATCGCCCGCAAGCGGGCGGAGTGGCCGGATGGGCGGCGGCGGAATGCGGAGTGGCGGGATGGGCGGCGGAATGCGGGGTGGCGGAATGGGCGGCCGCGCCCCTCGTGGGTCGGGTGCTGGGAGCACGAACGAGACGCATCAGGAGGCGTCGGTTCAGGATCGGATGGACGCGAACGACACGAAAGCCTACCTAGATGCCGAGGACCTGCTGAAAGCGGAGCAGCGGGAACGAGCGCGCGAGATCGCGTCCGAGTTTCGGGAAAAGCTCTACGAACGGCGCGAACAACTGCGAGCGCAGGCAGCCGCCGCGAAGTGACGTTCCTACAGGAACCGCGCCACTCCGCATGTTTGGGCCGCCTCTCAGCGTCCCAGAATGTCGAGGCGACGACGGCCGTGTGGGCCAACACGTGAGCACCACGTCGGGCCTGCCTGCCATCCAGCCTCCGCATCTGCTCCGGATGATAGGCTGGCTAGGGACAGGTCCGTAACTTTGGTTCTGCGGCGTTTGACAACCACGACGCAGGGATTCATACATTCATGTAATGAACGTCCGTTCACGATCTGAACCGTCTTCCCTGCGGGATCGGTTCCGGGAGACCACGTTGCAGGCGATCCTGACCGCCGCCGAGGAGGTGTTCGCCCAGGAGGGCCTTCACGCCGCGCACATGGGTGAGATAGCGGCGCGCGCCGGGGTCTCGGTCGGCACGCTGTACAACCACTTCAAAGATCGAGAGGCGCTGCTCGCGGGGCTGCTGGACGCCCGTCGGGCCGCAATGCTCACCCGCATCGATGAGACCTTGCGTGAGGCCGCCAGCATGCCCTTCCGGGACAAGCTGCGTTCACTGCTCGCCGCCCTACTCACGCAAGCGCAAGGTCACCAGCGCTTCTTCCAGATTCTGTTGCAGAGCGAGGTCGGGCGCTACCAGCACACTTTTCCGTCGGCATGCCTGACTCAAAGCGAAACGATGCACGAGATCTATGTGCGCATCGGGAAGGTGATGAAGCAGGGCGTCCGCGACAAACAGATTCGCCCCGAGCTGGGAGATCTGGCGCCCCTGCTCTTCCTCGGCATGGTGCGAACGCTGGCCATCCGGTCGGTCGTGCTCAAGATCGACGGCGACTTCGCCGGCGAGACCGATCGTTTGCTCGATTTCTTCCTCGATGGAGCCGGTGCATGACCGCCATTGCCGCCCCCCCGGCCGTCGCAGCGGCCGCCCCCGCGACGCGCCGGCCGGTGAACAAGTGGCTTGTCACGCTGTCGGTCACATTCGGCACCTTGATGGGTGCCATCGACACGTCGATCGTTGCCGTCGCGACCCCGCACCTGCGCGGCGCGCTTGGAGCCAGTGTCCAGGAAATGACCTGGGTGACGACCGGGTTCATCATCGCGACCGTCGTGGTCATGCCGCTCACGGCCTTCCTCGGGCGCCTGTTCGGGCAAAAACGCGTGTACCTGACATCCCTCGTCCTGTTCGTGCTCGGCTCCGCCCTCTGCGGGTTGGCGCGCTCGCTGCCGATGATGGTCGCGTTCCGTGTGATGCAGGGCCTCGGGGCCGGAGCGTTGCAGCCGACCGAGCAGGCGATCCTGCGCCAGACATTCCCACCGAAGGAGCAGGGGATGGCGATGGCCCTGTTCGGCCTCGCGGTCGTCGTAGGGCCGGCGCTGGGACCGACTCTCGGCGGATTCATCATCGACAACTACAGCTGGCCGTGGATCTTCTTCATCAACCTCCCGATCGGGATCCTGTCGCTGTTCATGGTGACGCGTTTCGTTCACGAACCGGATGACATCCGCCGCGCGAACCTCGAGGCCGCGCGCCAGCAGCGTGGCAACCTCGATTGGGTCGGGATCGCCCTGATGGCCGTCGGTCTTGCCTGCCTCCAGTACGTGCTCGAGGAAGGGAGCCGGAACGATTGGTTCGAATCGTCGGTCATCGGGGTCGCGGCGTTTGTGTCCCTGTTCGTGCTCGCGGCATTTGTGATCCGTGAATTGACGGCGGCCCACCCCGCCGTCGACCTGTCGCTGTTCAACGACCGGGTCTTCCTGTCGGGAACCCTGATCGGCGCCATGATGTTCGCCATCCTGATGTCGATCACTTTCCTACTGCCCGTGTTCATGCAGGAGCTACTCGGGTACACGGCCACGCAGTCCGGAGAGGCCCTGATGCCGCGCGCACTGGCGATGATGGTGGGTATTCCGATCGCCGGGCGGCTTTACAACAAGGTTCAGCCGCGCATCCTCGTGGCTCTGGGGATCCTCCTCGTCGCATTCAGCGTGTATCAGATGGCGCACTATACGCTCGACACAAGTCCACGGACGGTGGTGGTGGCGATCGTCGTCCAGGGTCTCGGGTTCGCGTCGCTGTTTGTTCCCCTGACGACGGTCGCCCTCTCGACCATTCCCCGCTATCGCCTCGCCGACGCCGCGGGATTGAACTCGTTGTTGCGGCAAATCGGCGGCTCGCTGGGATTGGCGGCCTTCGCGACGTTTCTGCCGCGATTGGAAACCAGCGCGCGCCACGCGCTGGCGGCGCACGTCGTCGCGGGAAGCCCACGGGTCGGGGAGCGCCTCGCCCTGATTGGGCGCGGCTTCGCGGCGCGCGGGCTCGATCCCGGCACCGCGCGCGACGCCGCCGGGCGCGTGCTCGAGGCCGTGGTCGTCCGCCAGGCAGCGGTTATAGCCTTCGAGCGGATCTTTCTGCTCGCCGGTATCGCTTTCCTCGCAATTCTGCCGCTTGTTTTTTTTCTGAAAGCTCCGGCGGGAGCGCCTGCACCCAAGGTTGACCTCCACTAGGCGCACCGAGAAAGACGTCACACATGGAAACCACGCAACCCTCGAAATATCCGCAACCCATTTCCGGCACGGCACCTCCACCCGCCGCGGCAGTCTCCGCCCCCCTCGGCACCACCGCTCCCCCGACGGCCAGCGCGGCCCCCAAGCGCCGCTCGCGCCGGCCCTTCGTCATTTTGGGACTGGTGGCCGCGCTCGCCCTGGCCGGACTCGAGACCATCAAGATGGTCACCGCCGGCCAGGAGAGCACCGACGATGCCCAGATCGCCGCGGATACAGTTCCGATCGGCACCCGCGTATCTGGCCTGATCGTTCGCGTCCACATCCAAGAAAATCAGCGGGTCAAGCGCGGTGATCTGCTGATCGAAATCGACCCCGCCGAGACCGCCGCGCACATGGCACAAGCGGAGGCGGAACTCGCGACCGCGAAGGCCCAGACCGCGGTGGCCGAGGCGCAAATGCTGATCGTGCAGGCGACGTCGCGCGGCGGACTGGCGAGCGCCCGCGCCGCTCTCGTGGGTTCGACGGTGGGGGTCGGCAGTGCAGACGCCCAGGTGGCCGCCGCGAAGGCCGCGCTCGTGCATGCGCAGTCCGACGACCACAAGGCCGCGCTCGATCTTGCGCGCGCCCAGGAGTTACGGCAGGCGAATGCGCTTCCCCAGGAGCGCCTGGACGCCGCCCAAAGCGCGTTCGACGGCGCCCGCGCCGCCCTCGCGCAGGCGCAGGCGCAACTCGCTCTTGCCCAAGAGGTTCGGCGCGCGGCGGACAGTCGGGTCGGCGAAGCCCGGGGACGCGTGAGCCAGAGCGCGCCGATCGAGCCCCAGATCGCCGCCGCGCGTGCCGGGGCCGACCTGGCCCGCGCGCGGGTCCGCAGCGCCGAGGCCTCCGTGGCACTCGCCAAGCTGCAGCTCGACTACACCCGCGTGGTTGCTCCCACCGACGGGATGGCATCGAAGCTGACCGCGCACGAGGGCCAGCTCGTCGCCATCGGCCAGTCGCTCGTGGAACTCGTGCCGATCGCCACCTACGTCGTCGCCAACTTCAAGGAGACGCAGATCGGGAAGATGCGTGCCGGTCAGACGGTGAAGATCGCGCTCGACGCGTTCCCGGGAACGACATTCAACGGCCGCGTCGAGAGCCTCTCCGGCGGAACCGGCGCCAGCTTCTCACTTCTGCCAGCGGACAACGCCAGCGGAAACTTCGTGAAGGTCGTCGAAAGGGTTCCGGTCCGGATTGCCTGGGTCAATCCGTCCCCCGCCGTCGTTCTGCGCGCCGGTTTGTCGGCGGACGTCACCGTGTATTTGGACAAATGACCATGCGACCAATCGCCCGGGCATCCACGATGGTCTTGGCCGGTCTGCTCGCGACGGCGGCGCGCGCTGAGAATCCAAAGGCGACGACGCCGGCGCGGCGCACATTGACGGTCGAGGACGCTGTCTTGGTCGCCCTGGCCGCGAACCCGCGCCTGGCCGCGGCGCGCGATCGACTTCGAGCCGCCCACGAGATGTCGACCAGCACCGCGCGACGCATGCTGCCGGCGGCGCGTGTTCACGACGATCTGCAGCGCTACGACAGTCCGTTTGTCGTCACCTTTCCGACGACTCCCGGCGCCGCGCCTGGCGACGGCTTTCGCTTGCGGAATCAGACGATCAACACGTTCGTTGCCTCGATTGACCAGCCATTGCTGGGACTGCTCCGTCTCGACCGCGAACGCCGGGCCGGGGATGAGGCCAACGCCGCCGTGGCAGCCGAGGTCGCCACCATGGAGGCCGACCTCCGGTTGGCTGTCGAGACGTATTTTCTGCGTACCTTCGAGGCACAGGCGATGGAGAAGATCGCAAATACCTCCGCGGATGAATTGGACGCCGAGGCAACCGTAGCGCGAGCGCGGCTGGCAGCCGGGGTCATCAACCCGGCCGATCTGCTGCGCATCCAGGTTGCCGCGGCGAATTCCCGCCAGCAAGCGCTTCAAGCGCACAGCGAGGGTGAGGTGACGCGGTACCGGTTATTCGCCACCCTCGGCCTCGAGATGCGCCGAGGAGAAGGCGGCGGCGTCGTCCTCGTCGAACCGAACAGTCTGCTCGCTGTCGCGCAAGCGCCACTGCCAGCAACGGCAGCGTTGTTGAGCAGCGCGCACCAAGGCCGTACGGAGCTTGCCCAACGACTGCACCTGTCGGAGGCAGCCGGATGGCAGGCGCGCGCGCGGTGGCTGTCGCTGCTCCCCGACATCAACTTCGAAGCGGCGTATCTACGCTCGGACGGACAGATCTTTACGCCGAAGAATTCGGCCTTCGTCGGCCTGAAGGCCGACTGGGCCGTCTGGGAATGGGGCGCCAGCGAACACTTGAGGCGTTCCGCCGAGGCGCAGGCCGCAGGCGCGGCCCGCGATGCGGAGGCGGCCGAACGTCAGATCGAATCCGAGGTGGCGACGAGTCTCGCCGAAGGTGACGCCGCGCGCGGGGCCGTCGCGGCGGCCGACCAGGCAATCGCGGGCGCCGAGGAGGCTTTCCGCGTCACCCAGGCGGGAGTGAAGGCGGGTGCCGCGACGACGACGGATCTTCTGGAGTCCCAGTCCGCCTTGACTCAAGCCCGCTTGAACCTAACCCGCGCCCGCTACGAGCTGGCGCTCGCGCGCGTCGGCCTCGCGCGCGCATCGGGTCTGTGACCCGCGCCGGTGGGCGGCGGCCAGATCTCAAGTGACAGGACACCTGCGCCCCTCCTGCGCCCCACCACGCGTTGCTTGTGATCGACATTGGGCAGATGCTGAAAGGGGCGGGTGAACCCGGTGCTGCTGCCTGCGCGGAGCCCAAATTTGAACGCCTATTCGGAACGATTTGTTTTGTCGATCAAGGGAATGCCTCGGTCGGATCGTCCCGCAGGGGGAGGCCCATCTTGGTCGTGCGATTCGAGAACACCTTGGGCACTATCACCGCGAGCGGAACCATTCAGGGTCTTGCCAATGTGTGCTCACGGGAGCTCCGCCGGTCCTTCGATTCGAACGTTGGCGGCCTGCTGAACTACTATCACCGTCGCGCGGCCTGACGGCGACGTAGATCGTATTTTGGGACATGACGGAGTCCTCGATGCGACGCCTCGCTGGTCCGGCGTCTATTCAGTCTATACTGCCTGCGCAATATGGGGATTGCACCCCGAAGTGAACATGTTGAAAGCCGCATACATGCCCAGATTCCCGACTTTGACGGTCGTTGGTACCTTTTTCTTCCTGGGTTCGTTGGGTTGTGTGGGGTTGAAACTTCAACCGGTCGACGCATCCGTGCGAAAGCCTTCGAATGTCGCGGTGTACTTCACGGTCGACACCACGTCGGGACAACCCGTGGCCAACCTGCAGCCGAGCGATTTCGTGATCTATGAAGACGCCAAACCGGTTTCGGCCTTGGAGAGCAAGCAGACGATTCTTCAGGAACAGATCGCGGCGATTCACTACACCTTGCTGCTGGTCGATATGAGCGGAAGCGTGGTGGGATCTGGTGAGCTGCCGGCCTTGATGAATGCCGCCTCGTCGTTCGCTGATCGGGTCGGGCCGTATCAGAAGGTCGCCTTGTTCACGTTTGACGGCAGTCCCCACATCAATCCGGTGGTTCCATTCGGCGGTAACGTCCGGGCCGGTGTCGCGGCGCTCGGGCGCTATCATCCGCGCGATCCCTCGACGAATCTGAATGGGGGCGTGGTCGAAGCCGTGAAGGTGCTGTCACGTGAGATGGAGAGCGCTTCGCAGCCCTTGCGATTCGCGACGCTCGTGGTGTTCACAGATGGAACGGATCGCGCCCACCGGGTATCGGAACAAGAGCTGAAAAACACGTTGGATACAGCGGCGTTCGACACGTTCGCGATAGGCGTGGGTGCCGAGGCCGACCGGCATGAACTGTCCGCGATCGGTCGATCGGGCACCTTCGCATCGCAGAATCGAGAAGACATCGCCCGTGGCTTCGATGAAGTGGCTTCGCGCATCGAAGCGGCATCAAAGCGATTCTATCTTCTCTCATATTGCTCGCCTTCGCGGGCCGGTGAACACGATCTGGAAATCGAGGCCATCTCCGGTGGCAGGCGCGGACGGCTAGGGCATCACTTCAATGCATCGGGATTCGGGCCCACCTGCGATCCCAATCAGAAGCCGGCCTTCGACGTGCGTCATCCGCGCATTCGAAACCTCGAGCCCGCGCCCGACCGCGAACGGGTAAGCCGTGCGGTTCCCGCGCCGGCCCCGTCGCGACCTCCGCCGACCGCAAAGGCTGCTCAGACGATTCATGGAAGCCCCGGCTGGCAGCGATAGCCAACTGCCTATCATGGCGAATCCGACCTTGCCGCCGCTCCAGTCCGGGTTGTTACGGATGACCTGATTAGGGATTGGTAAGGTCGCGGAAGAGGAAGTTCTCGGCGTGCCAAAACAGATTGCGGGGATCAAGGGGCGCGTCGGCGGAGCGTCCTTCCGAATGGAAGCGAATTACGTGCACGCCGGGTGCGATCGTCAGGGTACGCGAAAACGACAAGCCCTGGGGAGGGAGGGTCAGGGACGCGGACCACAGATCGCCGTCCAGGTGTACGACCGATGGTGGCTGCGCGGCGAATAGCGTCATCGATAGGGTTGCTGTGCGGTCGCGAGGCGAATTGTTTTCGATTTGCAGGGTACTGGTTTCGGCGAACCAGCGGAATGGCCCGTTCGGTCCCATCTCAGTCCCGTAGCAACCTTCACCAAAGGATAGGAACAGCAGAGGAAGAGTCTGCTCTCGGCGGCGCGCGCGCTCCTCTGATGACACACCCGCCAGAGTGCGCCGGTTGTATGCCCCCAGATCAAAGAATGCGAGCCTCGCGTCGCCGCTCACGAACGGCTGGGCCGCCAGGGCGTCTCTCAGAGCCGACTCCATCGCGGCGGCCCGATCGTCATAGCCGAGGCGATCGATCAGGATCCCTTCGAATCCAGCGTCCGCAAGGCTTCGCGCGAGCGCCGCGGGCGGGCGCTTCGCGACATCGGTGAGCCATGCATCTGTGACCCGCCCCGCCATGGCGGGATAGGTCCAGCGCAGGGTTCGCGTGTGAAGATAGGGGTGCAGCAAGTCGTAGCCTAGGTTGGCCTGACCGGGGGTGGGTGGCGCTTCGGGGAAGATCTGATGCGGAAGCTGGAAAATCATCGCTTCGGCCGGCAGGGTTGCTTCGATGGCATGAATGTAAGCCGCATCGTTCTGGTACTCCTTCCCGGCACGGGCGTAGGGGCGCACCGCGGCCGGCGTTACCTGGTCCAGCAGTCCCACGACCAAGATCGCGACGGGGAGGATCACGGACAGTCTCTTGAAACGAGCGACCACGCGCTCGATCAAAAGGACGACCCCGAACAAGGCCAGAAAGGCGATGAACACATTCATTCGTGCGTATGAACGAATCTGGGGCGTCACCAGCAGCGCGAACAGCGAGCCGAACCCGCCCACGGTCGCCAACAGCAGCGCGAAAATATTCAGAATCGCCAGTCGGCGCGGCAGATCCCGCGCCGGCTCTCCACGGGGCATTCGTCCGGTCAGCAACAACACCGCCAGCAAAAACAGGAACCCCACACTTCCCACCAGTCCAAGCGACGTCACCGCGCCCTCGCCCCGCGGCCGCCCCGGCGTCTCGTAGCGCTCCTTCAGCCGCCGCAGAGGCGGCAGGCGGTGGGCGATCGTCGGTAGCAAGAGCTCCGTGATCTTCATTCCGAAGGTTTCCGCCTCCACCGCGGACCGTGCGGCTACCTGAGGGTTCGTTCCGTGTCGCAGATGGTAAAGGTAGGTGGGTACGCCCTGCGCGACCAACCCCGCGACGATCACTCCGATCAACATCAAGCCGGAAGCCGCGTTGCGCAGGGTACGGCACTCGACTGACGCCCAGATCCCTCCAAGAAACAGCAGCACCCCAGCGAAAAAGGCATAGTAGACGCCCGTGGTGGCGGTGACGAGACAGATCACCAGCGCCGCGACACTGCGCCGGCTACGCAGCTCAATGCCCGCCCGTTTTCCCGCCCCACGATCACGGAACAAAGGTGGTTTGTCACTACATACCCACAGGGCGACCAGGATCGCGAGGGGCACCTCGTAAAAGACGTCCAGAAACAGGTGGGCTTCGTTCTTCACCAACCTGCTGGGCAACAACGCATACAGGACGCTGGCAGCCAACGCCGACCAATATCCGCTTCGGAAATGACGGAACACGGCCAGCGCCGATACTGCAATGAGGGGAAACCCCATGATGAAGTACAGGTTCACCAGGACCGCCCAGTTCGGGGTGAACCAAGCCATCACCTTGATCGTGAACAGGTGCAGCGTATCGGCGGCGGGAAAATCGTGCAGTTGCAGGATTCCGGGCGCCCCAAGGTGCGTGTTCGACAACCACCCACCCTGATCGACAATGGTTTTCACCAACAGGCCGTAATAAAGCGCGTCGTCGTGATAGACGAAGGGAGTTCGCAGGTCAGCCTTCCAGATGTGAAGTGCCAGGAGGCCGGCGAGCAGAGACACTGCTGCTGCGGTTCCATATTCGGCCGCGATCCGCCCCCCATGGCGGAGTGTAGGAGTCACTGCCGGTGGGTTCACGGGCGATCCGGATTCCGGGGGCGCCTGCACCCCCTCACGGTACGTCGCTGTTGCGGCCTGTCAAACCCCCGCGCCAGAGTTGATGAAACGTAAGGCGACGACCACCAGCGCTTGTCGCCTGAGGTAGCTTTGCCCCGAGCTGCGCCGAAAGCCGTCTGCCGTCCGTCGCGCTGCCCCTGGGAGCTGGTCCCAAGGTTGTCCGACGTCTCGACAATTCTGGGCCTAAGCACATACTGACGCCCGACGTGCATGAGGCAGCGCGCGACTGGACCAAAGTTGCGCTACAACATGCCTCGACAAGGTGCTGCTGTTCGTTTGCGGAGAGGAGCGTGAATTGTGTTTCTGACCCTGATGGTCATCGGTCTCGTCGGCCTTGTCATGATGGCGCTGCCGGCTCTCGGGGGGCACCACTTGCCACCGGTGCACGGGCACGGGCACGCGCTCGGTCCCGGTGCATCGCACGGTGCCGCTGGCGCGCATGGCGCGGCCCTCGTCCATGCCCATCCGACTACAACC
Organism: Pseudomonadota bacterium; assembly: GCA_017881245.1. Taxonomy (GTDB): domain Bacteria; phylum Myxococcota_A; class Polyangia; order Fen-1088; family Fen-1088; genus FEN-1088. The sequence goes on from JADGRC010000473.1 coordinate 20,924, forward strand.
TCCGCGCCCGCGGCCGGTCCGACCCAGAGTCAAATCATTCTCGCCACCGCAACGACAGCGACCGCGCCGCACACCATCCGCCGCTTCATTCCCTCCCCCCGGGCCGTGTTCAGCGTGCTCGCGCTCTACGGCGCGTTTGGAAATGCGCTGGTTCACGCCGCGCGTCTTCCGACCGCCACCGCGGCCCTGATCGCGATCGGTCCCGCGCTGCTCGTCGAGTGGGTCTTGATTCGTCCCATCTGGAATCTGATGTTCCGTTTTCAGTCCAGCCCGAGCTCTCCGCTCGAGGAGTTGATTTGTGCCGAGGCGCAGGCCGTCGTGCCGTTTCGCAATGGGCGGGGCATGATCGCGACCGTTCGCGATGGGCGACGGGTTCAGCTTCAAGCGCGGCTGTGCGACGAACACGCGGCCTTGCCGGTTGCATTCGGCCAGCGGTTGCGCATCGAGGACGTGGACGCGCGCCGGGAACGCGTGACCGTCTCCGTGATACCGCACGACAAATCAACTAACGTTCCAACGTAACCACGCAAGCAAGGAGCAATCATCGTGGAACCGTCACTCATTCTCGTCGGGGGCGTTGTCGCCGCGGTCTTCGTCCTCACGTCGATCATCATCACCACGTTTCTGCGCAGTGTGGACGCGGGGGAGATATTGCTCGCCAGCCGCGGCCGCAACCTTCACATCTATCGCGGTCCTTTCAAGGCGCTCATCGTGCCGATCATCACGCAGACCCGCTTCATCCCGGCGCAGGCCATCAACGTCGACATCGAGATCACCGATCAGACCGCGGACGTCGACGCCAACGGTCGCTCGGCCCCCGTAAAGGTCACCGTTCGCGCCTCCGCGATCGTCAGCGTCGGCGAGGACGAGGCCATGGTCAACACCGCCGCCAACAAGTTCTTCTCCAAGTCCGACGCCGAGCAGCTGTCCACATTGACCGACGTCCTGTCCTCCGCCGGCCGCCGCGCCATCAACCTCCTGAAACACGACCAGTTGTTCAGCGTTCGATCCGCCGGACCCGCCCCCGGCGAAGCCGCCCTGGTCGTCGCCGCTCCCACCGCGCTCGCGCTGGCGGTCCCGCGTGGCGAGGACGACGAGCTGGCCGTGATCATCAAGGACGCCTGCTCGCGCGAGCTGATGGACATCGGACTGTCGTTCAACAGCCTCAACATCAAGGCGGTGTTGAGCGAAGTCGCCGAGGCGCGACGACGCGAGTCCGGCGCCCGCGCCAAGGCCGACGCCGACGTCGTCCAAGCCCAAGAGGAGCAACGCTCCCGAATCGCCCAGCTCGAGGCCGCCCAGAAGATCAACGATCAAGAGAAAGCGCTGAACATGCAGATCGCGTCCAACGGCGCCTCAATCGCCCGGGCCGAAGCCGAAAAGCAGGCCGCCGTGCGCCAGCAGCGCGAGGCCGAATTGAACGCCAGCCAGATCACCCAGGCCCGCGCGGATGCCGAGCAGAACGTCATCAATCAGGAGGCGGAGGGTCGCGCGCAGGCCGCGCGCATCCGCGCCATCGCCCAGGCCGAGGCCGAGGCCATTCGCATCAAGGCTCAGGCGTTGATGGA
>JADGRC010000064.1 GCA_017881245.1 Pseudomonadota bacterium
AGGCTCGATGGTGTATCCGGACGGGGGCGGCTATGAGGGGCCTTTCAAGAATGGCAGGTTCGATGGCCACGGAAAGAGAACCTTCGACGATGGCGGCGTCTATGTCGGCGACCTCAGGAACGGCAAGCGCGACGGCAATGGCAGCTTGGAATTGCGCGATGGTCGGACCTACGTCGGTGAATTCCGCAGCGACGCCTTCGATGGAAAAGGACTTCTGGTGATGCCACAACGAGGAACCTACAAAGGCATAGACGCCGCCATCGGCATAGACCATCTTGCCTTGGCCTTCCTCCCAATCATTTCTGAAGTTGCCTTCGTATCTGGTCTTATTCGGGTAAATGAGGACGCCCCTGCCTTCGCGCCGCCCGCCACGGAACTCCCCCACGTAAGTGCCCCCGTCGGCATATGTCAGCGATCCTTTCCCATCGTAGAGGCCCTCGGCAAAGTCCCCTGAATAGTGCAGACCGTTGCGATATTTAAGCTCGCCCTTGCCGTGCCACTTTTTCTGCTTGAAATCCCCCACGTAGGTCCCGCCATCAAAGAAGGTTTGCGTGCCTCGGCCTTCCTCCCAATCATTTCTGAAGTTGCCTTCGTATCTGGTCTTGTTCGGGTAAATGAGGACGCCCTTGCCCTCGCGTCTCCCGCCATGGAACTCGCCCACGTAAAAGCCCCCGTCGGTGTAGGTCAGTGATCCATTCCCGTCGTACATACCCTCAGCAAAGTCCCCCGTATAGTGCAGGCCATTGCGACGCTTAAGCTCGCCTTTGCCGTGCCACTTTCCCTGCTTGAATTCCCCCACATAGGTCCCGCCGTCGGAAAAGATCGCCGTGCCATGTCCATTGTAGAGTCCGTTCTTGAACTCACCATCGTAGGTCACGTCCAACGGTAAGGTTAACTTTCCTCGGCCGTAGAATTGATTGTCCTTCCATTCCCCCTCGTAGATTCGACCGTTGCTCGACCGGAAGATGCCATGTCCGTTCTTGATCCCGTTGAGGAAGTCGCCTTCGTAGATATCGCCGTTGGCTTCGGTTTCCGTTCCGCGACCTTGGTGAAGGTCGTTCTTCCAACCACCGACGTATCGTTTGCCGTTGGGGCTCGTGTAGGTGCCCTGTCCGTCCCTCAGGCCTCCTTTGAAATCTCCAACGTACTGCTCGCCATCGCCCCAAGTTCTGATTCCCTTTCCGTCGCACCGCCCGCCTTTGAATTCACCTTCATAGGTGCCACCGTCGTTGAAGATCGATTTTCCACGCCCGTCGAACCTCCCGTCCTTGAAATTGCCCTCATAACCGCCTCCATCCGGGTCCACCAAAAGACCTGGACCGTTGACACAATCGCCCTTCGCACATGTGTGTGCCGCCACTTGAGTAGGCCAGACGATCCCCAGTAGGAGGCCAGTGATCAGAAAGTGACCCACTAGCTTTTGTGACCCGGTTTGCTGCATTGATGAATAGTAACGCAAGGCGGATTCTGGCTCGGTCACGAGTCGAGCCGGACAACGATGCAGGAGCTATGTGAAGTCCGAAGCGGCGGCCGGTGTTTGACTGGTGGGCGGCCTCGCCGCCCTGGCCCTACTTGAGGAAACCCTTCGGCGCCGCGGGACGACTCCGAAGGTAGTAAATCGGATTGCCGAGGACGGGACACGCGTCGAAGGTGAGGTGCCGACGTCCGCTGTTTCAGAATGTCCATCCCATCGCTGCCCGCCCTTGGCGCAGCAGATCTCCGCGGTGAATCTCCTTGGCGCATGGTAGGGAGCAACTCGTCGGGGCGACATAGCTTGAGTCGGTCACGGCCAGGTTCTCGCCCAAGCCGACAAGCACCGTGAGGCCGAACCACGCGCGAAAGATGTACGCGATCTCGGCGTGAGCGAGCGGAATCGTTCCGTGGACGCCGTTGGACATCACCACCAGGGGGCCACCCGCGAGGGTCAGCGCGTGGCGGCCGTTGTCGGTCCGCAGCGGCGCCCAGCGTGCATTCGCCATCATCGACCACGCGGAATTGGGACCGTCCAGCAGCGTACCCTCGATTGAAAGTCGCGCCGCGACGAAACGCCCGGCGGTGAGCCCCACCGCGATGCTGGGGCCGATGGTGCCCTCCCGGGTGTCAAGGATCGTACCTTCTGCGCGCAGAATCCAGGGATGCGAGGGGAAGTCCTCAGAATGTGCGTCTACTGCCGCGGGCTCTTCGCCAACCGCATCAGCGGCCCGGGCTGGCCCGTAGAATGTGGCAAGGTCAGCCGAGACGACAACGACGACAACAAGTATTTCGGCAAGCTTGCTCATGACGAGTTCACCCCGACACCTGGCGAGTTACCTGTTGCCTTGAACAGGCGACTCGCTCTGCAGGGCACGCGTTTGGATTTAGGCAAGAGGCCCGGGGTGACGTCGTTGTTCTTCGAGTTCAGTGCCTACTCATTGCCGCTCGCGGCTCTCGTCACGCTCCACCGGCGCCGCCCTGGCCCGCGGCTCCGCCCACGCCACGGCCGCCGGCTCCACGCCCGCCGGCCCCACGCCCACCGGCTCCACGGCCACCCGCCCCACGCCCACCGGCTCCACGCCCGCCCATTCCGGCGCGTCCGCCCACCCCGCCGCGACCGCCGAAAGCCCCGCGCCCACCGGCACCCCGACCACCCGCGCCTCGGCCTCCAACGGCACCGCCATCCGTGCCCGACTCTCCGCCCGCATCCCCCGACGGGGCGTCAGCGGCGCCACCATCCGGTGCCGTACCACCCTGGCCGATGGCGCCGCCCGTCTGGGACGTTCCGCCATTGGAGCCCCCTGAAGCTGAGGTGCCGCCGGTTCCGAGAGCCCCGCCGGTTTCGAATGCGCCACCGGTTTCGAATGCGCCGCCCGTCTCGAACGCGCCGCCCGTTCCGAATGCGCCGCCCGTTCCGAATGCGCCGCCGCTTGCAAGACTACCTCCGGTCCCGTGCAGACCTCCGGTCCCGCCTCCTATGGTCCCTCCCGTTCCCGTCCCCCCCGTGTCCGATGAACCACCGCAATTCATTGCGAAGACTCCTGCCCCCAAAAGGCCGATCGACAGCAACAACAGGTTCTTTCGGCTCCGGCCCCATTCAATTGTTCGCGTTTCTATTTTCATTGGCTTCCCCCACATGATCGCTTTTCGTTCATTTATTGGTGCCCGGTCGTGGTCCGCATCGTCAATCGTTTCGACCCAAGACGCTGTGCAGGCGGTCCCTCAGGCGCGAAATGGCCCTTCTTCAGGTCTGGTGTGGACGTCAGGTTTGAAACGCCAACACGTGACCAAGGGGCCTGCAATCCATGGCTGGGAAAAGCCGACTCTGATGACTCCCGCGGGGGTCTCATTCCCCGAACCAAGGCGGGTGAATTTTCGCCGCGCGAATCTCCAATCGGGACTCCGCGCGACGACCCCAACCCTTTAGACCCGCAGGTCCAGCGTCAACGGAAACAACGTATTCGGGGCTGGTTTCTCCACGGACCTCGGTCCCGGGGTGTGTCCCATCGGCACAAACAACGTCGCGCGACGGCTCTCGGCCTCGAGCGCGTTTCTGGGGCGCGCGGCGAAGGCCAAGCCACCCGGGTGCGACACGTGGTACGTGAATCCACCGATCGCCCGACCATTCCAGGTATCGAACACGTCGAAGACAAGCGGCGCGTGAACCGGAATGTTGGGGTGCAACGCCTGCGGCGGCTGCCAGGCGCGAAAACGCACGCCGGCCACGAACTCGCCCGGCGTTCCTGTGGGATGTAACGGCAGGCGCCGATTGTTGCAGGCGATTTCGTGACGGCCATCCGTCATGTTGCGGACCTTCACCTGAACCCGTTCGAGCGACGAGTCCACGAAGCGCGCCATCGCCCCGGCCGCGGGTTGCTCACCAAGAACGTGCCACGGCTCGATGGCCTGGCGCAGCTCCACCTCCACCCCACCGGCGGATATGGCGCCGAGTCGCGGGAAACGGAACTCGGAGTGGGACGCGAACCACGATCGCTGAAAAGGAAAGCCCGCGGTGTTTAGATCGTGCAGCACCTCGTCGAAGTCCTCGCCGACGAAATGAGGCAGCAGGAAGCGATCGTGGAGCGCGGTTCCCCAGCGCACCAGACGTCGCTCGAAGGGCTTGGCCCAGAACCACGCGACCATAGATCGCAGCAGAAGCTGCTGCGTGAGGCTCATGCGTGCGTGCGGCGGCATCTCGAACGCGCGGAGCTCCAGCAGGCCCTGCCGGCCGGAAGCCGCGTCGGGGCTGTAGAGCTTGTCTATGCAGAACTCCGTGCGGTGGGTGTTGCCCGTGACGTCGACCAGCAGATTGCGAAAGAGCCGATCGACGAGCCACGGCGGGGCCTCGGTGCCCCGCGCAACCTGCCCGAACGCTATCTCCAGCTCGCCCAGGCTGTCGGTGCGCGCCTCGTCGATGCGCGGGGCCTGGCTGGTCGGCCCCACGAACATTCCCGAGAACAGATAGGACAGCGACGGGTGGTTGTTCCAGTATCCGACCAGGCTGCGCAACAGATCCGGCCGTCGCAGGAGCGGACTGTCCCGCGGCGTGGGACCGCCCAACACCATATGGTTGCCGCCGCCGGTTCCGCTGTGTTTGCCGTCGAGATTGAATTTTTCCGTGCCGAGGCGGGTCTGCCGCGCGTCCTCGTACAGGCCGAGCGTGTTGTCGCGCAGCTCCGCCCAGGATAGCGCCGGGTGGATGTTGACCTCGATGACCCCGGGATCCGGCGTGACCTCGAACTTTCGCACCCGGGGGTCAGAAGGCGGCGTGTAACCTTCGAGGCGCACCGGCGTTCCCAACGCGCGCGCCGTGTCTTCGACAGCGGCGACCAGATCCAGGTACGCCTCGATCCGGGTTTGCGGTGGAAAGAAGACGTGCAGCTTGCCGTCGCGCGGCTCGACGCATAGGGCAGTCGCGACGGTGCCGCGCGCGGATTGACCTGGCGCCGGCGGCCCGCCGGGCGCTGTCCCCTGCTCCTCGGGTGGCCGGCCCGCATGATGTGGTTCGGGGTTGATGCCCCGTTGTCGCGCCGGTAGCGGATCGCGCAATGCCATCGGGTCCAACTCCACGGGCTCGACGCGATCTCCGGGCGCCATCCACGGCAATCCATCCAGGGGCAGACGAAGACCCATTGGCGAGTCGCCCGGGTACAAAAACAGGTGTTGTCGCCGCAAGAACCACGGACCGCTGCGCCACTTCTGGGAATCGTCATCGCGGGTCAGCGGCAACGCGTAGCCGACGATCTTCGCCAGGCCTCGATCGAAAATACGGGCCAGCCGCACGCGTTCCTGCTCGTCCGCCAGGTTGGACTTGAGAGGATCGACGTTGACCGGAAGTTGCCGCTCCCGCCACAGGTAGTACCAGGCGTCCTCGTGCGCGGGTACCGCCAACGTGGGCGCGACGCCCAGCCGGACAGCCAGCTCGGTGACGAACGCCGCCGCGGCCTCGGGACCGTAGGCGGCTCCCGCCGCACCCTGGTTCGCGCTGTTGGTTGCGTCCCGCGCCGCGGGTTCTCCGTCCGCGACCAGCAGCGTGGGATCTCGCCACACGGGTACGCCATCGGGACGCCAGTAACATCCTATGGCCCACCGGGGCAGCGGCTCCCCTGGATACCATTTTCCCTGGCCGTGATGCAGAACGCCTCCGGGGGCGAATCGTCGCATCATGCGCCGGGCCACGCCGTCGGCGAGGCGCGCCTTGTTCGCACCGAGGGCGGTCGTGTTCCATTCGGCGCCGTCTGGATCGTCGATGGAAACGAAGGTGGGCTCGCCACCCATGGACAGGCGCACATCCGCCGCGCGGAGCTGTTCGTCCACCGCTTCGCCAAGCGCGTTGATGCGCGCCCATTCTTCGTCGGTGTAGGGTTTCGTGACCCGCGGCTCCTCGCGCAGGCGCCGCACCGACATCGCTACTTCCAGGGTTTCCTTGACGCGATCTCCTTCCGACGTCGGAACGAACGAGAAGGACCCGGCGACCGGCGCGGCCGATTCCGGATCCGGCGTGCAGGCCAGCGGAATGTGCCCCTCGCCACTGAACAGGCCGCTGGTGGCGTCCATGCCCACCCAGCCCGCGCCGGGAAGGAACACCTCTGTCCAGGCATGCAGATCCGTCACGTCCTGCACGACTCCGGCCGGTCCCTCCAGGGGCTTCACGTCGGGCTTCAGCTGGATGGAATATCCGGACGCGAACCGCGTCGCGAAGCCCAAGTGACGCAGCAACTGGCACAGGAGCCAGGCGAAATCGCGGCACGATCCGTGACCCCCAGCAAGCGTTTGCTCGGGGGTCAGGACGCCCGGTTCCATGCGGATGTCGTAGCGCAACAGATCGTGGACACGGGAGTTGATGTCGACCAGGACGTCGATCGTGCGACGCCCAGGGCGCGCGTACGCCGACCGCGCGTGCTCCACCTGCTGGGCCAACAAAGGCCCGAGGGGCAGCGTCTCCAGATAAGGCCCCAGTTCCCGGCGTAAAAGCGGCGCGTATCGCCAGGGCAGTTCTTCGGTTCCTTCCTCTAGGAAGAAGTCGAACGGATTGATCACCGTGAGCTCGGCAATCAGATCGACCTCCACCTCCAGGAGGTCCGTCGGCTTCGAAAACACCAGGCGGGCCTGGTAGTTTCCGAAAGGATCCTGCTGCCAGTTCAAAAAATGCTGCGCCGGCCGGACCCGCAGCGAATACGAGACGATCGGCGTACGACAATGCGAAGCCGGTCGCAATCGCACCACATGGGGCGACAGCGACACGGAGCGGTCGTATCGATACCGACTGAGATGATGAAGGGAAACTCGGATAGCGGCGTAAGGGTAGTCGGTCCGCGGTAAACGTCACGTTTCCATTGCGTATGATCGTCGTAACAGTCGACGACGGGCGTGGTGTCCTCGGTTTCGTTCGCGTAGATTGCACCTGTGAGTGGTGCGCCACACGATGACTAACGAGACGCGGGTCGCTCTCTTGGACGGTTATCGCCCGCTCCCGGGCACGTACGACGAATTGGTCGACGCGAACGGACGTCCGCGCCAGCACGGCAGTGCCGCGGCCGAGCTCCTCGGCAGTTTGGGTCCGGACGAGTTTGGGCGCAGTCAGGCCCTCGCCGAGTTGGCGTTGATCCAGCAAGGCGTGACGTTCTCGGTCTATTCGGATCAGCGCGGGGCCGAGAAAGTGATGCCCGTGTGTCTGGTACCGCGCGTGATCGGCGCCGAGGAATGGCGGCGCACCGAGCGCGGGTTGATTCAGCGGTTGCGGGCCCTGCAAATGTTCTTGGACGACGTTTACGGCGAGCAGCGCGTGCTGAAGGAGCGCATCATGCCGCCCGAGCTGATTCACGAATCGCGACAGTACATTCCGAAGCTGCGTGGCCTGCGTCCCGCGGGAGGGGTGCGCATCCACATCGCGGGCGTGGATCTGATTCGCGATCCGGAAGGTACCCTGCGCGTTCTGGAGGACAACCTGCGGACGCCGTCCGGCGTTTCGTACGTGTTGGAAAACCGCACGGTCACGAAGCGCGTGTTTCAGCAGGTGATGGCGCACGCGGGCGTCCGGCGCGTCGACGAATATCCCACGCAACTGGCCGAGACCCTGCGATCGGTGTCACCCACGGATCCGGACAGCGCGACGCCCGTGGTGCTGACGCCAGGGCCGTTCAATTCGGCGTATTTCGA
>JADGRC010000474.1 GCA_017881245.1 Pseudomonadota bacterium
CTGCACGACGGCTCCGTGGGCAGCGTCGCGGCGCTGCTTGATCCCGCGCGCCTCGATGCCGACTACGACGCTGGCGCGCGCGCAGCGGGGCCGATTCAGGGGCACGCTTTCGGTCTTGATCTGGATCCCGCCGATCGGGAGGCGCTGCTCGCCTTCCTCACGGCGCTGTAGCAATGGTGCCGCAGTTCAACCTCTGCCAGCGGAATGAGATGCCGCCTCACATCACGACTCGAAGGGAAGTGCGACGCGGAGAATCCATGCTCGTCTGATGGCTTGTGCCGCGATGTCGCCGATGCCTGCCGAATGCCATCCAAGTTGGCGACTGTTGGGGCGGTGCCGACGCAGCTCGGATGCGCTCGCGGCGACGCTTGGGTTGCAAAGTCCGCCCGAATGTCCGACGGCATGGGGTTGACCGCCACAGACGCGGACGCCTGTCTGCTGTTCCCCTTCGACAACCCGTCTATCCAGAAACTCATCGCGGGAATTCTCGCGCAAAAATGCGACGATGGGCCTCTTGAAGACGGCGGTCTGAGCTGGCACCTTGGCGATCTATGCTTCCGTCCACCCTCCAGTTCGTCATCGCGATGATCGCGTGCGCGATCCGCGATGCCCTTCGACCCGGCCTGAAGATCGAATTGGACGCACCACCGTCGCCAACATTCTGGCCCGCAGTCGGTTTCACCCTGTTTTAGGGCAAGAGGTGCAAGATGGCGGGATCCGACCAGGGATTGGTGAGCGAAGCCTGCCCATTGCTGAGTGCGGAAATGGCTTGCGTCTGGCCCGTGATGAGATTCAGCCATGTCCCGTTGAGCTTTGAGCCGGCCGGCACTTGAGTCACATTCAGCGAAAGACTGCCGGCGCCACCAAGGTAAGCGACGTACTCCGCGCCCGGATTGGCCAGGCAATGCCGGCCGGTGCCGGCGTTGTTGATGAGACTGTCGGACGGGCTGAGCCTCGACCAAGCGGTGCTTGATAGCAGTCCGTACAGGTTCTTGTAGGCACCAATACCGCTCGGTACCTCTGCGTATCGCACGACATCCCAGGCGTGGTACGTGTAGTAGTAGCCGAAGTGCCCTCCGGCTAGTGCGATCTCAACAGCGTCAGCGAAGACTGATAACGTATCGGCAGCATAGGTGTATGTCTTCCCTCCGTCGTTTCCGATCTGGTAGTTGAACTCCGAATTGAGCACGGGCCAGTTGTTGGCGTTTCGGTGTGAAATGATGGTGCTGTAGAAGTCGCTTTGATTCTGGTCGGTTCTGAAGTCGAGGTTGGAGGCTGAGCTCGAGTAGTACCCTGTGTCAGTGTGCGTGGAGATCGGATGGTGATAGGCGTCGGTGGAACGGATTAACGCGATCCGGCCCGTCTTGTACGCCGTGTCTGGTTCGTTGTTGGACTCCTTGGAGAAGTCCCACAGGATATTTGGATATGCTTGATAGCGTGCGGTCACGTACGTGAAGTAAAGGTTGTCCCCCGCTGATGCGTCGGATGGCCAAGTGACGGACTTGTTGTAGACCTTGAACATTATGTGCGCCACAACCCCTTTGTCCAAGAGGTATTGAACGACTCGGTCGAAGTTCGCAAAGAAATCAGGGTTCATTTGCGTGAAGTCTGGCGAGGCATTTGAGCCCTTCCACGGGAACGACTTGGGAGGACCAAAGTCGTAGGTCGAGGTAGTCCCGTTCTCCCACCCCGTGTCGTAGGCGAACACGTTCATCAACACTTCGTTGAAGCCATTGCTCGCGTAAATGTCGATCAACGATTTGGCCTTCCCGATCGAGGTGTCGCCGAAATCCATCAGGCCCAGCCAATCGGCTTCGAAGCCCATCAGGATGTACTGCGTGCCGTCCTCGTATCGGAAGTAATGTGGAGAAGTGGCATCGACAACCACCTTGCCGTGTACCAGCGGATTCGTGTTCGCCACGCACTGAACGCTGCCGGTCTTGCCGCTAAGCCCTGAGACCGAGGACGAGGAAAGGTAGGTCCACGCTCCGATGACAGGTGGCGAAAAACGCACCTTCCAGCCCGCAGGGCCGTCGAAGAAGCCTGGTACCTTCAGCGTCTGGCCGGAAGGGCCCGTAAATGTTGCAGACAAGGAATCTTGCTCCTGAGAAGTGGACGTGCCGCCCAGGGCGATATCAATCGGGTGCCACTGCTGGGCACTGACACCACCCGACGACGATCCTCCCGTGCCGGTCGCGCCGCCGCCGCCGGTCGTCCCGCCGGTCCCCGTCGAGCCAGCCGCTGCGCCTCCCGAACCGGAGGAGCTGACACCGCCGCCGCATGCGAGGGGCGCCAGCGCGATGAGGAGACACCCCACGACCTTGCGAGTGTTTGACATGGTTGCGAACTCCGCGTCCTATGCGGAAAAGGAGTCGAGCAGAAGCGGCGTGATTACGAGGAGATAGACGACGTCCGACAGGGCGCCTCCCAAGCGAGATCGGGAAGCGTACAAGGGTAAAGCATGGCTGGGAAGGGGCAACGTGGGCCGGCCGCGAACCGTCTTTCCCACGCATCCAATCAGGGCAGAAGAACGTCGCGCGGGGCCTGCACGATGCGGGTGAAACCTGTCGACCGACATTTGATTCCGTCGAGTAATCGGCGGAGCATGGGCCGGGATGAGCGACGGCCGCATGCTCACCGCTGCTCTGACGGCGGCGGCGGTCATCGCCAGCGCGGGCATCGGCGCCAACGGCTGCGGTTCACCGGGGCGGGTCATCTTTCCGGAGAAGACGGGTCCGGTCGTGCTGCCCATCCGCGATCCCGTCTTGCGGCCCGATCTGGTGATCCAGGCGACGGTGCACGGGCGGGACGATCGGCGCGCCACGCGCTGGATGCTCCTCGACAGCGGCGCCACCGTCGGCACGCTTCCGGAGGACGTGGCCGGCGGCCTCGGTGTTCCAGACGCGCGCTCGGTTCGGATGCTCGCCATCACCGGCGCGACGCGGGCGACGCTCGTGACGGCGCCGCGCCTGGCGCTGGGCGACCTGGTCGTGTCGCGCGTCGACTTCCTGGTCAACACGATGGCCGGCCCCGCCGCCGAGCTGGGAATGGTGGGGCAGTCGATCCTGGCGCGTTGGCCGTGGGAGATCTCCTGGGATCGCGGGACGGTCACGCTGGGAGCCAC
>JADGRC010000475.1 GCA_017881245.1 Pseudomonadota bacterium
GGAGGATCTCTGCTGCCTGACTGGTCGGCTTATCGCTGCGCAGCCAGAGGGGGCGGAAGTTCGCCGCTTCGTACAGTCGCCGGGTGGAATCCTGCCGGTCGGAGAAATCCGGCCGATGCAAAAGCGGTTGCCGGCCCGCTTCGACGATGCCGCGAATGGCCGCGACGATCGGTTCCTGCGCCGGCGGCGCCTGCACCCGCGGTGCTTCGCTTTCCGCGCCCTGCGCGGCGAGGCGAAGGAGGCAGATGGAAACGAGACAGCAAATCAACCTGGCAGAAAGCCCCCGCCGAATCGCCGCCGGTCCCCACCCTGCGGCACTGTCGAGTCCACCAACCATAATCCGATGCAGCATGCTCAGAAAAGCGGGCTGCTGCAAGACGAAAGAGGTGGTGTGATCGACACGGGGTGGCCGCCCGAACGTGGCCGGAGCCTGCCGCACCCCGCGCGAACGCGTCAACCGCCCGATTCGGCGATGAACTGGCGCGCTGCACCACTTTGCGTTCGGATGCGGTGGTGTTCGGGGTGGGTGCCGGCTGGACGAAAAGAGGGATTTGCAGTATTAAGCTTTGTCGTTGCTCAAGGACGGTTACGACCGCGCGTCGCGCGCAGGGAGGGGTACACGTATGAGGCTTCGTCGCTCACTGCAAGCCGCTGTGGTTTCGGCCGCGCTCGTTTCGCCGCTGCCTGCGTTCGCAGTCTTTATGGGTTCTGTAACCACCGCCCCGGTTGGCCAGCCAGCGCCCGCCCTCGCGATGCCGCTGCTCATCGCGCTGGCGATTGCGCTGATTGGCCTCGGCGCCTACAGCCTACGCACCCGCTCTGCCGGCGCGGTTGCCGGGTTCGCTCTGGTAGCAGGGCTGAGCTTGCTCGCCGGCCTTGGCTACGCGAACGGGGGGATCGTCGTTCAAGGTGCCGATTGCAACACGCAAACGACCCTGTCGTATCCCAGCCTCTACGGTGAAACTCTGACCAGCCTCTGTCCCAACTCGATCCGCATTGTTGCGATCGACCCCGGATGTGAAAATTCGGACCCCCCGGTGTCGCACTGTACCGTCGGCCAGATTTTGACCAATGGTCAGGAATGCGTACTGCCAAGCTGCATTTAGTTAGGAGATGGACGTTGCCGGCAGTCAGCCGCTGACCTGCTCGGTGGTGCGGTCGTAGAGCTTTCGCCGTGCGGGCGACTCGCGCGCCGCGATCCGCTGGTCGCATTTCGAGCGTGCCACCATTCTCGATCAACACTCCCGGCGTTTCAAGATCCCATACACCGTCGGCCCAGCCCACGCCTTCCCCGTCCGCGACGCCAGCCCCTCCGCATTGAGTGCCGCGGCGATCGCGTTCGGAATGGCTGGTAATCGAGAAAGAGCGGAACGGTTTGCCGGATGCATCGGGCGGTGTGACAGCTACGTGTTCGTCAATGCGAAGAACAGCGGCCCGGTCGAACAGCGCGAATGGCCGAAGGATCATTGGCGCCGGGCGCTCACCGCAACCAAGGTACGGCCGCGGAAGTTCTACGCCACCAAGCACACGTTCATCAGCGTGGCGCTGACCAAAGGCCTCAACCTCAAATTCATCGCCGAGTACTGCGGCACGTCCGTGGCAATGATCGAGCAGGACTATGGGCTTTCTGGGGACGCTTGACGGGCGCTTTATCCGCGCCGTATATAGGGTCCATTCGGGGTTTTCCAGAGGCCAGTGACCGTGGCGGCAACGTCTAATACTTCTCTCTTCTGTCAATTGCCCCGTTTGTACACACTAGCCGCATGGATGCGAGTCCTACTGGTCCGGAATTCTACGGAGCACGGTGCGCGGTTTAATGCCATGGCGTGTCGCGGCCGAAAGATCGCTCGCACCCTTGCAGTTTTAGTCACTCTCCTCTTGGCACCCGGGCTCCAGGCCGGCGCGGCGGAGCCGCACCGCTACGCCCTCTCGATGTTCCACTTCAACATCCAGTACGTGGCGGGGGGGCTCGAAGGCTTCGCCCAATTTCTCCCACCCGACTCGCCAGAGGTGCGGCTCTGGGAGATCAACGACGTGGGGGTCGAAGACCGGATCATCACCGAGAGCTTCGAGCCTGTCCTGGATCTCTACCTCGCGCATCCGACCTGGGGGGTGGATCTCGAGCTCCAGGGGTACTTTCTGGATGTTCTCGCCTCACGACACCCAGCCGTCCTCGACAAACTCAGGAGCCTCGCCGTCTCCGGGCAGGCCGAGGTCGTCAGCTTCCACTACTCGGATCAGCTCTTCCTCGCGTTTCCACGGGAGGACTGGGAGCGTTCTCAGAGTCTCACCCGTGAGACGTTTGATCGCCTTGGAATCCCGCTCGCGACCACCGTCTTCGCACAGGAGGGCCAGGCGGGGATAGGAATGGCCCGGGCGATGGCGGAGCGCGGTTATCGAGTCCTGGTGTGGCCGAAGAACCTCTTCATCTACCAGCACGGAGACTTCGACGCGGCACCCTATTACAAGCTCGGTGACGTGGACATGATCGCCGGGGCGCAGGGCGTCCGCAGCGTCGTGAACGGCGGCGCGGGCGACGTCGAGATCGACGTCAATTGGACCTTCTTCGACGATGGCGAGACGCTTGCGACGAACGGCGTGGATCCGTACTTCACCCTGACGTTCATCCACAAGCCGCAGGCAGTCGCACACTACGAGAGTGCGGTGGCGGCCCTCGAAGCTCAGGGCTACTCGGTCTCGACGATCGGCCGCTATGTTGACGAGGTAAAAGGCCTCGGGGTCGAGCCGGCGCAAGCCCCACCCCTTCTCGACGGAACCTGGCAGCCCAATAGCACGGACGGCATGCGCAAATGGCTCGGTGGGGGGGGCCTGTGGGGGGACGCGGAGCGGGACAACGACGTTCGTTCACTCCAGGCGATGGCGCACAAAGAGATTGTTGCTGCGCAGACGGCGGCCAGCGCGGCCGGGACAGGGCCTGCGGCCAGCGTCTCTTCGGCGGGTCCGCTCCCCGTTGGGTCGCTGCAGGGTGCCAAGTCCGACAGGCTGCTAAATGAGCCGGCGCTGGACGACGCCTGGCGTCTGCTCGACCTTTCCGAGGTCTCCGATTCGACTGGGATCAACCCGTTCCGCGGGGAGGTCGAGTACGGGATCGGCGATGCGACGGAGGCGCTGCGGATCGCCAGGGAGGCGATCGACGCGGCGAAGGCGAGTCTCGGCGCGCAAACGGTGCAGATAGATGTGGCCGAGGGATCCGTTCAGGTCGACCCGCCGTCGCCCGAGCCCCCACCAGAGATCGCGCCGCCCCTTCAAATCCGTGTCGATGCGGGCGGGCGCCAGTGGCGGCAGAGCTGGACCGAGACGGCACCCGGTGTGGCGCGGCTGGAGGTGCAATTCGACCCAAAATCCGGCCCGCAGGCGAAGAAGCTGGCTGTCACTTTCCCTGGTGATGCGACTGACATCGTGTACTGCCCCGCCCTTGACGACGATCGGCCGGTTTCGATTCCAAAGAGCGCCTTTTCATTCGATCACTATCAGATGGCGCTCGCGAACGGGCTGATCGGCCTTTCGGCGGGAAGGTTCGTCGTGAAGGAGACGGCTCGGGTACACCTCGCGGCGACCGTGACACTGACGAGCGGGGACGTCACGTTCAGCGACGATACGGCGCCTGCGGCCGACCGTTTGACCTGGGTATTTCACGTCGTCGATGGGACGCTCGACGAGGCGGTCGGATATGCGAACCGGCTCAACGTCAGCCCGAGGCTCACAAGATGAAGCGTCCATCTTGCCAAGTGGGACTCGGGTTGGTTTGTGTGCTGTTCCTTGCAGCCGGCTGCGGGGACGAAAACGGCGCGACCACGCCAACCAAGACGCCCACCAGCACTTCGATTCCAACGCAGACACCGACTCCGACACTCACGATCACGCCAACCAAGACGCCCACCATCACCTCGATTCCAAC
>JADGRC010000476.1 GCA_017881245.1 Pseudomonadota bacterium
ACCAGCGCGACGGCGGTGCCCCGCAATTCGGGAAAATGGCGCAGCGCCGCTTGCAACGCAATCTGGGGAACGAAGACACAAGCAATGCGCATGGCGAAGCCGTTGGAGATCCGAGAACAACCCGATCACGGGGATTGCCGCGGTGCCGTTACCGGGTGCGCCGAGAAACATAAAGTCTGTTCATTCGTTGGCGGCAAAGACGTGCCGACCATGCGTTCCACCGTGGCGCGGGTTTCAAGGGCCGCCAACAAAGGTTGTCCAACGGAGACGAAGCGGGGGTGCGCCCCGTGCATGACGACCGCGGCGGCCGCCACCGCGCCGACGATTCGCCAGGGCGCGGCCACCAACACCGCCGTTCCCTGGCGTTCGGCCGCGTGTCTCAGCCGCAACCAAGCCGCGTCGGGAACACGCGGGGGGCGATCCCCGAAATCCACCGCCACCATTCCGAAGCCGCCCGCCGCGACCAGGAGCTCGGCCGCTTGCAGGACGACGCCGCGCCCCGCCGCGCGGATCCACAACAACCGCGACAACACCACGCCGGCCGCTTCGGCGGAGCGTGGATCGAACACGCCTGCCGCATCGACCAGAGCGACGGTCTGTCCGCGTTCGATCGCGGCGCCGAGGCTGGCGTACATGACCGACGTGCGTCCGGCCGAGCGTCGGCCGGCGATTTCGCTCAGCGATGCCGCGGGCCAACCACCCGCAAGCTGCGCGTCGAGTGCCTCCAACCCCGTTGCCAGACGGCGCCGTCGGGGCTCGTGTTCCAGGCGCGACGCCGGAACCACCAGCGCCGCCAATGCCCCATCGATTTGCCAGACCGGAAGTCCCACGATCGACAGTCTGTGACTGAACGTTAGTTCAGGTCAAGTAAGAACGGTAGACGCCGCGCAGCAGGACGCGGATTTTCACGCCGGAATCGCTACCTGAATCAGCCTGTTGTCAGGACGGCGATCAGAGTTGCGTTGCCTTGCCTTGCGGATCAGTAATTACACATGGCGACCAACCTCGCGATCGATGATCGGCTGATGAACGAAGCTTTACGTGTCGGGGGTGAGCGCACCAAGAAGGACACCGTGACGCAGGCCCTTCGCGAGTATGTTCAGCGCCGGAAACAAGTTGGGATCATAGACTTGTTCGGGAAGATCGATTTCGATCCCAAATACGACCACAAGCGACAGCGCCGTCGACCATGAACGTCATCGTCGACACTCGCGTCTGTACTCCCGATCCACATTCATTCTCCGCGCTCATCCGTGGCCGGATAGGCGGTCGA
The DNA here is from genome assembly GCA_017881245.1 of Pseudomonadota bacterium. GTDB lineage: Bacteria > Myxococcota_A > Polyangia > Fen-1088 > Fen-1088 > FEN-1088. Next base: position 1,274 of record JADGRC010000476.1, read on the forward strand.
CGCCTTGTCTTCGCGCCGCGGGACGATTCTCGAAGGTGGCAGGATCAGCTACGCGGGCGGCGGGATGCAGACTCCGAACACGGAATTGTTCGACAGCTTGCCGCAGATCGTCGGAGCGGCGCAGTCGGTGAGGGAACTCATCCTGCAGAGCTTACGGCAGACCTCCGTGCCACCCATCATGTTGCAGATGAAACCGGGGGCGCACATCGCCGACGACTTGCAGCCCGCGCCATCGGTGCCTACGCGGGAGGGCTCGGGGCAGCCACAGTCGGGGGCGTCCTGACCAGTCGTGGCGTCGCTGTAGAGGAAACACAGAAGGCCGGTGGGACAGCCTGCCGTCGCATTGCCGCGTGGATCGCAGCCGAAGCTGCATGTCCTGTAGCTGGTACTCAAGTTCGGGCCGCAGACGACGGGATTGCGGCAGGTACCCGCACCGATAACCAGGGTCTGGTCACCAAGCGATCCTGCGGCTCCACCCACGCCACCCGTTCCACCTACCCCAGCCGCACCGCCAGGGCTCCCCGCGCCACCGCCGGTACCACCGGTCCCGGGGGTGCCGCCGCCGGTTCCAGCCGCACCCGCCATGGCCCCACATTGGGCGTCGCTGTTGCAGAATCTTTGACAGATCTTGGTTCCGGCGCCGCAGCCCGGTATTTTGCCGTAGTCGAAGCACTGGGTGCCGGGCATGCAATCCGAATTCATCGCGCACGCCTCGCCCGGGCCCTTGGTTCCGGCCGCGATACAGATCCCTTGATTGGCGGAGCAGTTGACGAAACACGTCTTATTGTCCGCGCACTTTTCCCCGGGCATCGCGGGATCGCAGCCGGGAAAGGTCACCCCGTCGCCACCCGCATCGAGGGTTCCAGCATCGCCGCCGTCGGCAGTGGGACAGGTCGATGAGTGAACGACCATCACGCTTGCCGACGAAACGTCCCCTTTCTTGATCGGCGCGCTCATCTGCCCCCGTCCCAGGCACGCACCAGTTGAATCGAGGACCCCGACATCAAGGAGCACCGTGCCCGACTGCCTGGGTGTGAAAGCAATCGACAGGGTCGTCCAATTCATCGTGTCGAACGAGATCGGCTGTCCGGGGGCGTAACTCAGCCATGCGGTCGACATATTGCTGCCGCCTTGCACGCTGACGACAACCCGTGCGACGTCGTCGAATTTTGTGTCCGCGGATTGCAGAGTGACCTTCAGATACGCGTCGTGCGAACAGGACGGCGCACCGGTCAGACAGGCGGCGCCAAACAGCGCCAACGCGGCGACGGTGGCGGGCCGGACATGAACACATCGTGGTCGGGTTGAGGGGGCCAAAACTCTCCTGTCTTGTCGAGTGGGTTGGCAGTGCCTTCGCTAGAAGGCGACCATGTTGCCCAGATCTGTTCGTGGCGCGCTCGGACCCGAGGAGGTGGCTACGATGATCACGGCCGTGACCGCGACAGCCGTGATCGCCGTCCAGAACCACCATTTCTCGAAAATGGGTGCATCCGACGCGCGCTGTTGTTGCGCTCCCGATGCGGGAGGTGAGATGTCCAGCTCCGCGGCCGTCCCCGGAACTCCCGTCACTGGCACCATCAGGTTTGCCGCTGACGCTGCCGCTGCCGTTGGTTGCGTCGCGTCCTCGGGCGTCGGAAGGGGGGACGAAGGGGTTTGCGCCGGAGCCTGGCCCGCGGCCTGCTCGGGCGTTGTGCCCGGCGGTTCGTTGCTGAGGGGCGGGTTTGCTTCCGCGACCGTCGACATCAACAAGAGAAGCGTCGCCAAGAGGCTCGTTGAGGTCGCGCCAAAACCGTTTCGCGTGATGCGCTCGGTCGGCGTCCTACTGCCTATGTTGGCCATCGCGAACATTGTGCGCGCGTACGCCACGACAGTAAAGAATAGGCCATGAAATCGCGCTGTCTGGCCCGTAGGGGCGTCCGTCGCGGTGGAACCCAGACCCTATTGTTTGGCCTGGCGCCACGCGATGCGCTCCAGAAAATCGCCGACGCGAAGCTTTTCCGCATCCTCCGACGATTCGCTTCCCAGCGTCCGGGCAGCGGCGGCCGCGCGGCCCAGGTCCCCCGAGCGGAAAGCCGCCCACATTGTCATCCGCAGGCACTCGCGCCGAAAATCGGTCAGCAGCGCCCGACCCGCGAAGGAGCCTTCGCACGCGGCGCGCAGGTGCGGCATCGCCGACGGGGGATCTCGAAAAGCGAGCTGCCTTCCCACGAGGTAGGGTCCAAGCGCATCCTCCGGATGAACCCGCGCAAAATCCGTCAGGAGCGAAAAGGCGAGCACGGGATCCAGTGCCCCGTTGATATCGTCACCGAACAACACGCGACCAAGGGTGCGGCGCGCGGGTTCATCGTCCAGCGCCCGCAGTTTCGCCGTCGCCTGGCGTCGTTCGGCTTCATCCGTCGCCGCCCCCAGGACGTCGCGCAGGGCCGCGCGGGTGTTGTCGAAGTCGCCCAGATGGAACTGAATCGAGGCGGTGAGTCCGGCGGCGCGCGCGCGCACGGGCGCGGTCAGATCCGCGTCGCGGGCGACGGTGCCCAAGAGGCTCAACGCTCGGGCGGAGTCACCGGAGATGGCGAACGCTTGCGCCAGATCCACCTGCAAATTCGGCTCGGTGGGATCGTCGCGGCAAGCCTCTTCTAGCACCCGAATCGCGCGTTTTGGCGCCGACGTCATGAGAGCGCGCGCCTGCGTGACCCGAGCGGCTTGTTCCCGGGCGCACACCTTTTTGAAGATGGCGGGACGCCGAAACTGCTCCCGAGCGCGCGCCCGTTGTTCGCCGGACAGCGGCTGCCGCCACAGAAACGCGCGCCATTCGGATTCCAGAGTGGACAGCGGCGTGCCATACACGCCGGGGAAATCGCCCGCGGATCGATAGATCTGCTTCAGCCTCTCGGCGCCTCTGGTGTCGAGCAGATACCGCGTGAAGGATCCGGCCAGGGTGTAGGCCCGCGGTCCCGACTGGGTCGAAAAACCGGCGCCCATCAGTGCGGCGAGCGGAACGTCACGGCCGTCGGCCGTGATCGCCGCGGCTTCCTGGTGGGTCGTCGACGCACCGTCGGGGTCCGTGAAATCCGCCGCCTCCGCGATACCTTCGATCAGGCCGCTCGCGAGGCACGGGTAAGGAATGGGACCTTTCCATCGGATGCGAAACGCCACGCCGAACATCGGATCGCCGAACGACGCGGCGAACACATGAGCCATCTCGTGGCGCAGGCGCCGCGACGGAAATTGTTCGCCCTGGACGAAGATCTCCCGCGTCCAGGGCTTCGCGTAGAGTGTCCCGCCCGCGCCCACGAGCTCCTTCTTCTGATCGGCGTTCGCGAACTGATAAACGGTGATGGCCTGCGCGGGTTCGGCCTGGAAGAAGTTGCGGAGCTGGTCGTATCGAAAGTCGAGATCCTCCATCGTCAGGTCAAGATCGGCCGCGCTCGGGCCACCGGTCGTGGCGTAACGCAGGATGATGCGCGCGGATCGGCGTTCCCCGTCCAGGATCCGTGTCAGGTCGGCGCGTCCAATATGAAAGCCGAGTGTCGCGCGTTCGGCGAACAACCCGATCCCCAGCGTGACCAGTATCGCCGCCGCCGCCGCTCGGCCCCGTGGCCAGCGACGAATATCGAAGCCAAGGGACGGTGGCCCACCCTCGGCCGCGGGGCGGGACGCGGCCCACGCGATCGCCAGGCCGGCGCCGATCCAGACCAGATTGCATAGGCGAAAACAGAAGAATGTCGCCGATGGCCGCAACGCCTCGTCATAGATCGGGCCGGGGAAATAGCCTCCAAAAGGATCGTAGGCGAACACCGGGGGATCGACGTACAGGCGTCCGAGCGTCCACAAGATCGACAAGACCGGAAGCGCGAAGGCGACTGCCCGTCCCCGGCGCGGAAGCATCAATTGGCACAGCACCCCCGCTCCGCTGCCGTAAACCGCGGTGGCGATGGGCAGCAGCAGAAAGAACCCCAGCCCATTGGCGAGATTGCAGTTCCGAACCCGCAGCGCGTTCAGCAGCGAGAAAACCAGCGGCACCACGAAGATTCCCAAGGTCCAGGCGGCCGCTTCGCCGGCCAGCCGGAAGACGCCCGCACGTCGCTGCGCGCGACGCGCCGCCGCCACGGTCCCACAGCCGATGTCCACGGACGCCAAGGCCGCCAGCAATCCCATGGCGAACGAAAAGTCGTAGCCGAGCAGA
>JADGRC010000477.1 GCA_017881245.1 Pseudomonadota bacterium
GACGCGAGCCAAGCGAACGACGGCGGAGGCACCGTCGACGCGAGCCAGGCAAACGACGACGGTGGCGTGGAAGTTGGAACGTCGGACACCAGCCGAAGCGACACCTCCGACGATGGAGATGCCACCTCCGACGGGGGCTTGGATACGTTGGCGGCGGCGGCTGACGCGCCATCCGGTCAATAAGCATGACCACGCTCCGCTATGCGCTTTTGACCCTGGTCGTTTGCGTCGCCGGAATCGTCTTCCCCGCGTCACCAGCTCGCGCATATCCGCAGTGGCAGTTCACGTCCGGCGCGGCCCGCTGCAACCAGTGTCACTATGCGCCGGCCGGTGGCGGTCTTGTCACCAGCTACGGTCGCGACGCCGACGCGGAGGAGTTATCAACGTTCCCAGGCAACGGCGCCTTGCTGCACGGGGCCGTCTCGCCGCCTTCTTGGTTGGCACTCGGTGGGGACTTCCGTGGCGCCGCGCTGGCTCACGATGCTCAGGATCCGAGCGGAACCACCACCGCGGCTTTTCCCATGCAGGCGGACCTGTCCGCTCGGTTTGCGTCTTCGGCGGGGGTATCGCTTTACGTCACCGCTGGGTTTCGCGGACAGACGCGGGCTACAGGCACCATTGTCCCGATGCAGACCTTCGCGCCGGTCTCCGGCTCGCGCTTGATTTCACGAGAACACTACCTGATGTGGCAGCCCGAAGTGCTGGGGCCGTATGTCCGGGCCGGGCGGTTCTTCGCTCCCTTCGGACTGCGCCTGGCCGAGCACATCACGTACATTCGGCGCGATCTTGGATTCGATCAGCTCGAAGAATCGTACAACCTGTCGGGCGGGTTCGTGCTTCCACATTCCGAATTGCACGTCACCGCGTTCGCGCCGGATTTCGTGCGCCACATCGGCGGCGTTGAAAAAGGGGCCGTCGCCTACTACGAGCTCCGTGTGTTCGACGATTCGGCGGCGATCGCCGTCCAGTCCCGTCTGGCGTTTGCCCCCGATGTCACGCGGCTCGTGTTCGGCGCCGTAGGTAAGTTTTTCATCGAGCGGGCCAAGACCGTCATCCTCGGCGAAATCGACGCGGTCCAGTTGGGCTTTGTATCGGCGGCCGTTGGGGCTCGTGAACAGATGGTGGGGGCGGTGGGATTTTCCTGCCTGCCCGCTCGCGGCTTGATGCTGACGATCCTGGCCGAACGCAATCAGGTTGACTTGCAGGTGCGCGATGCCGCCTGGACCGCGGGAACGGCCCTCGTCAACTGGTTCCCCTACCCTCATTTCGAAGTGCAGGTGATGGGGCGCCTGCAGTTTCCCGCGGGCGAGGACACAACCCGCACCTTGCTCGCGCAACTCCACTACTTCCTTTGAAAAGCACGTCTTGCCGAAAACGGAACGGACGTGTCACCGAATCCCTCTCCTGCCATTCCTGCAACGACTTCGCGGAAAACCTTGCGACGTCTCCAATGGGTCCGGGCGTCCATCGCGCTCTTGTTCGCAATCTCGGGACTGTGCGTCTCCTGCTCGCTTCTCCTGCACGACGACGCGACCCAGTGCCGGACAGACGCGGACTGCGCGCGGTTTCCCAACGCGGTCTGCAACCTGGTAACGGATCTCTGCGTGCGTCGCTGGGACTCCTCGAACACCAGCGACGCCGGCGTCACGGATTCTGGGTCGGGCGGCGTCGCTGGCGGCCGGGGCGGTGCATCAGGGGCCCAGGGGTCGGGCGGAGGCATCGGCCCGACGGGCGGTTCAACGGGAGGTTCAACGGCGATGGGGAGGCCCGACGCGGGCAACACGAGCCCTGACGGACAGTCGACGGACGCGCACCCACTCGGCGAATGTCCGGACCTCGATCATAACGGTGTGCTCGACTGCAAGGAGTCGCTGGTCGTGAACCCAGACTTCCGACAGAGTATTTCAAGTTGGACGCCCGAATTGAACACGGCACAGGCATTTCTGCCCGTCGACGCGGAAGGCATGCCCATGTCCGGTTGCATCTCGATCACGAACGCCAGCCAATCCGATACCACGGGCTTGGCGGTGGGCGGTTCGTGGCAGTGTGTTCCCACGCTCGGCGGGGCAAGTTACGACTATTACGCCGAGGCCCTGATTTCCATCGACCAAGGACCTGAAACGGCCGCCGGCATTGCCTTTCAGTTCTTCACGACCCCCAACTGCGCGTCACCCATGATTGGGGCCTATGCGCCGCCGCTCGTGGCGTCTGGCGGGAAAGGCTGGTTTCTAATTCAGGGGCTCGTTCCGACCACGACGGGAACCCTGTCCATGGCTGTTCGCTTGGTGATTCAAAAGCCACTGAGACAGTTGCCGACCCAGGTCCTGTTCGACAACGTCCTGCTCAAGGTGAGGTAGAGGCGTAGCGGCGACCGCCGGCGCTCGCGCAACCGAGAGCCGGCCCGGGATGTTGTTTCACAAACGATGCACGACCGGTTCGAATCCGTTGACCGCCATGGCGCTAATATGCCGCCGTGGAAAGCGCGCTGAAGTTGTCTCCACCCGTCCGCGCGCAGCCTTCCGGTCGCTGTGCTGGCGGCGTCGTCCCGCTCCCCGGAGACGGATGATGCCGTGGAGCGTGCGGACACGGCATGGCGTCCCTCGGCTACCAACGATACCGTTCCTGATGACGGCTGCCGCGTGTGGACTGTGTGTAATCGTGAGTTGCGCGCGGACTTCGCCCGCTCCCAGCCCTGTAGGGTCCGTGGGTCTGGCGGTTCGCGTGTCCAATCAGATCAATTTTTCCCGTCTGGACTTCCAGATCTCGGGGAACGGGATCACTCCCATCACGGGTATCATCTCAGTAGCTGACCCTTCCGCGACCCCTTCGCAGTTTCTAAGTGGCCTTCCAGCGGGACGCGGGTACGCCGTGAAGTTGACCGGTACGTCGACCGACGGGCAGACGAATTGCTCGGGAACAGCCCACTTCGACATCGCCGACGGGGGATCAACCTCGGTTAACGTGCTCATGCAGTGCCGCGCCTCCGCCGCCGATGCAGGAACCGTTGTCGTGGTGGGAGGCGTGAACAACTGCCCGAGCCTAAGATCCGTCGTCGTCTCGCCGGCATCGACGCCGCTCGGCGGAACCATCAGCGTTGCCGCCACCGCCGTTGATCTCGACGTGGGTGACATCCTCTCATTCATCTGGACGGCGACCGGGGGCTCGTTCGCGATGCCGGCGGCCTCGCAGACCACGTTCAACTGTTCGGTCGCGGGTAGCCAGACTGTCTCCGTCTCGGTGTCGGATGGCCGGTGCACCGACGCCGTCGATGTCGGAGTGGCCTGCGTACCGCCCGAGTGCGGCAATCGAGTCCTCGATCCCGGAGAGGAGTGCGACCCTCCAGCCCCCGGCACCTGCGACCCCATGTGCAGAAGGATTCCGATTTGCGGCGACGGCGTCATCGAGAACACCGAACAATGCGATCCACCCAACGTTGGCACCTGCGACGCGACGTGCAGGACCATCTCCGCGGGAACGGGTGGTGCTCCCGGACGCAGCGTTGGCGGCACTGGTGGCTCGGTCACCGCCGGCGGCAGCGACGGGGCGCCAGGGGTGGACGCGGGATCCGTAGGTGGTAGGGGTGGCCCCTGACGAAAACCAGCGAGCGCGCAAAGTGGCGACATTGCAGAGAACGTGGCCGGTTCAGGCCAGCCTCGTCGACGATGGTGTTGCCCAATTGTCACATTGCAGGCGCGCGTACCCGAGCATTCCCGGACACAATGTGCGTCGGGGATTACCAAAGTGTGGGCACCGTTTCCTATTCCAACCTTCGCGCGGTCACGACAAACGACGCGACGGCCACGTGTTCGACCGGCCGCGGGGCTGCTCTGCTTGCTGTCGGCGGCCACGATCGTGGCGGGCTGTGACGCGGGGTTGCCGGACGGCCCTGTCGGTGGGTCCGTTGCCCTGACCGTCTCATTGCCCAATGTCGCCGTCAGCAACGTGCATTTCGAACTGACCGGAAATGGATTCTCCCGCTCCGGCGACATCGACGTCGTGGCTCAGGGCGCTACTGCGTCTGTCCTGTTAAGTGGCGTGCCAGTGGGCTCTGGATACCGCTTCACGCTTTCCGCCACCAGCTTGGATGGCAACACTACGTGCGAGGGCTCGACGCCCGTGGTCGTAACGGCGAGCACCACGAATCCAGTCTCCATCGCCTTGGAGTGCAGAACGAAGAACGATCTCGGAGGCGTGATGGGCAACGCCACCTTCAATTTCTGTCCGCAGATAACATCCCTGGCCGCGACGCCGGCGCCGATGTCCGTGGGGGGGGAAAACGCCATAGACGTCACGGCGGTCGCGCACGATCTCGACGGCAACCCGCTGACCTATGTTTGGAGCGCGCCGGTGGGAACCTTTGACGACGCGTCGGCTCCGCAGACCGTGTATCACTGCGCGGCGCCGGGGGTGGTCAACGTGACGGCAACCGTCACCGATGGGAACTGCGCGGATCTCGTCACGGCGGCTGTCGTTTGTCTTCCCTTTTGCGCCACGCAGCCCGACGGTACTTCGTGCGATGACCACAACGCCTGCAGCCGGGTGGACCGTTGTCAGCAGAGCCAGTGCGCGGGCGGGGATCCAGCTCTGTGCGCGGCGCTCGATGGCTGCCATCTTCAGGGAGTCTGCGATCCTGGAACCGGAGCCTGCGGGAATCCGCCCGCTCCTGATGGCTCCGCGTGTGACGACCAAGACCCCTGCACCCAGGTCGACCTCTGTCAGAGCGGCCGGTGCGTGGGTGGCAACCCACTCCTCTGCGTGCCTGTCGACCAATGCCATGTCGCGGGGATCTGCAACCCGGGTGGGGGTACGTGTTCGAATCCCGCGGCTCCCGATCACGTGCCTTGCCAGATCCCCGGTGCGACGGCGGCTTGTGTCGGCGGAACCTGCGCGATCTCATCCTGCGCCGTGGGCCTCGGTAACTGCGACGGAATGGCGGCAAACGGGTGCGAGACCCCCATCACCACCAACTTGAACTGCGGGACGTGTGGCCACGCTTGCGGCGCGGGAACCAGTTGCGTGTCCGGTCTGTGCCTCCCAGCGCCACCGACGGGCGTTGCCGCCGTTCCGGGTGGCTGGAAGATCGCGGTCTCCTGGACCGCCTCTCAGGGAGCCACCGGATACGAGGTCCTTCGTGGCTCAAACGCAGCCGGGCCATTCCAGGGCGTCGGCAAGACCAACGACACCCACCTTTCGGATCTGGCGGTGGTGTCCGGAACGCCCTCCTTCTACGTGGTCACCGCCAGCAACCTGGAAGGCACCAGTGGACCTTCGGTGGCCGCAAGCGCGACCGCCTTGACCAAGCAGATCTGCGTGAACAGCAATGAGCTTCACTCAATCTTGGCCTTCGACGCCAGCCAGAGCGGCGCCGCGGTTCCCGTTCGCACGCTCGGCGGGACGCCGACCTTCGGTTTTCCGACCGCGATCGCTACGTCGTTGCTGACCGACGAAATGTTCGTCGTCAACCAAGGGGGGCGCATCGACGTCTATTCCCTCGGCGCGAGTGGCTCCGCCACGGCGTTGCGCAGCCTCAATGGAGCGGTTCCCGGGGGATTTTTCCTCGGGCTCGACACCACCAAGGGCGCCGCCGAGGGCACCACCGAAATCTTCACCGCACAAAACAGCCCCGCCACCGGCCTGTTTCTCTCCGGCGGGGGCATCCTAGCGTTGGATGGGCAGAGCGGCGTCGTAACCCGCCAGATATTCGGCGGCACCACCCAACTTGGAAACTCCGCGGGATTGGTGGTCGACAAGTCCCACGGTGAAATTCTGGTCGGTGCCACCGCGAGTGCGGATCCGGCGGCGAATTTTTCGCGTGTATCCACCTTTGACATCACTGGCGGCGACGGAAACATGCCTCCGAAGCGCGTTCTGGGGCTGCCCGGAAACACCAACGTCGGAGGCTGGGCCATCGCAGTGGACCACTTCCGGGACCAGATTCTCACCAGTTGCAACTGCAACAATCTGATCACCGTCTTCGGCCGGACCGCAATCGGCGGCGAACCACCCGTGCGCACGCTGCAGCTGCCTCCGTCGGTCTTGTCGGTTTATGCCCTGCTCACGGATGACGCGGCGGACACGGTCTGGGTCCTTGCCCGCTCGGGAGCCGCGACGTACTCGCTGATGGAGATCCCCCGGGGAACCAACGGCAGCGTGTCGGCCGCGCACGCGCCAATCGATCTCACGACGGCGGGTCGCCTGGCGCCCTGCAACTGAACCCGTCGCCCTCCCGCGCCAAAGCGACGACGACATGTTGCGCTCCTGTCACACGGGGCGGGCCATGATGCCGGCTATAACCCGACGACCAGACGGGGCCGGCGAGGTTGAAACATCTTGGAAAGGGTAAGCCGCACCAGCATGGACCGCGCTTGAGATTTTCAAGGTCGAGGTGGCTAGCTTCAGCGTGCCTGGCCGCCTGGGCGACCGGCGCGGCCACGATGATCGGCTGCGGATCGCCAGAAGCTCCGGAGCACCCTACCTGGGCAGACGTCCAACCCATCCTGGCGGGCGAGTGTACGCACTGCCATGGGGCCAACGCGGGGAATGCCGGCTCGGGTTACAGATTCGATTTTTTCGACATGACAACGGAGATCTGCGGCGACGCCGCGAACGGGATGGGCGTGAACGTAACGCTTGGCAAGGCCCTGGCTTCACAGATCTCCACCGCGATCTCCACGACCGACGGCAGCATGCGACCAGACATGCCTCCGCTTCCGGCGCCATTTCTAGCCGATTGGGAATGGCAAACCATCTTGCGCTGGACCGCGGATCCGCAACGGGGCGCCCCGCGAGGATCGAACACTCCGCCCACGATCCGGCTCGACGACGTCCAATGGGACGCCCTCGGCGTCCCCGTCGACAAAACTCTCGATCTTTCGGCAGTCGTGGATGATGCCGACGGCGATCCCGTGGTCGGCGTCCTGAACATCGGCGGTCACTCCCTGAAGATGGATCGGAGCGGTTCGTTCACGACGCGGCTCGACACGTCGTCGTGGCCCGCCGGTCCGATCGCCGTGTCAGCGGTGCTCTGCGATGGATGGTCGAATGTCAGCTATGCGCTCGGTTCAATCACGATCGCGCACCTGAAATGATTCACATGCCGAGCCGATCACGTTTTCCTGCCGCGCACACAGGGGTCCTGCTGATCGTGACGGCCCTGTGGACATCTTGCGACAGTGCGCCGCCGCCCTCAATCAAGGGTGGGGATTTCACGGATGCCGCCGTTCCGACCACGAACGTGACACGCTCCGCGGCGCTCTGTTCGGCCGCGCGTGCTTCCGAAGATCTTCGTCCGCGCGTGGATCTGGTCTCGCCGGGAGCATCGACCGCTGGCGTCGAGATCGTTCACACGTCGGATCTATTTGCACGTTTCCGCTCGGTCTGCGGAGGCTGCCACGTCGAGCAGGCGCTCGGCGGCAGACACATCGCCGACGAGACGGAATTCATCGCGATGTTCAGCGATTCGGTCTGGTTGGATCGCATCAAGACCGACGACCCCACGAAGTATATGCCACCCCCGCCGACCGGAAGGCCGTTCTCGACGCGACAGGCCGGTGATCCGGTATTCGATCTGGTCGCCTACCTCGAGCCCTGGTTGGCGGCCGGCCGTCCGTCCGGCACGTTCACGGTCGCCAGCATCGCGACCAAGTCGTCTGGCATGGCCGACTATTCGTTCACGACCACGATGGGCGCGGCGATGACGAATCTCGGTAACTGCATTCCGACGCCGACCACGTTCGCCGCGAGCACCTCCGGCGAAATGGAATCTCTCGACACGTTCTTCTCGGGCGCGACCGAGTTGCCACGCAATATTTCTGACACGGACCTGACGACCTTCGACTCGGAGGTGCTCGCAACCACGGGCGTGATCGCCTACGTCCCCACGTACCCGCTCTACTCGGACGGGTCGGGCAAGTTGCGTCACATCCGGGTTCCGAAGGGCAAGAGCGTCAAGTTCGACAAGGCGACACAGACCTTCGACATTCCACCCAACACCCGTTTTTACAAGACGTTCTTCCGCAAGGTCATCGATCGCACGGGACAGCCGACCAATCGCAAGATGGAGACGCGGGTCATCCTGGCTCGCCCGGACACCGTGGCCGCCGACGGAACGACGCAACAAAATGCTCTTTTTGGTACCTACGTCTGGACCGACGACGAGACCACGGCGAGCTTGAGCGATCTGCCCTACCGAGACGGGACGCCGTTCGCGGACCAAGTGCGGACTTACTTCACCGACGAGCAGCCGTATTTTGTGGACAACGTCCCGCCCGGGGCTGCGGGAGAAGCTTATGAATCCCGATTACAATCGGCCCTGGCGCCCATCACGAGGCACTACGCCATCCCCGGAAAGTTTCGCTGCGTGCAGTGTCACATGGGCAGCCCCACCCAGGACTTCGTCCTTGGCTTTTTCCCGCTGCAGGTGGCGCGCCGCGCGACCGGCACCGGAGGGACCTACGAATCGACGGGCGACGACGAGCTTAGCCAACTTCAGCGGCTCATCGACTACGGCGTCATCTCCGGCATGGTGTCGCCCGCGGACGTACTGCCCCTTGAACAAACGCAAGGTACGCGGAAGGCCCGTACCGATGCGGAGCTCGCGGCGCAAGCGTACATGATCGGCAACTGCGCCCACTGCCACAACCCGCGCGGGTTTCCCAGCATCACCAAACCCGAGTTGAAGCCCGTGCTCGACTTCCTGCCCGACGGGCACGACGGCGGCATCTTCGAGTTCCCGCTCGACCGGATGAGCCCCATCCGCTTTCGAGGCTCGACCGGCACGATTCCCATGCCCTACATCACGCCATCGCTGCGCGACTATCCCGTGGCGAATATCGCCGGCTTCCGCGTGGACACGGGCGCGGACGTGGTCAACTTCGTGTCCGGACAGGCGGTGACCTGGACCCCCAAGTATCTGGTCGATCAGGATGGCTACGTGTCGTCATGCGAAAGCCTCGACGGAAATCCATTTTCCTCCAACCTCGATGACTACTGCGGTGATCGGCAGACGGGCCTTTCCTTCGTCGCGGCCCCCTGGCGCAGTCTCATCTATCGGAACGTCGACACGCCCTTTGCCTATTTCGACGATTACGTTCCATTTCCCCACATGCCGATGAATTCGCCTGGATTCGACTGCCGTGTGCCGCGCATCATGGGCGACTGGATGGTCGGATTGCCCGCGGAACGAACGATTGCGGGGTCGCCTCCCCCCTCCGAGGACCAGCTACCCCAGGCAGATGCTCCTCACGTGGGCGTGGATGGTTCCTACGATGATAGCCCGCAACCATATCGAGCGGTGCGACCAGACGACCCAAGCTACCCGCAGGCGCTTGCGAACGCACAAGCCCGCCTAACGGAGTACCACGCGAGCGTCCGCTACCAGTACTGCCAGGACCTTCTGGGCCCGGACATTTTCGATCCGGTCATGCCCGCCTCTAAGGCAGACTATCTTCCAGACCCCTTGACCTATCAAGTTGGTGCCGTCGACCAGCCCGCCGATCCAGCGCATCTCGGTCGACACGCACAGCCAGCAATCGGCGTTCCGTATCACAGCCATTGGTTCAACTACGATCCGACGGATCCCCCGCCACCTTGGTCGCCCCGTCGCCCAGACTGGCAAGACATTCTGGTCAGCAGAAAGGACGATACCTCGATCCCCGCCGGTTTTACGGCGAAGACTTTTCCAGCGGACAAGAAACACGCCCGGGAGCTCGTGGTTGCGGCCATCAACGACGCGACGATTACGCCCGAACTGCGCGCGTACGCGACCACAGAATTGCCTTATGGCCTGTGGAAGGTCAAACCCGAGTGCGCGCAGAAGCTCGCGTCCCAGCCGAAGGTGTCCTCCTTCTCGGGAAGCGACCGACCCGCCTGGATGGACGATGCCAAGGCGGCTCCGGACGCCGCGGTCTTCAATATGGCCCCGGGCGCCGCCATCTATCAGCACATCTGTATCAACTGCCACGGACCGAAGGCCGACGGCAGGGGGCTACAAGCGGATCTCCTTTCGGCGGCATCCGACGGCGAGGCGCGTCCAGCCAACTTCCGTGAGGGGCTGTTCGGTCCGTCCGATCAGCCTTTAACCAATCTGTTGGCGTTCGACCTCAGCCAAAAGAACGATCAGAGTGTGGCCGCTCTCTGGGCGTCCCGGTACATGTCTTGGATGACCCTCGGTGGAACTCTGAAAAGAATTCCCCAGGACGTGATTCACCTGGTCGAGGCGACCACGATTCTTGGGCAGACGAGGCCGCACTTGGATCGCTTGCCCGGCTCGCAAGAAGTGACCGGGAACATGTTGAACCTGGCCAAGGGCCTGTGCTCGGTCGTATTGCCCGCTCCCGATGGGGAGATTTTCACGGCGTACGCGACGTTTTCCAACGGATTTGAACCAACGGCCTACCCGCCCTTCAACGCCGACCTATCACCCTTCATCAAGGTGAACGGCGACAAAGAAATGTGGCTGCACCTCTGCACGGATTTCAGCCCGCCTGTGGTGCGCGTGTATGTCGTTGGCCCGGGCGACCCGCCGACGCAGGTGACCCTTGACGCGATGTACTTCGCCAACGCCGCCGACGGACCGGCCTCTTCCGCGGGAACTGTCAGCTACCCATCCGACGCGCCGGTCCTGGACCACACAAGGATGGTCAGAAATGGAATCACGCAGGGCAATCTATATCCCGCGTGCCTGAAGACTCCGACCGACCCGAAGGCGGCGGCCTGGGTCGCCAGCCAAGCGATCAAGACAAAAACCAAGATGCCGGACTGCCCACCGGACTTCTTGGCCAAGGGTAAGGTTCTGTGGAGCCACTCAGTGTCATCGGTCGCCGAAGTTGATCTTCACAAGGACTACATCGAGACCTGGAACCTTCGGGGCGCCATAACCACGGGGATGGCCGCGTACAGCTACATTCAGACCGCCGCCACGCAGTCGCAAGCAGCGCCGTACTACGACGCGTGTCAGCTTCTGCCGTAGGCGACCGCAGGGCAAACGTGCTCACGGCACGGGCAAGAGCTTGGCCGCCAAACGAACGACCAGAAGAGATCAGGGAATTCCGCACTGCGGACAATTAGAGGCCTGACATACGCTTAAATTGGAGGCCAGCCCGAGCGGAACTCTATAGTCAACGAGCTTCGCGTAAATGACCGAGTTCTTGGTCGCGTCGACCTTCGCGGCCGCGGCCATCTCAGCCAAGCAGGGACCATTCGCCGCGCCGTCCTGGGTGCAGTTTTGACCGGCCGTGCCGCAAAGACACGGCGTCGGGTCACCGGCTTGGAGGCACCCTTTTGCGATAAAGCAATCGTAGGCGGCCTGACAAAGCTGCTTGTCGCCCGCGCTCGCCGCGTTCACGCAGCCGACACTCGGATCGCCTTCGC
Source organism: Pseudomonadota bacterium (assembly GCA_017881245.1). GTDB lineage: Bacteria > Myxococcota_A > Polyangia > Fen-1088 > Fen-1088 > FEN-1088. The sequence goes on from JADGRC010000477.1 coordinate 11,371, forward strand.
AAAGATCGCTCTGGGTACACTCGTCGCAGGTCTGGCGGCCTGTCGCGCCACCCGTGGTGCTCATCATGCCTCCCGTCGCGGCGATACCTCCGGTGCTAATCGCGCCACCGCTTCCGCTGGTCGAACCACCAGTGCCCGATCCGCCGCCGCCGCCTCCTCCCGTCACAGCGCCGGCACCGCCGTTCATGCCGCCGCCGGCGAGCGTACCGCCGTTGCCGGTCATGCCACCGCCAGCAATCACGCCACCGCCTCCCGTCACGCCGCCGGTGCTGCCGAGCGCCCCGCCACCGCTCCCGATCACGCCCCCGGTCGCAACCTTGCCGCCCGTGCCGACGCTGATCGCGCCGCCAGCGCCGCCACTCACACCGCCCGTTCCTGCCCGTCCGCCCGTCCCGCTCGCGCCTCCCGTACCCATCTTCGCGTCCGGGGCCACATCGGCGCTTCCGCCATCGACAACGCCGCCGTCGAACAGGGTACACAGAACCGTCACGGACTGCGTAACCACACACTTGCCGTCTGAAACGTTCAGCGTGATCGTGGGCGTGCTGGTCTGCGGGCAGTTGAACGTGGTTTCCTGTGCCGTTGGGTCGGCGAACGTGCCTGAGTCGGCCTTCCACTGGAAGGTTAGTGGATCCTTTTCAGGATCGGTCGCATGAGCCGAGACGCCGATCTCGCCGGCCGCGATGGCGTGGCTGGGTGAGGCGACCAGCGACACGTCGGGACAATTGTCAAACGAACCGTTGATGTACACCGGACCACCCTCTTTGCTCGCGTCCGCCGAGGCGTCGCGGGTGGGATAGGCCGGCGATGAGTCACAGGCAAGCGGAAGAATGCCAAGGGTCACGAGCGTCAGCCCGCGAGCAACATTGAAACCGGTACCGGCTCGACAATTCGAATTCCGTTTCATGGCGATCCTCCCAAGCGAACCTGCTGAACGACCATATGTGGCGACCGCGCTCTTGCGATCGTCCCGCTAGTACAAGAAAAATCGGGCGTCAGTTCTTGACTGACGCCCGATTCGTAGGTCCAAGGGAATTATAAGTCAGGCGATTCGACTGGAATTCCCAACCTGGATGAATTCCAGTCGGTCGCCTAGCTTAGCTACGGTGCTGGGCACTGCGTCGGACAAACGCCCGCGCGGCACGTGTACAGGTTGACCGCGCGACCAATGGGGAACGCCCCATTCACGAACCTGGCGAATGACGTCGCCGGATCCCCTACTGCCTTGGCCGCGGCTTCGACCTCGGTGACACAGAGGCCCGCCGGAGCGGTCTGGCAGCTTGTCGAGTTGCCGCAGAAGCAGTTCGTCGGATCGCCACCCAAGGTGCAGGCCTTGTTCTTGAAGCAGGAGACGGCCGCCTGACAGAGCGCGAGATCGGCTGCATTGAAGCCGCCCGTGCAACATCCATCCGTGCTCGGATCGCAGAACGACTCGGTGCACGTGGTACATGCGCCGGAGGGGCTTTGGTCGTGACCCATGATGCAGGTCAGGTTGTCGCTGCTACCGCCCGTGCCAGCGCCGCCCGTGCCAGCGCCGCCAGTGCTCGCGCCGCCCGTGCTCGCGCCGCCTGTGCTCGCGCCACCAGTGCTCGCGCCGCCTGTGCTCGCGCCGCCTGTGCTCGCGCCGCCCGTGTTCGCGCCGC
>JADGRC010000065.1 GCA_017881245.1 Pseudomonadota bacterium
GGGAGGCGCGGGCGGCGTGTCTCTCAGATATTGCGCCGCCCGCCGGGATTCATCCGGAGCGCGTTCGTCTTTTGCCAGGGCCGTGACGTGTTCCATGTAACTGCGTCCGTATCGTTCGTCGAGCGTCTGGATCAGCACCGCGTTCCAGGCCATGCCGGCGGCGCGACGGGCGTGGGTGACGCCGGGGCGAAAGGCGCGGCGACGCAAGGTATCGGCGCAGTGCCGCAGTTCGGTTTCGGCGGCCGCGAGCCATTCCTCGACCGACAGCCGGTAGAGCCAGTGCGTGACATCTTTTGGTTGTGGCATGTTCGGCGCGCCTTCAGGCTCGCGTTCGCGCGATCACGACCAGCCGTCGACGACGGCGTGGGCTCGGGCGAGATCTTCCTCGGTGTCGATCTCGCGCCAACGCCCGTCCACGAACAGGGGCGATAGAGGAGGCGTTCCTCGATCCGCCAGTGCGTTCAGGGCGTCCGACAAATAGGCTTGGCGCAGGCGCGCGGCACGACCGAACGGTTGATCGAGCCCCAACGCGAGGGCGTCGTCCCAGACCCGTTTCAACGCGGCGCCGCCCGCCGCGCTGAATTTTGCCAATCCGATGAATTCACCCACCGCCGCGTCGGGCGATACGACCGTTTTGCCGACGCGACTGACGACGGGACCGATTTCCGTCTGCTTGACCGACGCCAGCTCCGCCTCGGAGATGGGATGTTGCGCGCGGCCCACGTAGGTTTCCCGCCACCGCCGGTCGATCACCAGCGCGATGTCGCCCGCGGATTGCACGATCTCGGTCGCGTACGCCGGTGCGAAGACAATGTCGGAATACGAGAACACGAACGCATCGTTCATTTCGTCCGCGGCGAAAAACAAGGACGCCAAGATGTTGTTGTTGGCCCAATCAGGGTTTTCTATGAACCGTAGGGGAAACCCGGGTGCGACAATGCGATCCCCCAGATAGCCGCGTACCACGACGAAATCCGTGACTCCGGCGCGGGCGAGCGCCTCCAACTGCCGGTGCAGGATAGGGCGCCCGGCTACTTCCACCATGCACTTGGGGATGTCGGCCGTCTCGGGACCCAGGCGCCGCCCCCGGCCAGCCGCCACGATGATAGCTTTCACGCGGTTCTCCGACCGAGTTTCCAGGTCACGATAAGCAGGGAACGCCCGACGTGCGCGGCGTTCACGATCAGATACGCGTGCAGGAAGACATCGATCCGATTCGCCAGTGCCACGAACAATATGTAGCTGGGATAGTGAACGATGAAGCTGCCCAAGGCTTCGACGGTGCGCAGAGGCGACCATCCGGGCGACGGTCGTGGTGCGGCGCTGGCGAATCCGTCACCGTAGTCGCCGGTGCCGCGATTGACGGTGGCGCCCGTGGCGGCGGCGTACTCCGGGCGGCGCAGAAAGGTCGTCAAGCTGATGGCCGAAGCGACCGCTACCAGCGCGACCAGGGCCTCGATCAGCCAGCGCGTCTGTCCGTCGGAACGCCATAGGCGGACGCCCACCGAAGCCACCAACAGAAACGCCTTCAGTTCATCCATCAAAAAGTCTAGATGCGCGCCGATCGGCGTGGAGGTTCCGCGCAGGCGCGCGAGTTGGCCATCGACGCAGTCGAGCACGTAAGCAAATTCCAAGATCCCGACACCCACCATGAGGGCGGCCCAACCGGGCACGATCGCGATGATTCCCGCGGCGACGACAAACACCACCAGCGTGGCGAGCGTAATCTGATTGGGCGTCACGGGGCCGCGCTCGAGCGGGACCAGCAACACGGCCGCCAAGGGACGCGCGACGAACTTGTTCCACAGGAGATCTTTCGGTTTCCGCGTGCGGCGGTAAGCCTCGGCGATGCGCGCGAACACCTGAGCGCCCCCGATCAATGCGCGAGGACAATGACTAATCGGTAGACGCCGAGCAGGGCGAGGCCAAAAACGAAACCCACGCCGACGTAGGTCCAGACCGGTGTTTCGGCGGGTTTCTGCTTGGCGGTTTTGGTGGGGATCGTTCGATCGGCCTCGGGGCTCGTGGCTGACGTCGTCGCCGCGACCGTCGGCTGGGCGGATCGGGCCGCTGCCGCGGACGGCTGTGCCGCCGCCGGCTTGCCAGACTTGGGTGGCTCGGCGACCGGTGGGGCCGTCGTAACAGGTCGCGATGCGGCCACGGGGGGGGAGGTGGTGGAGCTTGGTCCGACGGCGGCCGGGGCGCTGACCGGAGGTGTCACGCCGGCGGAGGGCGCCTGCACGCCGACGATCGTTTTGGCGGCGGACGCCCCTTGGCGCTGGGCCGCTACATCGGCGATCGGGACCGTGGTGCCCGCCGCCGTCCCGGGGGCCGATGGCGAGCTCGGTCGCGGGATCGTCGGAGCGGGGGCCATTCCCGGAGCCTTGGCGTGCTGCTGCGCCTGAACCGCCTTGATCTTCTCGTTCGCGGCCGCGAGGGCGGTCGGATCAAGGGCCGGCATCCCAAATATGGTCTTACTCGCCGCGGCCGCGCTTTGCGGAGCGGCGAACGCACGCGGAGCGGCCACCGCCGTGGGTACCGCAGCTTTCGGGGCGGTTTCAGGAAGGCTGAGCTTGGGGACGATCAGCCTATAACTGCCCGAGGACCACTTCATGACCTCGGCCAGGCGTTCGGGCGCATCGATGCCACCGACGGTAACGCCCACGATCTCACCGCGCCGATAGTCCACTTTCGAATTCTCGCTGCCGCGCCAGACCTCGATACCCGCGGTGAGCACGTAGTCTTCGCAGTAACGCATCAGATGGGCGAGGGGACGCTCTTCCAACTTGCCGTGAGCGGGTCCTGGAAAGGTCAGATCGCCGTCGCTGGGGTTCGGGAGCCGCGGCTCGACTCGAAACCGGGTGCTCTTGACCGCGCGCAGCTTGTCCATGGCGTCGTGGGTCGATTTGCTTTCGAAGATGGCCTCCGAAACGCCGCCGGCGATCACGTGAACTTCGCCGATGGCATTGGCGCCGCTGTGTGGCAGGACCTCAACCCGCGCGGACCACGCAGGCCCGCTCAGGATTGAGACCAGATCGTCCAGGGTGCCACCACTCCAATCGACTGTCTGTGGCGCGGTATCGACCGCCGTTTCGGCCGGCGCGTCGGCCGCGCGCAACGGGCTGCGACAGATGGGGCAAACCAACCCGGTCGCACCATCGGGTGCTTGAAAACTAAGCTGACAGTTCCCGCATACGACCTGCATTAGGGTGCGCCTCCGCCCATTTTCTTGTGCCTATCCATCGACGGCTATCGTCCGACGGCTATCGTCAAAGTCGACCGTATCTTGAGCGTTCATGTCGCCGCCGTCCATTGTTTCGACGCGGCTATGGCCCGCCCCCGGCTCCGCCGGTCGCGTTCGAGATTCCGCCGCCGCCAGAATCGCCGGTGGCACCGCCCGCGCCGCTCGTGGTGGAACCAGCAACGCCACCGGTCGTCGACGTTCCGCCATTGCCACCGCTTGCCGCCGTCGGTGTTCCGCCTTCGCCGTTGCCACCGCTTGCCGTCGTCGATGTTCCGCCGTCGCCAGAGACGCCGCCCGTGCCGTCTTGTCCACCGCCGCCATCGCTTTCGCCGCCGGTTCCACCGCCCGCGGCCCCGCCGCTACCGGTTCCGGCCATTCCGCCGGCACCGGTGGCGTCGAAATTCCTGCCAATCCCGCTGTCCCAGTTCTTATCCCTGGGAGAAGACGAGGAGCAGGCCGACAATTGCAAGACCATCACCAATCCGGCCGCAGCGAGCCGGCCCCCGTTCTTCGTCGACATGAACATGCGAACGCTAACAAACGACGGCTTCGCTTAGCAACTTCGTGACCAGGGAACCAGGGGCGCGAAAGAACGACGTTCATGTCCCGCACACGATCACGCTCACCTGGCTTATCTCGCGCCCGCGCCCGCGCGGTTTCCCGTTCGTCGTCCCGCGAAGTATTCTGGCTTGATGATTCCTTCCTTGTCCATGAGGCTCCTTTCTCGCAGGAGGCTGTCTCTGATCGCCGTCGCGTTGGGGGGGGCATGCGCACATCCGGTGCCGCCTCCCCACACGGCGATGATGGCGATCAATCCGCCGCCGCCTCACGTGGAACCCCCGCCCTTGGCCCTCGTACCAGCCGATGTGGCGCGGACGGGGCTGGCCGCGACTTTCGTCATTCCCTCCCTGGATCGGTCGCTGTCGACTGGCGTCGCCTTGGTCAAGCAGGCGTCGCCGCTGCCCTTGGACGCCGCTGGGGTTCGCGACATGCTGCTCGGACAGGCGGGTCTTCCGCCCGAAGTGGCAAGGCACCTCGACCTCGGCGCGCCCATTGCCGGGGCCGTGGTTGTCAGCGACCGCGCACCGTCGCAGCTGGCCGCGTTCAGCTTCGCGGTCCGAAGTCCGAGCGACTTGGCCGGTCTGCTCGGCACCCTGGGCCGGACCGTGTCGCGTCGTGGGGACGCGTTTCAGATAGAAAACGCCGCGGGTGATCGGGGATGGTTCCTGCCGGTGGGCACGGTGGTCGTATTTGCCGACACGGACGAGGCCCTGGTTCGCGCCGGTAACCTCGCGGTTGAGGCCCGGCGCGAGACGAAGGACGATCTCTCGCTGGTTTTGTATCCCGAAATGTTGGCGCGCGCCGCCGGGACCGGGCTCGATGTCGCGCTCGATGCCCTTCGCCGCACGCTCGAGGAACGCGCGGCCGCGGGTGGGAGCCCGCTCGGGCCAGGAGGGACGCGTCAGGTTCGACTGCTGGTCGACTATCTGGGTGAAGTGGTCTCGGCCGAGCTGGCGCTCGATCTGGATGCCGGGCGGGGCGCGTCGGTCGTGGCGCGACTGCGTCCAAAGGGAGGTTCAAAGCTGGAGGCACTGGCTCGCGAAGCCGCCACAATCGCCGTCGATCCAGCCTTGCGGCGCGAGGCTGCGGCGAGCGGCGACGCCGGTCTCGTGTTGACCTCGGCCTACGGGAGCGCGACGCTGGAACAACTGGCGCGCGCGCGCGGCGAGATGTCCGGATTGTCGGGCGACGCGGCGAAACCGCGGGCGATCGCGGGCGCGGGGCGGTTGCTGGACGCCCTGGCAGCGGGGCTGACCGGTCAGTTCTCGATGATTGGACGCGTGCAGCCGGCCGTGTCGTCGGAGCTCATCTTTCCGGCGCGTGACGCCGCCGGAGCGGCACGGATAGAGGCGGCTCTGCTGGCCAGCGACAAGGAGTCTCTGTCAGCCGTCCTTCGGGCGCTCTCGCAAAGCGAGGGATTGGACGCGAAGGCGCTGAAGATCTTGACGGCGGGGCGGGAGAGCCTGGGGCAGGCGCGCGTGATTCACGCGAGGTTGGGTTTCTCACCGCCCGGCCCGAGGAATACCACCGTGCAAAAGTTGCTTGGAACGAGCGGGATGGACGCCTTCCTCGCGGTCGTGGGCGGCGATCGCCTGGCATTGACGATGGGGTCGGGAGCAAAGGCGCGCATGGCCGAGATCGCCGGCGCGGGCCGTGTCAGAAAGACTGGGTCCGTCGTCGCGGGCCGGTCATCCGTGGCGCCCGTCGCTCCCGTGGTCGCGGACGCCATCGCGGCCGCCGGGCCTCGATCGCTGTTCTATTTTCTCGACTTGCGACAAGTGGTGTCGCTGGCGATGCTGGTTGGAGAAGATCCCCGGTTGCGGGCTCTGAGCGGCACAATGCGAACGCCGATGCCGTTGCTTGGAGGCGCCGCGGGCGACGCACTAGGCCAATCGCTCAGACTGGACCTAACTATTCCGCCGACATTCTTCAGCGGCGTCGGGGGCGTGGTCCAGGCGGCGATGATGATGCGCAACTGACAAGGGGCGTTTTGTTGATTTCGATGCCCGCGTCTCTAGAGTGAGTGCGGGCGAGTCGCCCAACGTCTGGAAACAAGGAGGAATCACATGAACGAAGTGACCAGATCTCGGGTGATCGCGGCATCGACCGCATGCCTACTATTCGTATCGATGAGTGGTCGCGCGCTGGCCGAGGACGCGCCGGCCCCCGGATCTTCCAGCCCTCCTGTCTTGGGCGGTTCCGTGGGTTACTTTGGCGAGCACGGGGAGATCGCCATCAGCGGCGACATGAAATTCAGCATCCTTCGCCAGAGTGCAAGCATGGGCGGGGGCAGTTACACAACTTACGAGATCCAGCCCGCGCTCGACTACTTCGTATCAACCAACGTGTCGGTGGGGGGTGTCCTCGGGCTCCGGAAGGATAGCGACGCCCTCACGACGGTCACCCTCGGTCCGCGCGTGGGCTACAACGTGTTCTTGTCCAGCGCCGTGTCGCTCTGGGCTCGGGGGGGCTTCGGATACGAGCATTTTAGCCAGACCATGGGCGCAAGGGATGTATCGGGATATGGCGTGACGTTCTCCCTATTCGCCCCGTTGCTCTGGCATCCGGTGTCTCACCTCTTTCTCGGTGCGGGCCCCTTCCTCGAAACCCAGCTGGTCAGCAAAATCGAGGGCAATAGTGCGCCCAAGGCCACGGACATCGGCATCTCGTCGACAGTCGGTGGCTATTTCGGTGGGCTTTGACCCTCTGGCCCCAGGCCATGTCGCGCCAGTCGCGGGCCTTGTCACAAATCCTGGAGTAGCCGGCGTACCTCATCGGCAGCAGGCTTGCCGCGCGGGGTGTAGCCGGCGCTGCCGGGGCCGCCCCAGCCGTACCAGTTCCAGACGTAGGCGCCGTCGAGGACCGGACTCTTGGTCCAAACGCGCCTGAAGGCGGAGAAGGCGCGGCGTTGTTCCTCCATGTCGGGCGTGCCACCCGCGCTCTCGTCCCAGGGCGCCGCGGTGCTGCCCGCAATCGAACGATATCCCACCTCGGTGAACAACAGCGGGTGTGTTCGGTCCGCGTGCCAACGCAGAAGGTCGGCCTTGTGCCGCCGCCAGGCGCCCTCCAGCGCCGCATCGGTCGCGGGCGCGGAAGGTCCTTCCCGCAAACTGAAGTAACCCACGACGCCGTCCTCGTCGACCAGATCCAGGAGGCTGGCGTCGCGATAGTGATCCCAGTTCGCAGAATAGACCAGATGTCCCGAGAAGATTCCGCGGACGCGTTCCAGAAGCGGCCGCCAGTGGTCCAGATCGCAGTCGAGCGTGGACAACTCGCTGCCGACGACCAGGCGCGTGGCGCCCGTCTCGGCCGCCACCGCCGCCAGATCGCCCAGCAGATCGCCGTAGGCCCGAAACCATCGGTCGGGGCGCGTCGGCGCAAGCGTACCTCGCCACTCACCGGGCGCCGGGCGGGCCAGCCGGATGATGGGGAACAACGTGACCTCCAGTCGTTCGCGCTTGGCCGCGCGAATCGTGTCCGCAATCAATTCCAGCGTGGGTGAGAAACGCGTGTGTAGCGTCAAATCCGCCGCGCGTCCGTCCGTCTGATAGATGGGAACGATCAGCGACACGTGCGTGGCCCCGAGCGCGACGATTTCTCGCAGGAGGGGGACGTAGGAGAAGCTGACGTCCTCGGCGAACATGCCAAGCGCGATCCCGCGTTGCTTTCGTTCTGGGATCCCGTCGTCGGCGGTGCCGGCATCGGGCCCAACGCCTCCGTCCGCTCGCGGCGGGAACGTGAGGCGGTCATCCCGCGTTCGCGAAAGCCGGTCATCGGTCGGCCGGGGAGCGATGCCGCGAGCCGTCGTCGTCGCGATGGCGGCGATCCCAGCCGCCGCCGCGAACAGACCTAGTTTTGCCAGCTGCAATCGCGACCCGTGTTCTTGCTGGCCAGATCCTGGACCAACGGGGCGTAAAACGAGATCATCGCACGTGGCGAGATGTCCTCGCCCGTGGCCTCCTTGATGACAGCCCGCCAGTCGCGCGTGGCCCCGAGCGACAGAATACCGCGCAGGAAATCACCGACGGCCTTCTCACCGGAATAATCGCACGCGCGTACGTCCTGCTTCAGAATCTTGGTGCAAATGTGATCGTGCAACTGGAACTTGATGAGCCACGCCAGCGCGTAATCGTAGTACTGGGCGGGATCGTCGTTGATATGCGTCTTGGTGCACGCGTCGCAGGCGTCGTCCGGGCGGGCGACGGGTGGGATCACGCCCTGAAAACGCGCGGTGTAGTCCCACCAGCGCTTTTGCCATTCGGCGGGCGGCAGCTCCTGTTCGTACAGATCATGTTCGAAATGAGACATCGTGCCCGCCGAAAACGGCAGGAACACAATCGCGTCCAGCGCCGATTGCAACAGCCAGGCCTGGGCGTCGGGATTCACGGTTGCGGGCAAAACGCCGACCTTGTGCAGATACGGCGTCTGTTCGCTGGCAAGACGCGCCAACTCGCCGACGGCCTCGTGAAACGCGCGGTTCGCGCCTTCTCGAAGCAACCGTGGCACCTCGGGGCGGCTGTATGACAGGTAGGAGTAGATGTGCCCGAGCTCTTGGTGGGCGGTGCCTAACCATTGTTCGTTGGCCTCGACGCTCATGAGCGATCGGACATCCTGTTCGTGATCGATGTGCCACGCGGAGGCGTGACTGTTTTTCTTGCGTGGCTGACCCGGCGCCACGGGATAGAGATCGGATTTCTTCCAAAATGAATCCGGCAGCGGCGGAAACCCGAGCGACGTGTAGAAACCCTCGGCGCTTTTTACGATGGTCTCGGGGTTCGAGCCCTTGAAATATTGATCGAGGCTGGTTCCCTCGACTAGGCCCGGCCAGCGCTGTGCCCAGCGATTGCCGACCCAGTGCGCGGGTATCGCGCCGGGCACCGGCCGATTGTACCGTTTGGCGAGCGTGTACCGAGCCCAGCAATGAAGTCCCTGGTAAAGCGGCTTCGTTGCTTCCAGCGTCGCGTCGAGCAGCGCCATCATTTCCTTGACGGTCATTCCGTAGTCGGCAACCTGAAGCGCGAAGAACGACGAATACCCCATCTCGCGCGCCACCTGATTGCGCAGCTTCTGTAGGTCCGCGAGGCCAGGCTTCAAAGGACGCCCGATCTCCTTCGACGCTGTCCAGGTCCGCTGCCGCTCCGGAAGATCGCGCGATTTCAACAACACGCCGTCGATGTCGTTCGCCGTGGTGGGACGCGCGCAGGCGTTCGCGCCCCCGCCTGTACCCGCCTGGCCCGGCTTGGGCTGCAGACAGAAGGTGTAACCGTCCTGGATGGCGGCCTGGCGGGCCTCGGCTTCAACCCGTCGCGTGACGACCTCGGGGATAGTCCCGGGCGCTTCGGCGGCCGCCAGCAACAACTTTCGCAGCTGGCGTGCCGTCACGTCGTCCAGCTCCTTCTCGTGGCCAAGCAGGGTCTTGCAGCGTTCGATGATCGCCTTCGAACCCGCGAGAGCCGCCAGGGCCCGATCCGCGCCCATGCGTGCCCCGGTGTGCTCAGGGGTCACGTCGGTCGCGGCGGACCAAGCGACGTCGGCCTCGACGGTGGAGACCGGAATCAGTAGGGGCGTGACGACATCCAGGAAAGCGCGCGCCTCCTTTTCGGAGGCGGTCAGTCGCTTCGCTGGACGCGTCTTGGGTGCGGGTTTGCCGGTTGTCTTGTCGGTTGGTCGGTCGGATGTCTTTTCGGGTGTCTTGTTCGCTGGTTTGTCCGCTGTGCTTTCCGCTGTTCTTGTTTCCTGGGCCGTCGCCGTCGGCGGCAACAAGAATGAGCAAACCGCGAAAATCGCGGCGGCCAAGAACGTCCTCACGGCGGTGCTCGACCCGGATCGTGAAAGCCGCCAACGTCGGATTGTGCGCATGCGAAGAACGTAGCCGAAATCGCTGGGACAGGCGAGACGACGCGATACTCCGGCGGCGGGCAACCCGTCGACGGGGGTTGCGGGTCACAGAGAGTGGACGAGTTGGGCACGGGCGTGCTAACCCGCTGGCAATGAATTTCGAGTTTAAGTTCGTACGAATCGCGGAGTCCGCGTCGTCGGCGGTAATCCTGTGTGTGCTTCTCGCCTTCGCGGCGAGCGTCGCTGGATGCCGGCAAGGAGCGGGCGATCGGTGCGAAATAGATTCCGACTGTGACACGGGTCTGCACTGTTCGGGTGTTATCTGCGCTTCTACCGAGGTTGCCTCAACGGGCGGGACAACAGGCGGTACCGGCGGTGCGGCTGGGGTGTCGACGGGCGGCGCCGTCGGGAGCTCGGCGGGTGCCGGCGGCGTGGCCGGGGCCGCGGGCACTGCAGGCAGCTCTGGGTTGGGCGGTCGGGGTGGTATCGGAGGGGATGTGGGTGGGGGAGTTGGCGCGGCGGGCGCGGGTGGGGGAGGCGGCGCGGCGGGTGCGGGCGAGGGTGGGGTCGACGGCTCGGCCTCCTCAGATGCGTCTATCCTCGATGCGCCCCAGTCGGATACGCAGGACGCCGCGGCCGCCGGCTGACCCTTAAGCGGGACTCTTCGCCGGTCCCGCGGCCGAGCGTGCTAGGATCAAACTCACTTTCGAGGGGGTATCATGGTCCGGGCGCTCGTGTTTTCGGCGTTGGTCCTGCTGGGAATCGGCGGATGCGGCTCGTCGGCGGGTACCTCCAGCGATTTCTACATGTGCGCGACGGATGCGCGCGCGATGCCCTACCAATCCGGCATGTCGGTCATGTCGAGCACTGGCGTGTTTGCCGTCGAGCTGCTGAGCAGCAGCCCTGGCCCCCCCGTGAGGGGACAAAATACCTGGATCATCCGCGTCGACGAAGTCGCGACCGGATCCCTGCTTGACGAATTGGACGTTTCGGTGACGCCTCGGATGCCGGATCATCCTTCTCACGGGACGCGGCCCGTCGTGGTCACGCCGAGTGGCCCAGGCACATACACCTTGGAACCGGTTTATCTGTATATGCCAGGAATCTGGAACATCACCATGACCATCGTCGGATCGATGGTCGGCACGGGCACCACCGACACGGCTGTCATTCCAATCTGTATCCCCTGAGGGCCCGCTTGCGTGGACTTGGGCTGACGTGACGTTCCGGGGATAGCGTCGAACGCGGCGTGGTTGGCTGGATGGCCACGGCGTCCACGGGCGGGCGCGCTGACCCGGTCAGGGCGCGCAGCGTGCATGGCTGACGGCGACGTCAGGCAGGGTCAAGTATTGTGCCGCGGTCGTCATGCACGACAAGCCCGGCACAGGGGCACGCGTCTGGGCATCGACCGGGTGCTTACCCGTCGTGGGCGTCCATTCGAGGATGGTTTGGCCGAGCACAAATCGTGGAACGCGGGCGGCGATCTCCGCGGCAAGATCTCCGGATGCCACGAGGTCGGCGAGAACATCGTCACCGATCGGTTTGACCAAGACCTTCATCGTGATGCGGTCGGGCCGTGCCGCCAACGTCCCCGAGGGTGGGTAGACGTATTTGAGGTGAGACCGCGTGAACGATGATGGGTCCGTGATCGTGGCCTTGACGGGACCAGGAATCAGATTGTCGGTCACCTTCGCCGCATCCCAGAACATGTTCACGGGCATCTGATTGTCGTCGAACAAGCAATCGCGGACGAGCCACAGATCGGGATCGCGGACAACGTCGATCGTCTGATCGGCGGGAACAACCCCGCTTTGATAGACGACCCGCTCGCCGGTGACGGGATCCGCGGAGTATGCGGTGACTTCGGCCCAAAGGCGCCGGTCGGGCGTCGCGCCGCTCGGAACGGAATGGCCCGCCGCGACGTTGTCCAGGCTCACCTCTATCTTCAGATCGTCCGATAGGCACAAAGTTCCCGACAGCGTGTTGTCCAGTAAATCTTGTATCTGTTTTGTCTGCGCATCCACCTCGGGGAAGTCGGTCAAGGCGACGTCAACACCCGGAAGGGCGTGACTTCCGAGTGAACGGATCTTCCCGGTCGACGTGGTCGACGCGGGCCCTTGCGATTGGGTCATGTGACAGCGGACGCACGTCAGTCCGACCTTGGTATCCGAGAACAGCGACGCCTGCCATTCGGCGAACGTACGTTCGACGGCGGCGCCATGTTGGTTGACGATGTCATGGCAGCTGCCGCACGCCGCCGCCGATTCTGCGCGGACGAAATCGAAAAGCGGCGCATAGGAGGACCGATGGGGCGTCCCCGCCACGGGATCGCGGAATGGTCCAAAGAGAGTTCCGGTGTCGGTCAGCGTCAGCGGATTGTTGTGCGTCCCGGCGACGGCGGACGCGGAATGGCAGAAGTAACAAGTCACGCCCTTCACGCTCGGAGCCAGGTCGCGCAAGTTGAGTCCGTCGGTGGTTAGTCCTTCGGAAAGCGCGACCGGCGCGTGACAATTCACGCAGAACGCACCCAAGGAGCCATTGGTTTCGCGCTGCGCCCGCTGGTTCATCGCTAAAAACACCGGGTCCTCGGACGCGTACGCGTGCATGCTCCCCGACCAATCCTGGAACTGCTGGGGATGACAGGTCTGGCAGGTCGCGGGATCCATCAGGGCGACGCGATCGAGGAGCATGGTCGGCTGGTTGTCGCCACAACCCCCCGTGCCCGCGAGCGTGACGATCGACACGAACCCCAAGACACCAATCACACTGGGCGTGCGCCGCGACATTGGTAACCTATTATGGACGAGTGATGCGCGGCCCGTCCCAGAATCGTCGGCCTCCGACGGGATTTCCACGACCACTCGCATTCGGATTGCTCGCGACTCTGGCGCTCGGCGCTTGCGGGCCGAAGCCTCAATTCACGGGCGATACCTGCCCAGATGACGTCCCGCCGGTCTGTCCCGATCCGGCACCCACCTACGCCGCTGACGTGGCGCCGCTGCTGGGTCGACTCTGCGGGGCGTGTCACACTGCCGGCGGCGTCTCGTTCAACCACCCGTTCGATACCTATGACGAAGTTCAACGCCAGCACACAGGCATCGAGTTTCAACTGAATAACTGCATAATGCCGCCCGCCGATCAGAGGCAGCCGACGTCCGACGAACGTCAGACCATCTTCGCGTGGATCGTCTGCGGGTCGATGAACAACTGAGCCTATGTCGCGGCGCGACGTTTACGACCAGGCGAGGCCGATCAAGGCGCGACGTCGATGAAGAACGCGGCGTGGCCGTGGGGCGAGTCTTCGGCCGAGTCGGAGCAGCTGTGGAAGAAGTGAAAGCGAAACACCCAACGTCCCGAGGCGTCGAATTTCACTGGCGCAAGAGTGTAGATACCGGTTCCCGATTTTTCGGTCGTCTTCGTGCCGTTCGGGAGCACGTGAGTGTCGTTGTCCGCGAGATAGGCCTCGACGTCGATCGAGGCTCCCGTCACCGGTTTGCCGTCGGTCAGATACGTCACGGTCACCTGGATCGTGGCGTTCTGCCCCTGCTTGGCGGCGGTCACCATGATCTTCACGTGGTACTTGCAGTCGTCGTCATCGCCCTCGGCGTTGTAAAGGACGGGCGCCTCCGGCTCGGGGGCCGCGGCGTCGTCACCGGCCGCGGCATCGGGCTCGGCGACTCCCGCGTCCGACGCGGCGGGGTGGCACGACGCTTGGCTCACGATGATCGGGTCCACACCCATGCAATGGTTATCGAGAGCACCAGTGACGGGACCCCCGACGCCGCTGTCGTAGCTGAGGTGGGCGCCGGCGGACGAACTGCAACCGGCGCCGGCACCCGCCAGAGCGACAATCAACCCAAGGGGCAATGTGCGACAGATTCCGAAGTGGCGGGTCGACAAATCAATTTCCATTGGCATGAGTTGCCCGCTAGTTTACGAACCATTTCCACGTTCGCGCTGCATCAAATTTTCGCAGGCCGATGAAAGGCAGACGGCCAGGGGGCGCGAATCGCGTGAAACCGCGGGAGCACCTCGCTGCTTTCGCACGGGCCTGACCCGTGCTGACGGCAAGCCTGGGGGATCCGTCACGTGCGGGGTGGGTCCTTTTTCAGTTTGAGTTGCAAAGTGCGGCGTGCGATCCCCAGTCGCCGCGCAGCCTCGGAGACGTTGCCTTCGACGTCGACCAGCACCCGTTGAATGTGTTCCCACTCGGCGCGCGCCAGCGAGGGCGTTCCGGCGGATAACGCCGGTCCCGCCGCTTCGCTCTCCAGACCCAGCAAGGCGGCGGTCAATTGGTCGGCGTCGATGGGTTTGCTGAGATAGTGATTTGCCCCACGATGCAGGGCCTCAACCGCCGAGGCGATGCTGCCGTATCCGGTCAAGACGACGATCTTGGTCTTGGGACATAGCGGAACGATCGCGTCGATCACGTCTTTCCCACTGGCGTCCGGCATCCTCATGTCGACGACCGCGAAATTCGGCGGCTCCCTCTTGGCGGCGGCAACCGCGGCGGGAAGATCGCCGGCTGCCACGACCACGAAGCCACGCAGGCGCAGCGCCCGGGCCAGTCGCTCGCGAAAGGCCTCGTCGTCGTCGACGAGCAGAATCGAGCGCCCGTCCCCCGACAGCGGTGATCCGGAGATCGACCGCCCGCCCCCGGAAGGCGGTGATCCGGAGATCATCACGCTCCCACCGCGGCGGCCCGTCCAGCGGTCGGTTCAATGGAGCTCGCGGGCAGTTGCAGCACGGCGGTTGTTCCCACGCCGACGGCGGAATCGAGGCGCATGTGTCCACCCAGGCGCTCGACGATCGCACGCGCGAGAAACACACCGAGGCCCATGCCGTGTCCGGTCGGTTTCGTCGTGAAGAAGGGCTCGCCGATGCGATCGAGAATGCCCGGTGAGATACCGGTCCCCGCGTCGCGGATCTCGAAGCGCACACCCGAGGCACGGGCGCTGACTCGCAGAACGATCTGCCCACCGTCGGCCGACGCCTCCTGTGCGTTCTTGATGATCCCGCGGAGCGCCTGGGAAAACGCACGCGGCGGTACGCGCACGCGCGTCGTCGTGTTGTCAGCATCGATCTCGGTCCGGACCGAAACCCGTGTCGACAGGCCGGCCAAGGCGGTCGTCAGGACGCTTGTCACGGGCGTGGCTACGAAGGCCTCGCCGACGGAGGTGCCCGCCTCCGAGGACATCCTCTCCAGGATTGAGCGACACCGATCGACCTGCTCGCGCACCAAGCGGATGTCTTTCAGAGCGTCGTCGCCACTGCTTCCGGTCACCCGTGCGACCACATGTTCCAGCTCCTTCATGACGACCGCGATCGTGGCAAGCGGGGTGGACAGCTCGTGCGCGGCGCCCGCCGCGAGCGTAGCCAGCGAGGCGAGTCGTTCCTGCCGCGCGGAACGTCCACGCGACGCGGCCAGCTCCGTCTCGCGGGCCTCCAGCGCGCGGCGCACGCGAAGCAGAAAGTAAACGATGAACGCGGCCGCCACTCCGAACGCGACCCACATGCCGCGCAGGTGCATGTTCATGTACGCGGCGTGAGAGACGTCGGTGGGAAAAGGCCGGTGCCACAGGAACAGCACGGCCGATCCCAGAAGCGCCAAGGCCACCAGGGCCCAGGTCCAGGCCGGGCGCAACGTGATCGTCGCGAGCGCGATCTGTACGAGGTACAGGAAGCCGAAGGGATTGGACGGCCCCCCGGTCAAATAGAGGAGGCCGGTGAACATGACGATGTCGAAGGCCATGATGGCAGCCA
>JADGRC010000478.1 GCA_017881245.1 Pseudomonadota bacterium
ACGCGAACAGTCCCAGGATCTCCCCCTGGTGCAGGGCCAGTGAGATGTCGGCGAACGCGCCATGCTTCGTGATCCTCTCGGCCCTCAGGACCTCCGTGCCCGCCTGCGTGCCCGCTTGCGCGCCCGCCTGCGTGCCCGCTTGCGCGCCCGCTTGCGTGCCCGCTTGCGTGCCTGCTTGCGTGCCTGCCTCCGAGCCCGCTTGCGCGCCCCGGCCCCCAGTCGATTTGTTGCCCTCGCTCTGCTCGTAGGTCGCTTTGAGGGCGGCGGAATCGGCGCCGATCATCAGCTCGACCATCTGGTGCTTGTTGGTCTCGTTGGTTCGGAGCGTCGTCACGAGCCGGCTGTTCTTAAGAACCGTGATGCGATCGGTGACCTCCAGAACGTCGTCGAGGAAGTGCGAGATGAAGATCAAGGTCTTGCCCTGCGCCTTCAGCGTCGCCATGAGCTCGAACAGCCGGCGCGTTTCGGGTGGCGACAGCGCGGAGGTCGGTTCGTCCAAGATGATGCTGCGCGCTCCGCTGAACACGACGCGCGCGATCTCGACCAATTGCTGATTGCCGACCGGCAGCGTGCCCATCGTCACCGTGACGTCGATGGGCAACCCCAGGGCGTTCATGTGCTCCTGCGACTTACGGTTCATGCCGGCCCAGTCGACCATTCCGCGTTTGGTCGGGACGTTGCGCCCGAAGATATTCTCGGCCACCGTCAGATGCGAGAAGGTGCTCAGCTCCTGGTACACCATGCCGATGCCGCGACGCTGCGCATCGGCCGGCGAGGCGAAACGCACCGTCTCGCCGTGAAGGCGCATTTCGCCGTCGTACTCGCTGTAGACGCCGGCGAGCAACTTCATCATCGTGCTCTTGCCGGCGCCGTTCTCGCCGATGAGCCCATGGACCTCGCCCGGCTGCAGGTCGAAGTCCACGTTGTCGAGCGCGCAGACGCCGCCGAATCGCTTGGAGACGCCGCGCAATGTGAGCAGGGGCTCGGCCGCGGCGCTCACAGCAGGTAGTGCGCTTCCATGAAGGCCATGCCCTCCGCGATCGCCTTGGTGACGACGGGACCGTCGATCTGGATGTACTTGGGAATGCCCTTGACGCCGGTGGCCGCCATGGCGCCAATCACCAGCGCGCCCCAGTGGATGCGCACCGACGAGTTGCGCACGGAAACCAGCAGCCGGCCGTCCTTGACCGCTTCGATCGCCTCCGGCATTGCATCGACGCTTCCCAGCTTGACCTCGCGGGTGGCGTTCTTGATCACCCTGGACGCAGCCAGCGCCATGTCGTCGCTGTGGAAGAACGCCGCGTCGATCTTCGGGAACTTGACCAGATAATCCTCCCAGAGCTTGGCGGTCTTGTTCACGTCCCACTCGGCGCTGTCCTCCGCCAGAAGCTTGATGTTGGGGTACCGACCAAGCGCGCGTTTGAAACCCTCGGCGCGTTTCTTGGCGCCGCTGTGCCCGAGTGCGCCCTGCGTGTGGATCACGTTGCCCGTTCCCCCGATGGCCTTGAACAACGTTTCGGTGACGGTTTCCGCCATGGCCACGTTGTCGGGCTCGAGGAAGGTGAGGATACCGGGATCGTCCTTGGCGATGATGGTATCCATCTGAATCACTGGGATCCCCTTGCCGATCATCTGCGAGACGGGATCGACCAGCGTGTCGATGCCGAAGGCCTGAATGGCGACGAAGTCCCAGTTCTTGGTGGCCATGTCGTCGACGGCTTTCCGTTGCTTGTCGATGCTGAGGCCGCCGTCGTACCAGATGACGTCCACACCCAACCATTTGCCCCACTGCTCGGTGGCCGCCTTGCCCTGCGCCGGCCACGAGTTGGCAAGGCCCGCATTGACGAACGCCGCCTTCAGAGGCTTGCCAAACGTGCTCCCCGCCGCTCCGGCTCCCGGCTGCGCGTCGCCGCTCGAGCGCCTGCACGCCGCCAGAAATAGCGCCCCCAGCCCGGCCCCGCCCAAGAGTCCACGGCGGCCAATCTCGTCGAGCCCGGTCAGCTCAGCCTGCCCCGCCAGGTCGGTTTTCCGCTTGCCTTCGTCGCTCATGTCGTCTCCTTCGCGGTCTCTCCCGTTCTTGATCCCGCGGCTACGATCGGCTCGGCGAGCCGTCACCGCAGGTCCTCCCGGGGGGTGGAAGGCGCATTCTAGGGGAAACCGTCTCCCGCCAGCAATCTGCGATCACGGGTCATTCCGTTGTGTGGCGTGACGTCGAGGCGACGAACGCCGCGGGCGGGGCGGGATCGGCGGGGCCTGCGTGCTTGAAGAGAGGGAGAGCCTGCTCAAGCACCAGGTGGTGGTCGGTCTCGAGCCGCGGCTACGCCGGGTCGACGGGATCGAAATACGAGCCCCGGTATTTTGGGCGAGTCAGACTACTTCGGGTAACCGCGCCAGAGCCATTCCATGACTTCCGGCTCCGTTTGATTTCTGACGCCGCCATCGACGTGGCCCGCGCCCACCGCGTAGGTGAATTTATAGTGATACCCCTTGGCCATCAAGGCGGCCGCCAAGGCCTCGTTGCCGAGTCTCCAGTTGCGAAAGGATGCCGCGGTTTCGGTGGAGCCGTTGTCCATCGAGCCGACCTCCAAGGCGATACGCAACCCCGGCTTCACGTCTGCCTTTGGAATCAGGTTTTCCCCATACTCCCAAGCGCCGTGCGGATACATTGTGCTGGATTGCAGATTAACGAAGGTACCCGAATAGGTCATCAGGCGGAGAAAATCACCGAACCACGCCATCCCCATCGCCGCCGGTGCGCCAGAGCTGCCGCCCATCGCCGCACGACCCTGGGGATCGGTTGTGACCTTCACCTTGGCTGTGGTCTCAGCCAGGGGAATGACTTCTTCCGTGACGAACTTGAAGTACACGTCCGAGACCGTGTCGTATTCTCCGCTGCGATTCGTTCCGGGATTGATCATGATTCCAAGCGTCTTGGGAATCCTGTTGGCGGCGATGAGATTGTCCATGACGGTCATCAGCTCGGGGCCGTACTGCGTCCCATCCTGAACCACCAGGACCGGGGCCGGGGTGTTGGCGATGTAGCCGACGGGAATGTAGACCGTGATCTGTCGCGATCCCCCCGGGTAGTACTTGCTGGCCGCGTTGGACATCATGAAGGTCATTCGAGTGCCCTTGGCGACGCCGGCCATCGTGGCGGACTCTGGCGCGGCCTTGAAGGGCGAATTGATCGTGGTCATGCCGTCGCCGTCGATTCCGGGATCGGCGACCGAGCTACCGGCGGAGCCGCCGGTACCTGCTCGACCGGCTGCGCCGCTCACACCGGCGGTCGCGCCTCCGGCGCCGACCTGGGATCCGCCGCCGCCGGCTGGAGCCGAACCACCGTGGCCGGCGTCGCCAGAGCCAGTGGCACCACCCGTGTTTGCGCCGCCCGTGTCGGCACCGCTGGATCCGACGGTACCACCACTGGCGCTGGCACCGCCGCTCGCGCTGGCACCACCTGAAGCTGACACCGCCCCACCCGACCCGAAAATCCCACCGGAACTTTGGGTTCCGCCGGTTCCGACGGGTGAATTTCCCGAGGAAGGCGCGCAGGACGCGGCGCCAACGGCGAAGGCGAAAAAGAACAGAAGGTGCAGGCGTTTGGTCATCAACATCTTTGTGGCTCCAACGATGAGTTGAATTTCTTCACGAGGGGAATCGAATTTGACGTAAGTTGTCGATTAGAAATGGTTATTCCCGTTTCTGTTCGCCGTGGCTTGATGGCGGAGGGCTCCTCACTAAGCCAGCGCCCCGTCGCGGTCCCACCCGCGCCGTCCCGCCCAAAAACTTCCCGTGTACGACAGTGTCGCCTCCCGCCGAAATTGGCTCAGGGCCGGGCGGACTGCGGTTCAGCGCGGTTCGTTGGCCTCGAGAACCCGCAGAACGTTTCCGCCCAAAATCTTTTCGACGTCGGCTGGTGA
>JADGRC010000479.1 GCA_017881245.1 Pseudomonadota bacterium
GCGGGCGAGCCGCTGATGGACGGATCGTCGAATCCTCACGACATCTTGCGCGTGTTGGGTGAGAAAGCTCTGGCCAAGTATCTGGTCGACGAGGTGCAGGAGGTCTATCGGCTCCAGGGCGTCAAGATCAACGACAAGCACATCGAGACGATCGTGCGCCAGATGTTGCGGCGCGTGCGCGTAATCGACGTGGGCGACACCGGCTTCCTGGTTGACGAACACGTCGAAAAGTACGTGTTCGAGGAGGAGAACGAGCGCGTGATTGTCAAGGGCGCGAAGCCCGCGCAAGGCGAGCCGTTGCTGCTCGGTATCACGAAGGCGTCGCTGTCCACGGAGAGCTTCATATCGGCGTCATCCTTCCAAGAAACGACGAAGGTGCTGACCGAGGCGGCGGTCTGCGGCAAGGTGGACTACCTGCGCGGATTGAAGGAGAACGTGATCATGGGCCGTCTGATTCCCGCTGGTACGGGCCTCGGCGCGTACAAGCGGTTGTCCGTCCACGTCGACGAGGTTACCGACGACCTGAGTTTGCCGCCGTCCATGGTTATCGCCAATGTGTCGGGATCCTTAGCCTCCCCCGTCGCTGCCGCGGAAGAATAGCGGGCGAAGGGCTACGAGGCAGGAGTCACTGCGGGTCGGCCGGCCAGAGCCAAGCCGCCCCGCGTACGCCACTCGCGTCTCCGTGGAGCGCTCGTACCAGCCGGGTCGCCAACCCCTTCGCGACGGTATAGCGCTCCCAAATTCGGGGCACGCTTTCGAAAATCCGCAGGTTGTTTGAGATGCCGCCTCCGAGCACGATCACGCGTGGGTCGACCAAATTGACGACACTTGCGAGTGCCCGCGCGAGCCGGTCTTCGTAGCGGTCAAACGTCGCGGTGGCATCGGGGTCACCGCGACGCGCACGATCTCCGATTTCCGGCGGCGAAAGCTTCTTGCCCGTGGCGTGCTCGTAGTCCCACGCCATGCCCCGCCCACTCAGAAACGCCTCTATACAGGGGTACCCACACATCGGGCATCCGCCCCCGTTCCCGTCCTCCGACCTCAAGAAGGGCAAAGTGGTGTGGCTCCACTCAGCGGCGCTACCGTTCGCCCCTCCCCAGACCTTGCCGTCGATGACCAGACCCCCTCCGATCCCGGTGCCCAAGGTGGCCCCAAAAACGACGTCACCCTTGCCGCCCGCGACTTCCCCCGGCCGCGCCGTTGCCGCGCCATCGACCGTCTCTGACAACACGAAGCAGTTCGCGTCATTGTCGACCCGAACCGGACGGCCCACTCGTGCCGAGAGATCCCGATCAACGGGACGATCGTTCAGCACGGCGAGATTGGAGTTGCGGATCACCCCGTCGCGAGGCGATAGAAATCCGGGAGTGGCCACACCGACGGTGGGCATTTTCGTTCCGGGTACACTCGCGACGACGACCGCCAGCCGTGCCACCAAGTCGGCGATGGCCTCCAGGACCGCGTCATAGTCACCGTGGGGGGTCGCGATGCGATCCCGGCGAATCTCGCTGCCGTCGTCGCCGAGGAGGATACCTTCGATCTTCGTGCCGCCGAGATCGATCCCGATACGCATGGCACCTTATATCACGGGCGAAGTTGCGGCGATTTGTGGGGTTCTGTCCACCGTTCGGATGGAACCCGACAGAACAGCCTCCTATACTGTCCTGGGAATGAGAACTGCGGCACGGATCGCCGTCATGGTTTCGACCATTCTGTCGGTGGGCGACGTTGCCGTCCGTGCCGAAGCGCTCGCACTGCCGCGCGCCGTCCAGTTCCGTTTCACGCCAACCGGGCGTGCCCAGATCGCTCTTTGGATCGAAAAGACCGATGGCACGTTCATGGGAACGGTGCTCCTCACTCAGGCCGTGGGCCTTTACGGAATCGGCAATCGCCCCGGGGCGTCACAGATGAACAGCGGGTTCCGCTGGCCGTACGGTCGGCGCCTGGACGTCTTGCCCGTGTGGGCACACCGGCGGGCGGCGGCGCCCGGCGCCTCGCAGTTCAAACAGGTCATTTTCCAGCACCGAACGTTCGAAGGATGCGCCTCGAACGCCGGTTGTGGCGGGTCGGACTCCTCGATCGAATCCTATTTTTGTCTGTCGTTCAAACCCGAGACGACGCGCCAGGCGGCGCTGGACGCCGTGTCGTGCGCGAGCGTCTTTTCCAGTGACAAGGGGCGTTTTTTGACCGCCGCCGACGTCGTGAGCGGATACGCGGAGCCGATTGAGCTGGTGGGTGCCGGCATGATGCGGGCGCTTGAACCGACGTCCCTGTATCCGCCGCGCAGGGACGGGGCCGGCTGTGCGAGCAGCGCGTCCTGCATCGATCACCCCGATGCCGCGACGTACGCCAGTCATGTGCGCGAAGTCATGCCGGACATCGATACCGTCACGCGGGCGACTCCGCCCGCGGATCAGGAACAGTCGATCCCTTTTACGATTCCTGATAGCTGGGTCGACACCGACTATGTTGCGTGGGTGGAAGTTAACGTCGAAGGGGATCACAACGCGCTTTTCAGCGCCGAGGCCTATCGAACCCCGGAGTTGCCGCCAGAGGCTTGGGATAGCTGGGCTATCGGGTTCGGATATCCGTATCGCGGCCAACCCTCGGTGGTTTTCAGGGTTCCATTCTCGTTGGTCGCGTCGTCCACATTCGCCACGGTCGATCCCACGGGATTCGGTGACGTCAACGGGTTTGGGCCCAGAGCCGGGGAATTGCGGCCCATGGACGGCAGCATCACCAACGATCCAGATAGGTCCGAGACCGCCGGAAGCGGGGCCGATCGCCTGCGTTTGATCGCGCCGCGCGACTACCGGTTTCAAGTGAACGTGGAATTTTGTCAGACGCAGGCACTCCCGGAGATGCCCGTTGCTCTGACCACAACGGTTGATTCGGACGAGAAACATTCACATGAATTTGGGCGCCTGCAATTCGTCGTGCCGATGAGTGAGGGCTCGATCGATCATTATGAGGTTAGATACAGCAAGACAGCCATCGTGCCGGAAGATCCGATGACGTTCGATCGCGCGCTGCCGGCGCTCGCGGCCGAGACCGACTCCGTGGCTTTGTCCGTGCCGACCGGGGGTAAACCGGGCTCCAAGGTTGACGTGCGCTTTGGCGGGATGGGGCCCCTGACCAAGTACTGGATAGCGGTTCGGGCGGTGGACGCCTGCAACCTTCCCGGGCCATTTGCGGTGTCCACGTTGACGACAACGCGCATCAAATTCACGCAGCTCTCAGGTTGCTTTGTCGCGACGGCGGCGTACGGGTCGGCCCTGGAACCGGAGGTGGGTGTCTTGCGGACCCTGCGCGACGCCGTGCGCCCACGGAGCCCCTTGTTCGCGGCTGCCACCGATCTCTATTATCGGTCGGGCCCCGCGGCGGCGGCCATCATTGCGCGCAGCGACGAGGCACGCATGCTGGTGCGCGCCCTGATCGGCCCGATCGTCGAGTTGGCGCGTGGCGCTGTCCCCCTCATGGCCCCCAAGGATTGAGGCCCCGGTCCGACGGTCGGGGCCTGCCCGGATTGGTTGCGGCTTGGGTGAATTTCATCTTCTATACTGCATAGGCGTCCAGACAGGGCCTAATCGGCCGTATTGCTAGGGACGATTTGTTCGGTCGGAGCGCACCTATGCGGTTACGAGGTTGACCACGACGCGCGTCAACTTCACCAAGCTTTCCGGCTGTTTTGTCGCGACGGCTGCATACGGTTCGGAACTGGAACCCAGGGTCGAATCGCTGCGTAGAGTCCGGGACGCGCTTTTGCCGCGGAGCGCGCTCTTTTCGATCGCCACCGACCTTTACTATCGGGCGGGCCCAGCCGCCGCTGACGTCATCTCCCGAAGCGACGTCGCTGGCGCCGTGGTTCGTCGTCTACTGGCTCCTGTCGTTGCCTTGGCGCAAAAAGCCTGGCCCGGCCCAGTCCCATCCCTCCAGAAAATGGCGCCGTCGATCCCCTGACGGTTCGTGTCGCGGTTGTCGGAGGCGTTCCGTGGAGGCCTCGAAACGTGGACACGGTGGACTGGTCTCACGGGTGGTCCGCGTCGCGGTGGTCCGACTAGTTCCTTGGAGGGCCTTGGCGCCGGCTGTCGCATTCGCGTTGACTTCCGGTCGCGCATCCCTATAATCCTGCGCTTCTCACGTCCCGGGGGTTTTTTGCGCACCGGTAGACGCAGGAAAACGGCCGAATTACCGAGGTTTACAAGCCAAGCATGCCCACCATCAATCAGCTCGTTAAGTTTGGCCGCGCCAAGGCACACGCGAAGACCAACTCGCCGGCTCTGAAGTCTTGTCCCCAGAGACGCGGTGTTTGCGTGCGCGTCTACACCACCACTCCGAAGAAACCGAACTCCGCGTTGCGCAAGGTCGCGCGTGTCCGGTTGACGAATGGGATGGAGGTTACGACCTACATCCCCGGCGAG
This sequence comes from Pseudomonadota bacterium, assembly GCA_017881245.1. Lineage (GTDB taxonomy): Bacteria > Myxococcota_A > Polyangia > Fen-1088 > Fen-1088 > FEN-1088. The sequence goes on from JADGRC010000479.1 coordinate 4,422, forward strand.
GGGCACAACCTACAAGAACACTCGGTTGTTCTGATTCGCGGCGGTCGAGTCAAGGACTTGCCGGGAGTTCGCTACCACATTATTCGCGGCACGTTGGATACTTCGGGCGTGACCAACCGTCGGCAGGGTCGTTCCAAGTACGGCGCCAAGCGACCCAAATAGCAGTCAAGTCGCGGAACCGAGCAGCACAGAGGTAGAGAGGATTGAAGCGCGATGCCACGTAAAGGTGAAGTACCAAAACGAAAACCATTGCCGGATCCAAAGTTCACGGATCAGCAGGTCGACATGCGTCGGCGCGTGACTAAGTTCGTGAACACGGTCATGCGGGATGGCAAAAAATCCATCGCCGAACGTATCGTTTACCGGGCGTTCGACATCGTCGCCGAGAAGGCAAAGGACGATCCTGTCAAGGTGTGGGACCGCGCGCTCAACAACGTGCAACCAAAGGTCGAGGTCAAGTCGCGGCGCGTTGGTGGCGCGACTTATCAGGTTCCAGTTGATGTTCGTCCGGATCGCGCCATTGCGCTCGGAATGCGTTGGTTGATCGGCGCCGCCCGGGATCGTTCGGACGGGCGGACCATGCAGGAGAAGCTTGCCGGCGAGTTGCTGGACGCCGCCTCGAACAAGGGAAACTCGGTCAAGAAACGCGAAGACACGCACAAAATGGCCGACGCCAACAAGGCGTTCGCTCATTACCGTTGGTAAATAGAACACGGCGAGTATAGTGTCGGACTTAATTTTTGGGAGAACCTCGAATCAGAAATTGAAATAGAACGGGGACATCAGGGCCAAACGGCGGCCTGCACGGACGTTCTGACCGGTTAAACGGCAGATCGGAGCGTCCATTCAGATCGGCGCAAAACCTCGACGTATTCTTCGTTCGCCCAGTCGAACTGTTGACAACGGACCTCGCGGTCGTTCGGGCGGCGCCGGCATCTTGCCGCGCGCCGGCCACCGACGATCCGCCTGCGCGTTGGAAAGGAACCTCGGAAGTCGTGGCTCGCTCATTCCCCATAGCTCGGACCCGGAACATCGGGATCATGGCGCACATCGACGCGGGGAAGACCACGAC
>JADGRC010000066.1 GCA_017881245.1 Pseudomonadota bacterium
CCATCAACACCGCCGGCCGCGGACGCCGCCCGCGTGCCCGCAGCCCCGTCAGGTACGGCCGAAATCAGAGCACCCGTCGCCGCAAACGGCGGACGACGCGATCCAGCCGCCATCGACGTGACGGTGGTGGGCCGGCGTCCCGTGTCGAATCGAGGCGCCTCCGATTTCCAGATTCGCGTCGATCAGTTGGCCGACGTGCCGCGCGCCAATGCGTCCGAGCTGTTGAAGTTGGCGCCCGGAATCCTGCTGACCAACGAGGGCGGCGAAGGCCACGCGGAGCAAGTCTTCCTGCGGGGTTTCGACGCACGGGAGGGGCAAGACATCGAGTTCTCGGTGAACGGCGTACCGATCAACGAGGCCGGCAACCTACACGGGAACGGATATGCGGACACGCACTTTATCATCCCCGAGCTGGTCGACCAGCTGCGCGTGCTGGAGGGCCCGTTCGATCCCCGGCAGGGAAACTTCGCCGTCGCCGGCAGCGCCTCCTACGATCTCGGGCTCGGGGATCGGGGGCTCACGACGAAATACACGACTGGAAGCTGGGGAACCCGGCGGCTGCTTCTCCTGTGGGGCCCCGAAGGCGAGAGCCGGCACACGTTTGGGGGAGGCGAGGTGTTTCAGTCGGACGGCTTTGGCCAAAACCGCGACAGCCGGCGCGCGACCGCCATGGGCCAATACGAGGGGAACGTCGGCTCGAACGGAACTTATCGTCTTCTCGGAACCGCCTACGCCACCGACTATCACAGCGCCGGCGTCGTCCGTGTCGACGACTACCAGGCAGGCCGAATTGGATTCTTCGATACCTACGATTTCAACCAGGGCGGCAATGCTTCGCGCTTCAGCCTATCGGCCGACATCGAGTCCCGTCGGGAGCACGCCGTGCTTTCGCAACAGGTGTTCGCCATCTCGCGGACCATGCGCTTGCGGGAAAATTTCACGGGATTCCTGTTGGACGTTCAGGATCCGCTGCAGACACCGCACGGGCAGCGCGGCGATCTCCTGGACTTGGAGGTCTTTGAATCGACGCTGGGCGCCCGAGGCGCGGCGCATTTCGAGGGCGATCTCCTGCGACAGAGGCAGGCAATCGAGTTCGGATATTTCGCGCGCGGGGACGCGGTCACGGGAACGCAGCAGCGCATCGAAGCGGCGACGCAGGCTCCGTATCTAACGGAAACCGCCCTCGATTCGAAGCTGGCTGACATCGGGATCTACGCTGACGTCGACCTCAAGTTGTCCCGATGGCTGTCGCTGCGTGGCGGCTTGCGCGAGGATCTCTTCACTTTCGACGTCAATAACCTTTGCGCGGTTACGACCGTCCCGCATCCATCCGCCGCGAACCCGCCGGGAGACGCGAGCTGTTTCGACCAAGAGAATCTGGGCAATCACCGCGAGCCGAACCAACGTTCGAGCACCGGAACCGTCGCGACTCTGCCCCGTGCATCGCTGCTCATCGGACCATTTCGAGGGATCTCGCTGTCGATCAGCGCCGGAAGCGGCGCGCGATCGGTTGACCCGATCTACGTCAGTCAGGACATCAAGACGCCGTTCGCCAGCATACAAGCCTATGAGGTCGGCGCGGCGTTGACTCGGACCACCGACCGCCTGTCGCTGGTGGCCCGGTCGGCCGTCTTTCGTACGCACGTCGACAAGGATTTGATCTTCAGCGAAACGGCCGGCCGCAACGTTCTGGGCGTCGGCACCACGCGCACGGGAGGCATGGCTGCGCTGCGGTTGACCGGCGGCACCTTCGACCAGGCCGCCAACATCACCCTGGTTCGCGCCACGTTCGACGACACGCATCTGCTGGTCCCCTATGTTCCGGACATCGTCGTTCGTTCGGACACGGCGTTTCACCACGATCTGCCGCTCGCGTTGTGGGGGAACCCAGTGCAGGGCCGCCTGGGAATCGGCGTGACCTACGTCGGCCCGCGCGCTTTGCCTTACGGTGACCGCAGCGACGCGATCTTCACGGTCGACGGGCAGGCGAGCCTCGCTTGCCGCAACCTGACGTTGAGCTTGGCGGCGACGAATCTGCTGGACCGCCGCTACAGGCTGGGCGAATTCAACTACCCGTCGGATTTTCGGCTGGACCCACAGTCTTCACCGACGTTGGTGCCTGTTCGCCATTTCACCGCGGGCTCGCCGCGCGGCGTGTTTGCCAGCCTGGCGCTGACGTTTGGAGGTGTCTGATGCGGGGCGCGGTTGTATTCGCCGTATTGGGGACGCTTGCCGCGGGATGCGGCGGCACGACCGGAAGCGGGCTGGTGACGTTCGCGGCGGCCGCGGCGGGGTCGTCGGATGCCCCCGGGACTGACCAGTGGGCATTTGATACTCCGCTCGGTTTCCACGTCACACTGACCAAGGCCACGCTACACGTCGGCGCGGTGTACCTGAACGCGAGCGTACCGGTTTCGGGGGCTCAAGAAACCAGCTGCATTCTTCCGGGGGTCTATGTCGCGCAGGTGACGCGGGGACGCGATGTCGATCTGCTGAGTGCGACGCCGCAACCGTTCCCCTTCGACGGCGAAGGCAAGGCTGACCCGGCGAAAGCGGGGGAGCTCTGGCTGATGGGCGTCTCCGACGTCAACGCACAAGCCGACATCACCCCGGTCTTGGTGCTGGCGGGTTCCGCCAGCGACGGCACAACGAGCTTGCGTTTCTCGGGAACACTGACCATTGGCGCCAACCGGGTCACGAAGCCAACGAACGCTGCCGAGCCGGGGTCGCATCCACTCTGCAAGGAGCGGATCGTCACGCCGATCCCGGCGAACGTCACACCGCTAGACGGGGGCACGTTGGTGGTTCGTGTCGACGCCCGCCAACTGGTGGCGTCAGTGAATTTCACCGACGCCGATTTCTTGGCGAAGGACGGCACATCAGGTGGGACGGGGGTCGTGTTCGACGACCATTCGAACACCGCTCCTAGCAGGACTCTGTACCAGGCCCTCCACGCGGCAGCCCTGGTCTACCGATTCGAGTGGCTCCCAGGGGGTCCCTGAGAGAGCCAAGTGGTCAAGAAGAGTGAAAGAGGGAGGCGACATCATGATGCGACAGAGAATAGAGACGATCGGGACAATCGGATGTTTGGTATCGGCGTTCGGCCTTGGAGCTTGCGGAAGTAGCGGCACCAATTCCGGCCCGGGGGGGTGCAAGAGCGGTGGGGGCATGTGCGTGTTCACGGCCCCAACGGATTCGGGAGGGAAGTCCGTGCTGTTCACGGCTTCGGGCGAGGAATTGGCCTTCACGGGCTACGCCTTTCCACCCGGCGCGGACGGGGATCCGTCTTTCGTCGACGGCTGGCAGATCGACTTCACCCGCCTGCTGGTGACCATCGACAAGATCACTCTCTGGGACAATCCCGACCTCCACCTGACCGATCAGTCGCTGCCGCCGGGCAATCTCGTGGCTCAACTGAATGGCCCCTGGGCGGTAGACCTGCACAAGCAGGGGCCCTTGATGGGCAAGGGCGGGGGCCTGGAAACCGCGGTGCCAATCGCGGCGCTGGCGAAGCAGAACCTCAACGGCGACAAGCCATTCAGCACCGCCAGCGGAACCAGGTATGCCTTCGGTTTCGATTTGGCGCCCGCGGACGCTAGCTTTTACAACGTCAACCTCGACGCTGACGCTCTCGGCGACTACGCCCAAATGGTCACAGAGGGTTGCGCGGTTTTGTACGCGGGGATCGCGACCTTCAACGGCGGCGATGACTGCTCTCCGACGGATCCGGAGTTTGCGAAGTTTGCGCCGCCGCCACCTGCGCCACCGACCGTGATGAGCTTCCGATTCTGTTTCAAATCGCCCACGACCTATTCGAATTGCATGGACGGAAGCAACCCCGCTCCCGGCATCAACGCCAACGAGGAGCATCCGCGCGGATTCGCCTTCAAGGACAATCAGTCGGTCATCGCTCAAGTCACCGTCCACACCGATCATCCGTTCTGGGAGAGCACGATTCATGACTCGCCCGCGCACTTCGACCAGTTCGCAGCGCAGACTCTCGGCGCGACAGGGCCCGTGACGGTGACGCTGGCCGACGTCGTGGGCGTGGACTACCTGGCATTCACCGACAAGGCGAAGGCGGCTCTCCCGTTTCGGTCCTGCCTGCCGACATCGAAATATCCGATGGGACACTACGACGCGCCGGCCGGTCAGATGCACTTCGATCCTCAGGCGATCGGCAAGAGCACTGATCCCGCCACCGGGTTCCGCGACTACCACGACTTCGCGACCTACAACCAAAGCACGCAAGGCCACCTGAACTCGGATGGGCTCTGCGCCGTGCAGCGACACTACCCGTCGCCGCAGTGACCGCGGCCGAAAATACGAGAAGGCCAAGCGAGAAGACCAGGCAAGAGCAGATCGAAGAAGAAAGGCAACACGATGAACTCAATCGAATCGGTCAAGCAGATCCTGCTCGCGTCGGGGGCCGGCTGGGTCCTGTGGCTCCTGGGAGCCCTGTCGGTCGGCAGCGTGGCGCTGGCTCTCGAACGCTGGCTGTACCTGAGAAAGCGGACTGGCAACCTGGAGGCCCTGGCGCGGGAACTGGATCGACATCTGGACGTTGGTGACTTCGGACAGGCGCGTCGCATGTTGGAGGCGAGCCCGTCAGTGGCGGCGCGCGTCGCCGACGCAGGGCTGCGACTCCGCGACCGGGGCGCTGCAGCGGCCGAAAATGCAATGCAGAGCGCGGCAGCTCTGGAACGTGGACGCCTGGAACGCTGGCTCGCTTTCCTTGCAACTGTAGGCAATAACGCTCCGTTCATTGGGTTGTTCGGGACCGTGGTGGGCGTCATCCACGCGTTCGAGGAACTGGGACACGGGGCCCCTGGTCATGGCGCGACAGCCGCCGGACAGGTCGCATCGCAAGCCGTGATGGCCAGCATTGCCGAGGCGCTGGTGGCGACCGCCGTCGGCATCCTGGTCGCATTGCCCGCGGTCGCGACCTACAACTATCTGCAAAGGCGCGTGGCGTCCTTGCTGTCCGGAACCGAGGTGCTCTCGAGGCTCGTCCTGGCGTACATCGCCGAGGACCGACCCAAACCAACCACCCAGTCGGAGGTGCTCCGTGGCGTCGGCTAACGGTCAGGAGGGGGGGAGCATTATCTCGGGGATCAACGTCACGCCTCTCGTCGACGTGATGTTGGTGCTGCTGGTGATCTTCATCGTGACCGCAAAGATCATCGTCACGCCGGCCGTGCCTCTCGACTTGCCGCACGCCGCTCATGGTGAGGAGGTCCAGGTTGTCTTTTCGGTGGTGATGCCGGTCTCTGGACCAGTGATGGTCAACGGCGAAGCGTTGGCGAACGACAGTACCCTGTCTGCCCGCGCCCGCGAAGCCCTGGCTCGCAATCCTGATCTGCGCGCCGTCATTCAAGCCGACGGTGGTGTTCCCCATCGTCGCGTCATTCACATTCTGGACCTCATCAAAGGCTCGGGAATCACCCGCGTCGCGTTCGGAGCGTTGCCAGAGGATGAATAGGCCCAGTGAAGATCGGCACGAAATGAAACCGCCCGACCAAACCTCCACGTCAAGCGACGACGAGTCGAGACCGCGAATCGTCGACCTCGTGTTCGCCGGTGAGACGACTTCGCCGCGTCGCCGGCTGGTGATCGGGATCGTCGTCGCGATCGGCCTCTATGCCGGTGCCGGGATCGTCGTGACCCGGTTGGGACAATCGGCATCCGCCTGGAGCGCCGAGATGGCTGCGCGCGTGCATGATCTGATTTCCGCCGAACGTGCAGTCGACGTCTCGCCGCCACCGAAGCCGCCCCCGCCACCTCGCCTCGCCGAAGTGAAGCCGTCGCTTCCGACAACTCCACACGTCCGAAGCCAACCAACACCGTCACCGAGCCCCTCAAGACCTACCCCTCCGGCGCAGGCGGGAAAGTTGGCGGCCTCCCTGGCCGAGCCGGTCGATTTCACAGGAATGGCGTTCGTAGTCGGCTCCGGACCGAGCTACGCCGGTGGGACCACCACCGCTTCGGGAACCAGCGGCACACCAGGGACCGACACTGCCCCCCCGGGGTCCTTGATCGTGGCCCGTGAGAACCGCGCCCCAAACCTTTCGCGTCCCGTGTCCCTCGATCAGGCGGCATGGACTTGTCCATGGCCTGACCAAGCGGACGCCCAGCAGATTGACGAGCAGACAGTCGTGATTCGGGCACGCGTGCGCGCTGATGGTCGGGTGGACAATGTGGATGTCCTCTCGGACCCGGGATTTGGCTTCGCCCAATCCGCGCGCTCCTGCGCGCTGCGTACCCATTTCGACCCGGCACGGGACTCCCTCGGTCAACCCATCGTGGGGTCCTCTCCACCCATCCGTGTGCATTTCTTCCGATGAGATCGTCCAGGTTCAGGCACATTGCGTTGGTGGTGATGCTCGTCGCCGGCTCGGGACCTCTCCCAGGGTGCGAACGCCACACGGCAACCGATTCCGACTGTCTCGCGATCGTTCATCGCTTGGTCGAGCTCGAACTCACCGAGTCTGGCTTCCGGGATCCGATAGTTCGCGATCGGTGGCAACACGAAATCAGCTCGAAGGTGTCGTCCGATCTCGGTCACTGTCGGGGACGTCGCGTTCCCGACGACCTGGCAGCCTGCCTGAATCGGGCGCGAACACAGGAAGAGATCACACACGGCTGCTTGCGGTAGCGGCGGTTGAATCGATGGTCGGCCCCGAGGCCACGGAGACGTCCACGAGTGTGACGAGCTCCTTGAC
>JADGRC010000067.1 GCA_017881245.1 Pseudomonadota bacterium
CCGAAGTGACCGAGGCCGCCACTTTGATCGAAGAAGCCGCGGATCCGGGGGCGAACATCATCTTCGGATCGGTCATCGACGCCAATGCGGGCGACGAAGTGCGCATCACCGTCATAGCGACGGGGTTTCAGCCGTCGATGCAGGAATATGGCTTGCCGACGCCCCCCAAGTCGGGCGGCGTTCACCGACGTTCAGGGAGGGATCAGATGGCGCTGCCCATGTCGGCACCCGCGTCGATGTCAGGGTCGGGCATGTCGGTGTCCGGGATGATCGGCGGCTCCGGGCGCGGCTCCCTCGCGCAAGGCGGGGGACACCACGCGGTACCCTTCGTGGCATCGTACGCCCCGTTCGGGGCCGCGTACGCACCGCAACAGGGCGCGGCGTCACAGGGCAACGGGGTTCCAGCGCCAGTGGGCGGGACGGGAACGCTGTCCTGGCATCCGTCGGTCGCTGCGTCGCGGTACACGCCGGCAGGGGGGATGGTCACTCCCGCGACGGAGGTCATGGCGGAGCCCGCGGATCTTCTCGAAGAGGAATTTGTCGAAGTCGACTTCCACATGGGAATGGCGGCGGGTGGTGCCGGAATGCACGCTCCCGGATCAGCCGGGGAATGGGCGCCGTCCGCTGAGCGACCCATCATACGCCCCCCGGTTGCCGGAAATTCCGCCGGGCGCGGACGCGTCGGCCCAGGAAACGTATCGCGCGCTGCTGGTGCGAACGAGCTCGGCGTCGAAGAGAGCGAGTTCGATCGTCCGACCTTCATCCGCCGCGGGATCATTCCGCCCGGGTAGGTCGGTCGCGGACAACTCGCGACCGTGCTCATTCGCGGTCGCGCGACCAATCGATCCGTGTGCCCACGGTCGCCACGCCCGCACGCCGACGCTGCCGACGCTCCTCGGGCTCGACAATACGGAGTGGATAGGCTTCGCCTCGCTCCGCGCGCAGCGGCACTGGGAGTGGTCGCGGGTGTTGGCCGTGGCGGTCTCCTCGGGCGCGTTCCGCGCGCAACGGCACCTGGGGAGGCTCGATAAAGGGCGTATGAACCTCGGAAGGTCATGGCTCTCTTCGTGTGCCCAGCTTTTCTGGCCGGCGCACTGCGCTGGTTGCGACGTCTTGTTACAAAGTGACGACGCGATATTTTGCGTGGCGTGCGCGCAGTCGATAAATCCGGTGGGGTTGGCGTGCTCGGCCTGTGCCATGCCGCAGTTGGGACACGGGGGCGTGCCGGATCGCTGTCCCGGGTGTGCTCGGCGAGACTACGCATTTTCCCGAGCGTTCGCCGGGTTCGAATACGGGGCCGCGATCGGGGCCGCCATCGTACGGATGAAGCACGGTGGGCGGCCGGACTTGGCTCGGCGTTTGGGTCGCATCCTTCAGGATGCGATCTCACGGGCGTTGGCCACGACCAACGGTCCACCGATCGACGTCGTCCTACCCGTGCCGCTTCATCCGCGCAAGCTGCGTCGCCGCGGATTTAACCAAGCGCTGGAGCTTGCGCGGGTGGCGCTCGGGCTTCTGCGGGATCGATCGCCGCGGTCTATGCCGCTTCCGCGCCTCGATCGTCAACTGCTGCTGCGAACCAGGAACACGCGCGAGCTCGGGCGCTCGGGACCGGGCGCCCGGCGAGTTGAGGTCGAGGGCGCGTTCGGGGTGTCCGACGCCAGGCATGTCGCTGGCCGGCTTTTCCTGGTCGTCGATGACGTCATGACAACGGGTGCCACGCTAAACGAGTGCGCGCAGACCCTGGTGCGGGCGGGTGCAGCCGAGGTTCGTGTGGTCGCGCTGGCACGTGCGGTTTAACCCCTGAATCGCGGACTGCGCCAGCAGGCGCGTGTTAGGCGGGCTGAGACCCAAGCAGCGACGATAGCTCCTTGGTGAGTCCCGCTTTGATTGCGCCCGCCAGCGGGACCAGCAGGAACCCCAAGGTCATGTCGACGTGGACCCGCGCGTCCTCGATGTTCACCAGGGCATCGAAGCCTTTTCGCGTGACCGCCAACTGTCGATCGCCGGTCCAGCGGCAGGTGGCCCCGTACGTGGATTCGATTTTCCCGGTCGCGCCGGTGAGGCGTGTCTTGACGTCGTCGGGTGGCAGCGCGTGGGGAATATTGACTTCGAATTTGGGCATCGGGTCTCTACTCTGCCTTGGCTGGAGCGTCGGTCTTGGCCGGCGCGGTCTTTGGCGCGACACCCGTTTCCGTCTTGGGATCGTAAATCAGTTTGGCCACCTCGATCTGGTTCATGGCCAACTTGATCACGGTACCGGGTCCTTCCAGCAATCCGGATCGCTGGAACAGGTGATAGGTGCGCATACCCTCGCGGCTCGGCGGATCACCGTGCGATTTCTTACCGGGCGTGCCGCTCACGACCAATATCTTCTCGCCGGGTTGCAACATGAAGCCCGGATCGATCACGCCCAGCACGGACCCTCGTTCCGGCTTCTGCCCGGGCTTGGGAGCGCGGGCGCTGATGACCTGAAGGCGAGCGGTGCTGATCGCCGTCGCGCCGTCATTCTCCAGGATGAAGTACTCCTCGTTGATTCGTTTTTTTTCGGGCGCCGCGTGCGCCTCCCGGAAAATAAGGCCCATATTCTGGTGTCTCCCCGAGCTGGTCTTGCTGGTTGTCTTGAAGTCTGAATGATTCGGTCGGTCGGTCGGTCGATGATGGCTGTTCGTCGTATCAGCGTCAGAGTACCAGCGTCAGACCTCCAGAATCTCACTTTCCTTCTTGGCCAGGATCTCGTCGACCTTGGCCACTGCCTTGTCCGTCGTCTCCTGAACTTTTTTCAGGCCGTTGCGCTCGTCGTCCTCCGTGATGCCGCCGTCCTTCAGCAAGCCCTTCAGCATCTCGTTGCCGTCACGGCGCGCGGCGCGCAGGGCCACCTTGCCCTCCTCCGCCATTTTCTTGACCACCTTCACCAGTTCCTGACGTCTCTCCTGGGTCAGGGCCGGCATCGGCAACCGGACCACTTCACCGTCGGAGTTCGGATTCAGTCCCAGTTGGCCGCTGCGGATTGCCTTTTCGATCTCCGGGATCAGCGACCGCTCCCAGGGCTTGATCGTGATCAGCCGGGGATCCGCGACGTTGAGCGACGCGATTTGGTTCAGGGGGGTCGCCGTCCCGTAGTAGTCGACGCGCACACCATCCAGAATCGCGAGGTTGGCACGCCCGGTTCGGACCTTGGACAGATCGCGCTTGAAGGCCTCGATCCCTTTGTCGAGGCTTACCTGCAGTTCCTTAATCACGTCGTTCAGCATCGCGGGTCTCCTGGAAATAACGGTGGCTTGGGCTTTTGCGAGGCGGTCGGAGCCGAAGAATACCGCAGGACTGTCGTCGGCGAGGCATCTAGGGTCCGGGCGATTTCTCGCGCGGTTCACCGCGTTCGTCCAGCACCAACGTCCCCAAGGGCTCGCCGAGAACCACGCGGCGGATATTTCCCGGCTTGGTCATATTGAACACGAGAATCGGCAAGTTGTTGTCCCGACACAAAGAGATCGCGGTCGAGTCCATGACCGCGAGATTCCTGTTCAACACGTCCAGATAGGACAGGCGCCGAAACATGCGGGCGTCCTTGTGTTTTTGTGGATCCTTGTCATAGACGCCGTCGACCCGCGTGGCTTTCATGACGATGTCGGCGCCGATCTCCATGGCCCGGAGCGACGCGGCCGTGTCAGTGGTGAAAAACGGGTTGCCGGTCCCCGCCGCGAAGATCACCAAGCGACCTTTTTCCAAGTGACGGATCGCGCGCCGTCGAATGTACGGCTCCGCCAAGCGCTCCATCTCCAGGGCGGACAGCACCCGCGTCTTCAAGCCGCGGCGTTCAAGGGCGTCCTGCAGCGCCAGGGAATTGATCACGGTCGCCAGCATCCCCATGTAGTCGGCGCTGGCGCGGTCCATGCCTCGGGAGCTGGCGGCGAGCCCCCGGAAGATATTCCCTCCGCCGATGACGATGCCAATGTCGACGCCCAGGCTGTGGACGTCTATGACCTCGTCGGCGATCTGAGACAGCGTCGCGTCCTCGATGCCGTACCCCTGTTGTCCCATCAGAGCTTCGCCCGACAGCTTGAGCAGGATCCGCCGGTACTTGACCCCCGGCGCCAGCGGCGGATGTTCGGAAAAGTCTTCGACGGGCAACCCCGTCTCCGGCTCATCCGGGTCGGATGTGGTTCGAGAAGGAATACTCGGCCGCTTGTTCGCGCGACGCGAGCGACCGGGCGCCTCGGCTGGCTTGGCTTTGGAGCTCGGCATTACGCGGGACTCTAGTCGTCCGGCTTCCCCGCGTGAAGCGCATTTCGTGTTGACCGCACTTGCGGCGGTGGCCGCCTCCGCTGTTTACTCTGGCCCGAAATGACGCCGATGGCTGCTGCGCCCACATCTTGGCTCGCTCGAACGCTCGAATGGATCTTGCGACGGGGGGCCATGCGCGAGGCGCGCGCCCGGTCACCACGCCCGAGCGAAACACACGACCGCGCCGCGAACCAGGCGAGACTGCTGGTCGAGGTGGCGCGCCGGGTGACCGAGCCGGTGGAATCGCTTCCCGAGGGATCCCGTCCGGCCGTGCTTCAGGGCCTCTACCGCGCCGCGGTTTACTGGGCGCTCGTCGCCGAGCAGGTGGGACAGGGCGCGTCGTCCCCGCTGGACCTGGGCCAAGCGTGGGCCGCCGCCCCGGCCGACAGACTTTTGAGGGCCGCCGGGGACGAAGCAGCCCTCGGCGTCGTGCGCTCCGCCCTCATCGAGCGCTCCTTTGGCGAGGCTCTCGCTACCACGACGGATGAGATCGCACGCTGCCGTGTGTTCGTCGAGGCGTTGCTTTGGGATCTCGACGAGGCAACCAGGGCGGTCGAACATGTTCAGGTCCAACGCTGGACCCGTGTTCCCGCTGTGTTGGCGCTCCTGGTCGTCGCCATTTGGGGCGTCGCGGGTTTGTTCCGCGGCCCAAACCTCGCGGCGGCCAAGGTATTCAAGACCAGCTCGGAGTATCTCGCCTGTACACTTCCCAATAAGTGTGGCGATCTGTTTTTTCACACGCAACCGCAGGACAATCCCTGGGTGGACTTCGATCTCGGAGCCGCGAAGCCTGTCCATCGCGTCGAGGTCACGAATAGATCCGACTGTTGCGCGGACCGCGCCGTTCCGCTCATCGCCGAGGTGAGCATCGATGACAAGCAGTGGATCCAGGTGGCCCGCCGCGATTCCGAATTTTCGGTGTGGAAGGCCGACTTCCCAAAGCAAAAAGCCCGCTACGTGAGATTTCGAGCCCCCCGAAACACGACGCTACACTTCGACGACGTCGTGATCCGGTAGCCTCGGCAGCTACGCGCCGCTTTGCTTGCGGACTTCCTCGACAAAGTCGTCGGCGCGCTTTTCCAGGCCCTCACCGACTTCATAGCGGACGAAGCGCCGGACTTTCACGTTTTCGCCCGTCTTGGCGATCAGCTCCGTAAGCAGCGAACGAATGTCCTTTTTTCCTTCCGGATCCTTGACCCAGATCTGATCGAGCAAACAGATCTCCTTGGCCCACTTGGCGATCTGCCCCTCCACGATCTTGGGAATGACAGCCTCTGGTTTGCCGGACTGCTTGGCCAGATCGAGGCGGATCGCCTTTTCCTTCTCGACGACGGCGGCCGGGATCTCCTCCTGCGACACGTACTGCGGGCTCATGGCGGCCACCTGCATCGTCAGTTCCTTCGCGAAGCCGACGAAGTCCGGATTGCGGGCGACGAAGTCGGTCTCGCAATTCACCTCGACCATTACGCCGATTCGACTGCCGTGCAAGTAACTGACAATCGTTCCCTCGGACGCGATGCGAGTCGCTTTCTTGGCCGCCGAAGCGATTCCCTTCTTGCGAAGGTAGTCGATCGCCTTTTCGATGTCGGCGGCGGTCTCGACCAGAGCCTTCTTGCAGTCGGCCATACCCGCACCCGTGCGCTCCCGCAGGTCTTTGATCATTTGTGTCGTTACATCAGCCATCGTTCATGCCCTTTCACTGCCATGGAAGATTGAATGCTCTCGGACCCGCGCCAGTACCGAGCGAAGGTGCGTCCGTGGTCGCCTGAGATTTGCCGCCTGCCGGCCCGGCGCCGCTGACGGGCGAGCGGTATCCCGAAACACCGCTCGCCTGCGAAGATGCCAAAACCCGAATTTGGCCGGCGCCCGTCGCGGCCTCTTTGGGCTAAGTCGCCTCGTCCTCGGGGGTTGCCGCCGCCTCGGGCGCGGGGAGATCGCCGCGCCGCCGCGAAACAACCTCGACCCTCGGTCCCTCGCCCCCGGACGAGACACGAATCGTCTGGCTCTCGCCCCCGGATTCGACGTCGCGGGTGCGCGCTTGACTCGCCCGCTCTCGTCCCAGCCGCTGGCCCAGAATGCAGGCCTCGGCGACCTTCGACGCGAACAGTTTGATGGACCGGATCGCGTCGTCGTTCCCGGGTATCGGGTAGTCGATGACGTCCGGATTGCAGTTCGTATCGACGACGGCGACGATCGGAATCTCCAGGCGTCTGGCCTCGGTGACGGCGATATGCTCCTTGACCACGTCAACGATGAACACGGCTCCCGGCAATTCGCTCATCTCCTTGATGCCGCCAAGCGCCTTTTCCAGCTTCTCGCGCTCGCGCGTGATTCCGAGGACTTCCTTCTTCGTCATCCGGTCGAACGTGCCGTCGGCCGCCATCTTTTCGATGCTGTGGAGGCGATCGATCGAGCCCTTGACGGTGTGAAAATTGGTCAGCGTCCCGCCCAGCCAACGGTTGGTGACACAGAATTGGCTAGCCCGGGCCGCCTCGTCGCGGATGACTTCCTGGGCCTGTTTCTTGGTGCCGACGAAAAGTACCGGTCGGCCCGCGGCGACGGTTTGGACTAAAAAATTGTACGCGCGGGTGAACGCGCGAACCGTCTGTTGCAGGTCGATGATGTGGATGCCGTTGCGGGCGCCAAAGATGAAGGTCTTCATCTTTGGGTTCCAGCGCCGCGTCTGGTGTCCAAAGTGAACGCCGGCTTCCATCATCTCGCGAATCGTGATGGGGGTGTCGAGGGCCGGGACATCCGCGGCGGGTGGCATGACAGGTAAAGACTGTTCGTGGGTCTGGGGCTGGGTCGGTGTTTCCATGTGTGCTGCCTCGCGTTTTTTCCGCCGCTCACGTCATTGGGGGTCGCAACCCGCACGGGCGACCATCGCCGGTTTTGGGCACGCACGGCCCCCTCGGTGGGCGTGTGGTGTTTGAAAGGGTGGGATTTTTACCACTGCTTCTGACACCCCGCCACGCAAATTCGCGGGGTTAGGCCTTCGCGCCTCGTCCTCGGCTCAGGCACCGGGGTTGCAGTAGCGCGGTGGTAGATATCGTCAATCCGAACTCGCCGAACTCGCCGAACGCCGCGTTCGCACAATCCGCGCCATATCAAGGAGCCTTCATGTCACCCACCGCAGGAAAGAACGTCGATATTCGCCCCGCCACGGGCAAACTGGGAATCCTTTTGCCTGGAATGGGGGCGGTCGCCACCACGTTCATCGCGGGAGTGGAAGCCATACGCCGCGGCATCTCGAAGCCCATCGGCTCCCTTACGCAGAAGGGCACCATTCGACTTGGCAAGAGGACGGACGCGCGCACGCCCTTGATCAAGGAATTCGTGCCGCTGGCGCGTCTCGAGGACATCGTCTTCGGCGGATGGGACTTGTTTCCGGACGACGCCTACGAAGCCGCCAAGGAGGCCGGGGTCCTGTCCAAGGAGCACTTGGACGAGCTGAAGGATTTCCTTTCGACGATTCGCCCGATGACATCGGTCTTCGATCAGGGCTACGTAAAGAAATTGACCGCGACGCACGCGAAAAAGGGGCGGTCGAAACGCGATCTGGCCGAACAGGTCATCGACGACATCAAGGCCTTCAAAAAAGAGAAGGGGTGCGATCGGCTGGTGATGGTGTGGTGTGGTTCGACCGAGGTCTATCGCAGCCCGAGCGCGGTCCACGCATCCCTGGCGGCTTTCGAGCGTGGCCTCGAGGAGAGCGATGCGGAGATTGCCCCTTCTCAGATCTACGCGTATGCGGCCTTGAAGTGCGGCATTCCCTACGCGAATGGGGCGCCCAACTTGACGCTGGACACCCCGGCGTTGCTGGAACTGGCTAGGAAGAACGGCGTTCCCGTCACCGGCAAGGACTTCAAGACCGGCCAGACACTGATGAAGACCATCCTGGCGCCCGGCTTCAAGGCGCGATTGCTTGGCGTGGCGGGTTGGTATTCGACCAACATTCTAGGGAATCGAGACGGTGAGGTGCTCGACGATCCGGAGTCTTTCAAGAGCAAGGAGGTTTCGAAGTTGGGCGTGCTCGAGCACATCCTGCAGCCGCATCTTTATCCAGAGCTCTACGGGAACATGCATCACGTCGTGCGCATCAACTATTACCCGCCGCGTGGCGACAACAAGGAAGGCTGGGACAACATCGACATCTTCGGGTGGATGGGCTACCCGATGCAGATCAAGATTGACTTTCTGTGCCGCGATTCGATCCTGGCGGCGCCGATTGTTCTCGATCTGGCCTTGTTCATGGACCTGGCGCAGCGTTGTGGGATGAGCGGCATCCAGGAATGGCTATCGTTCTATTGGAAGAGCCCCATGACCGCCGAGGGGCTGTACCCCGAGCACGACCTCTTCATCCAGTTGATGAAGCTGAAGAACACATTGCGGTACCTGCGCGGCGAGGATCTGATCACGCACCTTGGCGCCGAGTACTACGACTAACAACACGCCTTCGGCCCAGACCGCAATCAAAGACTCGTGGGCGTCCCCGAGCGCCCCGGCCTTTGCGGGCGTTCTATTGAGGGGTCATCCTCACGGGAACACGTCATGTCGACTCGATTGCCCGATCCGGAACTGATCCAGGCGCTGCGTGGGGTCATTCGCCGCAATCTGGACGACCAGATCGCCGGCGAGCGCAAGGCCGCAGACGGGCGTCGCGCGGAGGTCCTCCCTCGCGTGCGTCAGGGGATCGAACTTGCTCGCGCAGAGGGCTCGTGTCGTCGGGCTTGGTTGTTCGGGTCATATGCTTGGGGGGAACCGGGGGAGCGCAGCGACGTCGACATCCTGGTCGAGGGCAGCCGGGACACGTTCGTCGTCGCGTCGCTGGTCGGGCGCGCGTGTGGTCGAGACGTGCACGTCATCGACATTTCTGACGCCCCGGCGTCACTCAAGGAACGCGTTCTCATCGACGGAATGGCGCTGTGAGCCCTACGGATTCTCGGATGGCCCTCCTCGGCGCCGAATGCCGCCGAGACTGGGGAGCGGTCAAGAAGCATCTGGAGCACGCTCGGTCCGTGGACCCCGCGCAAGGCGACCCGCAGGCGGCGCTGGTCGCCTTGGGCCTGGATCACGCCTACCGGGGCTTCGAGACCATCCTGGTGCGCATCGAACGGGCGGCCGGCCTTCCCGAACGGACGGGGTCGAGCTGGCACTCGGCTCTCCTGGCGGATGCCGGCATGGCGATTCCGACCGTGCGGCCGGAGTTGTTTCCACCGGAGGCGCTGGGCGATTGGGACGCGCTGCTTAGATTTCGACACTTCCTGCGTCACGCCTACGCGGTCGATCTCGATGCCGGCAAACTTGCCACGAACGTCCAGCGGCTGGAGCGTGTCGTCGCCCAGACGGACAGATGGCTGGATGCGGTTCTCGCCGGACTCGCGGCTCCGCTTCACTCCTGAGCCTTTCCGTGTCTGCGCGGGACTGGGTCGGATCTCCAGTCAGCACGAAGGCCAATGGCTTGAAAAGGCTTCAATAGGCTTGCCCGATACCTTTTTCCCAGAGCGCGCGCGCGGGCGGGAGCGATCAAATGTCGCCCGGATGGCACCAAGACCGCGCGAGTGGTATTTATCAGGCGTCGCACCGCGCAAAACGTGCGATGCTCGTTTCCCAGGTCCTGGCTGTCATTCTTTTTGAAAACGTGCGGACACCTGGCCAGGCGCACCGGCTCTGTGGGTAGGGGCCCCGACCCCGCTACCTGCTTGCGAGACCCCCCTCTCGGTCGGAGTATGGTGGCAAAAAATGCAGGCATTCGCTCGTCAGGCTGTTGTTGTTGTGACGTTCTGTTTCGCCATCGGGGGCAGTTGCGCGAAAATTTCCAGCCAGTCGCCAGTCGGCAACGGCTCGGACGCCGGCAACGGGAGTAATAGTGATGTGCAGCTGTCGCGACAAATTTACGACGCGGTAACGATTTCCGGAACGGTCCTGAAGACCTGCGGAAACGGCCAGCTGGACCTCTCCGAATTCTGCGATGACGGCAACAAGGTTGGCAACGACGGCTGCTCCCAGCTGTGTCAGATTGAAGCGGGTTGGACCTGCCCCTTGGTCGGAAAGCCCTGCACGAACATGGCCGTCTGCGGAGATGGAATGTTGTCCGCCAGTGAGGCCTGCGACGATGGAAACATGGCTGGCGGCGACGGCTGCGCGGCCGATTGTCGTTCCGTCGATCCCGGTTATCAGTGCCGCGTCCCGGGAAGAAACTGCGTTCCCCTGTGTGGCGACGGAATGGTGATTGGCGCCGAGAAGTGCGACGACGCAAACGCGGTCAGCGGAGACGGCTGCTCGTCCACGTGCTTGCTCGAGCCCGGAGCCAGCTGTGCGGCGCCCGGGCAGCCCTGTAAGAGCGCGAAGTGTGGCAACGGCATGGTCGAAGAGGGGGAATCCTGCGACGCGGGCGGAGCGAATGGTCTGTTCTTCGGCGACGGCACGGGGTGTTCGAAGACGTGTACGAAGGAACCAAAGTGCCGCGACGGTAATGGGATGACCCGCGCCTGCGACGTGAGTTGCGGAAACGGAAACCTCGAGCCGCCGGGCGAGGAGTGCGACGACGGCAACATGGCCAACGGCGACGGTTGTTCATCCATCTGCAAGGTTGAAATGGGATTCATGTGTCCCCCCGAAATGAAGCCCGACACGGAGCCGTGTGTCCCCGATGCCACGATGCAATGTCTGCACCTGCCCATCATCGTTCGCGATTTCAAGAGCGAACACGAGACGGGAGGTCACCCGGATTTCTTCTATTACGGCGCTCCCGTTACTCCGGCCATCACCGTGGCCGGGGTGGCAACGAATCCGAACCTGTCCTTCAGCAAGCGCTACTGCGTGTCCAACTCCAGCGGACCGGTCCGGCAGAACGATTCGACGGCGCGCTGCTGGGACATCGCGCAACCCACGCTCGACACCAGGGGCAAGCCGGCGTTCAACGCGACGCGAACAGGGGGGAACCTGTGTGACTGCCAGTTCACCGACTGGAGCCACGACACCAACGGCGGTCGCGTGCCGGGTTACACCCAGGTCGCCAACGGCCCCACCAACGGCCTTGTGTATACGGCGGGAATGGTGGGACATCCGATGTACAAAGGCCCGGCGCCGATCGTGAAGGACGCGACCAGCTTTGGGCAGTGGTTCGTGGATAGCGCTTTCACGAACAACACCCACTCCGTCGTAACCCTGCAACTGTCGCCCTTTGGCACCGGGCAGTACCGTTTTTCCAGCGATCCGAATTCCGTGACGGGGGGATTCTTTCCGGCGGACCCGCCGGGCACAACGCCGCCGCCGGGAACCATCAGGATGGTCCCCGGCACGAACGAACCTCTCTTATGTAACCTTTGGCCGTACTGGTATTCGACCGCGGGGTTCGGCGCCGGGGCCAACTGCATCGCGGACCAGTATGTCTTTCCGCCGTCGATTCCGGCGGGCCTGTGTACGGCGACACCGGCCGCGGGTCAGGTGGCTTGTGCGGGGGGATTATGGCTAGCGAAGGCTCAGGGGACCTTCCACAATTCCTGGTACTCGACGGAGGCGCGCTACCTCTTCAACTTCAACGGGCCTTTCGAGCTGCAGTTCTATGGCGACGACGATCTCTATATCTACGTCAACGGCCACCTGGTCATCGATCTGGGCGGAGTTCATCAGCGCCTTCCTGGCCGGGTGCAGGTGGCGGCGGATGGGATGGGGACCATCGTCGAGGGCGGGGAGATCGATCCAAATACCGGCGTCATCAACCCTTGCACGCCCGCGACGGCGAACCCGTATACTCTGCAGCTTGACAACGCGACCTGTCCAGGCGGCAACTGCGATTGTCGTAACCGGACGGTGGATCTGGGATTGAAGATGGGCAGCACGTACGAGATCGCCGTTTTCCAGGCCGATCGCCACCCGACCGAAGCAAACTATCAGTTGACCTTGAGCGGCTTCTCCACGAACAAGTCAAACTGTCAGGCCAAGTGCGGCGACAAGGTGGTGTCAGGCGCGGAGGAATGCGACGACGGCCCGATGAACAACGATACGGCCTACGGTGGCTGCACTACCATGTGCAAGTTCGGCCCGTTCTGTGGTGACGGCATGAAGGACGGCACCGAGGAATGCGATCTCGGACGCGACAACGTCAAATTCTACGGCACCAAGGATGGGTGCACGACTGCGTGCAAGTTCCCGCACTACTGTGGCGACAGGATGGTCGACGCCAGCAATGGAGAGCAGTGCGATCAGGGTGAGGCGCTCAACGGCACGCCGAGCAGCCTGTGTGACGCGCATTGCAAGGTCGCGATTCAGTAACCGTACTGCTCGGCGTGCATGTGCCGGGCGAGGAATGGGTGCGACCACCGGCCCCGGACGTGGCAGCACCTCGATTGTGCCGGAACCGGGGGTTACGCTCAAGTACAGGGAGCGTCGCCTCGGCTGCCGGCACCCGCTAGGTGCATGTCGCGTTGGTCCTGTGGGCCGCCGCTAATTCGCGCTTCAACAGGGATTTCGAGGGCCAGGGCCGCCCACTGCGCGCAGGTGCAGGTGATGGACCGTACGACCGTGTCGAAGACCATGCGCGTCACCTGCGCAGGTTCGCCGGCGCCGTCGAAAGGAAGACGCGCCCTCGCGGCAACAACAGGCCCCGCGTTCACAACATCCGTCGCACCCACCTCGACGCCGCTTGGGAGCCAGCCGTACCGCGATCCGCACGCTCCCGTTCTGCTGCCACTTGTCACTGTCGTGGGCAGGAACGTGAGCGGCGCGACCGGCGTCGCACGTCCTTCCGGCCGTCCTTCACCAGCACCGAGCCCCTGGTGCCACCAGCCGCGGGGGCCGGCCAGAAGAGCCGTGCGTGCCAAGAACCATGCCGCCGCCAAAATAACGGTACCCACGAGCCACAGAGTTTGATTGCTGAGATCGCAGCGCGTTAGTAAGAAGGGCCCACGGAAACCGTTCAAAAGCTGCCCCAAGGGTGCGTACGCCCACCTGAGGTAGATGGCGTCGCCCTTGAAAGGATCCGTCCC
>JADGRC010000480.1 GCA_017881245.1 Pseudomonadota bacterium
AACAGGGAGGGGACGAGGAGGACCACGAGGCCGAGCCAGGTGCTGTCCCTCTCTGGGCCCCCACCCGAGCCCATCAGGTCGAACCACTCGGCGAGCTGCCCGATGTCGTAGGCGACGCTGAAGACCGACGACAGGACAGCCGCCCCAAAGCCGACCTTGTAGACGGTCGCTTGGCCTTCCACGGGTACCCCCATCATGCCGGTGTGCGGTTCCAATGGATCTTCATGTTCGAGGTCTCAGCCAGTGTCCAGGCCGACACGGGTACATTCTTACCGCGCCGGCGAGCTTCGCGGACATCCATATCGCATCCAACCTGCTGGGATCACCGAGAACTCTACGCCGCCCGCAAGACCACGAGATCCAAGGGGATCTCCAGTCTCAAATTCGATAGTGACCCGCTGGGGTCGCTAGTTAACTAAGTGAACTGCTTACGGTTTCTGATCCGCGCTATTTCCTTTGCCACGCCTTTGCCACGGCGGACGGGTCTTCGAGCGCCTGAATGAGATCGGCACCCTGCCCCGGCACCAGGTGTGAGTAGCGCATGGTCATCGTCATCGTGCCGTGGGCGCCACGAAGGCGAGGCTCGCCCGTCAGCGTTTCAGATGCTCGTCAGCTTTCCCACCACTCGTTGTCATCCCGGCGGGACTTTCGCGGGGGTATAGTGCGGACGATGGGGCGGTCGGTACCAGAGGCGCGGCCGATTTGCTCGCGCGATTTCATTGATAGTTGCCGGGAGGGTGTTTCGCTGCCCCGGGCACTCCGGCGGTTTGCGGAGCGGTCGGTCGGCGTTGACCTGCGGGATGTGCGGATCTCGGTGTCTCGGCGGGTCGAGACCATCGGGGTCGCCGCCGTGGCCGCGGGCGAGCGGATCGCCGTCCATCCATCTTGCTGGCGGGGATTCGACGACCAGCGCTCGCTCCACCTGCTCTTTCACGAGCTGACGCATGTGGCCCAACAGCGCGCGGGTCGTGTCGCCGGCCATGGTGGCGGCATCGTCGTCGATGACGTGTTGGAGTCGGAAGCGGAGCTTTTGGCCGACCGAGCAGTTCGGGCGCTGGCGCTCTCGATCCCCGAACCTCCGCGTCTTCTCGCGAGGGTGGTCACGGTGCCTGGATGGTTCCAGCGGATCACGCTGCAGGCCCATCCGGGCTCGGCCATCGTTCGTCGTGCCATGACCTGGCTCGAGAGGCGGAGCGCCAAAGCCATCTCCAAGCACATCGCGGCGCACTTGAGCAAGGACCTCGAGAAGGCCGTACATGGGGTCTTTCGTTCCATCAACAAGGTTCGCCCCCTCATCGCGAAGACGTTGGAAGAGGCGGCGGTCGTCACCGAGGACTTCGCTACGAGCTCGGGAGCCGAGGCGATCGAAAAGGGCGGCGTAAAGATCACGCGCCAGGCGACGCGCACGCCGGGGAAGGTTCGCTGGTTGATCCAGAAGGATTTCGGCAAAGCGATCGGAACCAATGGCGAGACCGTGTTGCGCGTGGTGCTGGACATGTCGGGCCGGCTCGTGACCGCGTTTCCGGCGGACAAGTTGGCGGCCATCTTGGTCACCGCGGTGGCCGCGGAGGCTCTGACCGAAGGGATCGCGGACGCTGCGGACAGGGTCTCGGCCGAGGCCATGCGGGTGGGACAGATCAAGGAACGGAAACGCGGCGGGATCGATATGTGGGACTTCGTTCCGTATATTGGCGCGATCTGGAGCGGCAGCTTGAATGAGTTCGAGGATCTCGACCTGGAGTTCGACCGATTCGTCGACCGGACGGTGAGCGCGGTGATCGCCGATGCCGAGCAGCGAGCCGGCTGCTCGTTTGCGAATCGCGCGGAGATCGAAGACGTGGTCCGGTGCGGCCTGGGGCTCCCGATCATGCTGGAGAGTCAATCTTCGTGAAGGAGCTGTCGCCCGATATCGTCCTGCCCGTCTCCAGCGTTCCCGGCCACGTCGGCGTCGCATTCGGTGCTTCGCCCGACGAGTTCCTGTGGCTCACGGCGTCCGCCCGACCGGCGCTGGAACCGATCTTTGCCCCGGGCACGCCCGTGCACTTGCATTCCTTCCGCCCGGGACCGGAGATCACCACCCGCCGATACCGAGGGCGCCAGCGTCCACACTTCATCCAGCGCACGCGAGGCGGCGTTCTGTTCGTGAACGCGCGCCAGCGCGATCGGGCTCCCAATGCCTGGCTCATGAACGATCGGGGCAGCACCGTGCGACGCCTGTCGCTGGGGGACGGGCTGTCGGACGTCCGGGTGTCCGCCGGCGGAAAGATCTGGGCCGCTTATTTCGACGAGGGCGTATTTGGAAACGGCGATGGAGCCGAGGGCGTCGTGGCCCGCGACGGTGCCGGTCGAAAGATCTGGGCATTCGATGCCAGCGCGGCCGGCACGGACGACATCGCCGACGTCTACGCCTTCAACCTGTCCGCCGAGGATGACGCCTGGGTTTATTTCTACATGCCATTTGCGATCGTCCGCTGGCGCAGGAACAAGCCGACCGTCTGGCAGACACGCGTCCAGGGTGCGCGCGCCATGGCCGTCCGGTCACGGGAGGTTCTCCTGCTTGGAGACTACGATGACCCGATATCGCTCCGCGTCCTCGACTTGCCGGCGGGGGGCGGCCCAGCGCGCGTCAAACGCCGCCTCCGTCTGCGCCTTCCCGCGGGAACAGACATCGCCTCGATCCACGCCTTCGGCGCCGCACACCGGATCGCGCTGTGGTCCAGCCGGGACCTCATGATCCTGGACCGGTGGTGAAGGCTGTCAGCCGCCGGCTAACCGATCTGGACGGTCGGGGCGCCGGGCGGCATCAACGTGCCACCGTGGGCGGTCGAGTCGCCGACGCGGGCCGCGGGCTTGCCGCCGATGAGGACGGTGGTCGAGCCCATGGCGACCGTGTCGGGCGGACCGACGCAGACGCAGATGTCACCTACCAGGGCTGCGGGCAGCCCGCCGATCAGGACCTGCGGGGCTCCTGGGCCCGTGATCGGCCCGCCGACGTGGGGAATCGGCGGAACGCCCGGTGTGACCATCGGACAGACGTGCATCCCGGTGACGGTGGCGGCGAACGGCATGACTTCTCCTCAACTTTACCTGCGATCGTATGATGAGCGCGTGAAGATCGTCCTCGGCCGGGCTTTTGGATGGAACGTGCGGATGTGCGTGGCGTTGGTCGGGCTCACGGTCGCGAGCTGCCACTCGGTGGCCGAGGCCGTCCGCTCGGCGAGCCTCGCCGACGTCAAGCTGTCGCCCATCACCGGCGGATACCAGATCTGCTCGCCCCGCGCGCTGCATGCCTGCCGCGCTCTCGCCGTCACCGGCCTGGGTGCCGTGGCGCTTCCGGTGACGGATATCGCGGCCGCCGGTTCCTGCGCGGAGCAGGAAGCGCGGGCCACCCGGCGCTGCGCCGGTGTTGGTAAGCCGTACGATGCGCTGAACCTGCGATGCCTGGCCGGGCAGGGCATCTGGAACACGCTGCTGCACGACGCCGCCGGAACCTCGGCGAGCGGCGAAAAGCAGCGCCTGACCCTTCGCTGCGCCGAGGGCGAGACCTGGATCGATCTGATCACGCCCATTTGAGACCGAGCGCGGCCTATTTGACCGTGAACAACAAGACGTCGGAGAATACGGCGCCACGAATGCGATAGGGGCGCGCGTCGTGGTCGATCTCGACCGGATCGGGAACGAGAGGCAGAAACGCCTTGGCTTCGCCCCCGACCGGGCTGTAGTTCTCCCAGTTGCCGCGCGCAAAGTACTTTCCCGACTTGGGCGGCGCCCAGGCGACCGTGTCGACCTCGATGGACTTTCCGGCCGGTATCGTAACCAGCGGCGGCGCGGCCCCCAGCGGCGGAAAGCCGACCGGGTGCAACGGGATCGGCCCGCTCCCAGGGACAGCGGGAATGTCCTGGGCGGCCCCAACCCAACCGCAGGTCGAGCCGTCGTGTCGGCCCGGGTGCCGGGGATCGGCGATCGCAACGGCGCCCGTGCCGATGTTTCGGATGACAAGCTTGAACCCCGATGGCCCCCGAACGACGGCGACGTCGATCGCGCGGGCGGGGTGGTCCTCCAGCCTCGTCATGAGATCGGTGACCTGGTCCATCACGGGCCGGATGGCGTTGAGGAACTGCCCATTCATCGCGTTGAAGTCCCGCTGGATGATCCGGCCGCCGCGCGCGTAGTCGAGAGACAGGGTCGCCGCGTTGATGTCGCCGCCCTTCATCCCCCCGGTCTCGTTCCACTTGACCCTTTCAATCGCTGCGCCAAGAGCCTGGACCTGGTCTTTCGTGAGGGTTGTCGCGAACAGGCCAACGGGCTTCGCGAGGAGGTCGCCTCCCTGTCGGTTGAGCACCATGACCGCCTTGCGCGTGGCGCCGTCGACCCGCAGGACGTTCAGGTATGCGAACAGCTCCGGATCGTTTCCAATCCGGTCCATCGTGGATCGAAACGTGAGGCGGTAGTGGGTCGGGTCAGCGTCGTCGGACATCGGTGGCTCCTTCGCGGACTGGGAATGCGGGCGGGAGTCTGTGCGGGCAAGGAGCTGGGCCGGCCAGCTTCCGCACGACCAGAGCACCGCACAGAAGATCAGGATGCGCGCGCTCATGTGTGGGGGTAAGCGGTGAACGTCCAGGCGACGCCGTCTTGCGCATTGATCAGGTTCGCCAGGAACTGCTTGATGACGTCGAAATGTCTGGCCTTCACGGGCGGGATCGTATCGTTGGGAACCGAGCCCATCAAGGACGTGGGATCGATGCCGGCGGTGGCGCCGTCGGTGTTGACGGATGGGTCGACTGTCGGAGCGTTGTACTCGTCAGGGGCGCCCAGATGGTGCCCGAATTCGTGAGGCGCCAGCCCCGGCCGGTGGTCACCCAGGCTCCACGCCTCGGCCAACGACCGCGCGTTGTTCTGTCCAACCACGATCGTGTTCGCGCTCATGGACGTCGCTTTGGTAAAGCTCACGCTGTTGATCTTGACCGAGTAGCGGCAGCAGGTCTGGTTCGTACTGGCGCAGCCGTCGCGGCGCAGATCGAACTTGTTGCTCCAGGTCGAGATGATGTTGCTGACCCAGGTCCTGAATGCGTTGCTCGCGGTCGTCCGCTGGTCCGCTGTCCAGTCCGGGATGGGGTCCGGCCAGGTTGGCGTCCCAATCTGCGTGTGGTTGGCCCCTCCTTCCTTCCAGATTCCGAACCCCAACAATTTGGTGCCAATCGGTCTGTCTCTCCACGCCGCAGGAATGGGCTGCCAGTTCGTCCCGTCCCAATACTGGCGAGCACCGCGGTCATCTACCTTCGAGTAACGCCAGTCGCTCCCCGACAGCGTGTTGGGGTCTGCCGGTCCCGACATGCTGTAGCCGATGTCCCCGCCGGTGCCGGCGGGCACGGTGGTGCCGAGATTCACGATCTCGCCCATGAATCCTTCGACGTAACTAATCGCGGCGTCGATGAGACAGATGTAGCTCTTGACCCCCATCCGGAAGTGGCTGCCCACGTTGGTCCGACTCGACAAGCTGCAGTCGTCGGCGGTGAGCGTGGGGATGAACAACATCTTCAGCGGCTTGGGCGTCTTCTGACCGGCCGCGAAGGCGTCCTCGTCGCGTGAGGTCTCGTAGTCGTCTCCCGATTTGCGGGGCAGCCAGTCCTTGACCTCGACGTTCTGATTGAACGCGTTTCCGTTGATTCCCAGCGGTACGCCGACGACGGTGGCGCCGTCGACGACGTTGCGGACCTCGGCTGTCTCGGCGGAGCCGTCGGGGTAGTTGTTGGTCGTGCCGCTCAACGAGGCGGGACCACCGCAGTAGGTCTTCTCCTGGCCCCACTCGATGGTCAGGAAAGCCCGGGGGCCGGTCGTCCCGAGCACGATCGCCGGATGAAGGGGCGGCGGGGGCGGCGGGTTGGGCGCGCGCTGGAGCGCCACAGTGCGCGAGGTGCGGGTGCGCGCGCCACCGCCACCTCCGCCTCCACCTCCGCCTCCGCCTCCACCGCCCGCGTCCGGCAGGCCGCTGGTGGCGGAGGCGGCGTCGATCGGCGTCTCGAGTGTAGGGTCCTGGATGGTCAGCGGCGCGTCCGCCGGCTGCGCCGCGCCGCCGGTGTTGATGAACACCGTACTGCCTGTGACGAAGACGCCGCTGGGCGACAAGACGATGAAGCTTCCACCGCACTTGAGGCTCACGCTCTGTGTCCCCTCGATCTTCACGTTGCCGGCCTTCAGGCTCAGCGACTGGGCTCCCTGCGCCGTCACCTGATCGCCCTTGAGGCTCAAGGTCTGCTTGGCCTCGATCGCGATCTCTTTTGCGTTCAGCGTCTGGCGGTTGGTCACGGCGACGGTGTGGCTGTCCTCGAAGACCTCGACCACCTCCTGCTTGACGTTCTGGTTCAACTTCTTCTCGACCAGATCGAAGAAGCCCCCCTTGATGTGCTCGTTGACGTCATTCGCGACCAGCCGGTTCAAGTCGCCCTTGTCGTCGTGGCCGACGACCTCCTCGCGGCTGCCGCCGGCGGTCTCGTACAGCGACCCACGCACGAGAAGATCCATCCGCCGCTGCCCGTGGATGAACAGCTGCTCGCTCCCCTTCTTGTCCTCGAACCGGACCTCGTTGTACTGCACGTGGGTGCCTTGGGGCGTGCTGCGCGACTTGATGGTGCTGACGGTCGGGTGCACGCTGGGATCGTAAGGCGGCTTGTTGCTGGCGTTGTAGACGGCGCCCGTCACCAGCGGTCGGTCGGGATCGCCGCCCAGGAACTGCACCACCACCTCTTGCCCCACCCGGGGCAGGAACAACCCTCCCCACCCGGATCCCGCCCAGGGCTGCGCTACCCGCAACCAGCAGGAGTTGAGGTTTTGCCGGTCCCAGAAGAACTGCACCTGGATGCGCCCGTACTTGTCGGTGGAGATCTCATGGTCCTTGGGCCCGATGACGATGGCCGTCTCGGGACCGACGGCCATTGGCTTGGGCGTGACGCGCGCCGGTCGAAACGGAACGTTCTGCTGGATGGCGGTGAAAGACATCTCGCAGAATCCCGCGCTGGCGCTGCCGCTATTGCCCGGGCGACGGTTCTGGTAGGTGCACTCCGTCGAGATCACCAGCAGCTGATCGTTCGGCGCGCCCAGATCCTCCAGCTTGAACAGGGCGCCCACCTCGAGCCCACGTAAATTGCCGTGGCCCTCGAAGCGCACCCGATCGACCCCCTTTTCCTGAGCCCGCACCGACGCGTACCGCTCGCCTTCCTGCCGCCACCCCGCCACGCTGAAGGGGCCTTTGGGGTCCGGGTCCGGGTCGACTTTGTTCTCCTCGATGATGTAGTGCTCGGCGTAGTCGTAAAGCTCCAGGTCGGATTCGCCTGGGCGGACCACGCCAGCGTCAGGGCGCCCGACGCCGGTGATGTCCGCGCCGACGTTGAATCTGAACTCGTGCGCCGACATCGTCGCCCGCGCGCTACGCGTCTCGTAGACGGTGTGCCATTCGCGCACGTGGTCGCGCGAGGTGAGCGTCCCGCTTCCCACCGGCACCGTGTCATAGCCGGGGACCGCAGCGTGGCCGCTGATCGAGTCCGCCAGAATCATGGTGCACTTCCCAGCTTCGTGCTGGAAGTAAAAGGCGATTCCTTCCCGCTCGAGCAGCCGGCAGACGAAGTTGAGATCCGACTCGCGGTACTGGACCAGATAGTCCCATTGCTTGTACGCGTCCGCCTGCAACGACTGGGTCTGCACCGGCACGTACTTCGGATCGACCACCTGCTTGATCACATCCGGAATGGTGGTGGGCGGGAAGATGCGGCACTCGCGCGTTTGCTGCGCCAGCCACAGTTTGGGCGCCACCAACGCCCGCAGGACCCGGTATTTGTCGTCCGCGCCGACCTGCCGGATGCGGACGAAGACTCCGTGAAAGAAGCGGACGCTGCCGTCGGTGCGAGCCACGCAGATGTCGACCGGCGTCCCCAGCAGCGTAGAAATGTCCAGGTCGGCGGCGGTGGTGTAGATCTCCAGCTCGTACTCGGGTACCCGGTTCAACTTCTCCCGGATCGTCGCCCAGTGCAGGACAAGGCGTTCGTCGACGCCGTCCAGGGTGGCCTCGTACTGGTCGTTGGGGTGCACTCTCCCTCCTGTCTTCTATTTGAGGGGAATCGCCAGCTGCGAGCAGGCGCGGTTGCCGCTGGTAATCCCCGCCGAACGTCGATCAGGCAGGCATATTGGCCCCAGCGCCGGCTCAGATCCAGTCCGGTGGCGCTCCGTCCGCGGCTTGTCCGGCTCGACGATTCGATGCTTTCGGACATTCGCGCCGTCGACTATGGCCTGCTTAATGCCATGCTGAAGGCTTTGATCGGGGCGAACGAGTATGGCGACGCAGCGGAGAGGGTCATGTTGAACTTCACGCTGTCCGCTCAGATCCTGGGCGAAGACGCAAGGACCCGAGAGGAGCGAAAGACCACGACGCATCCATGACGGTCGCTCGGATAGGTCTCCCCCTGCCGCCGCGCTGGAGCAGGTCTTTGGCGGTTCCAGCTTTTGCCACGCCCTTGCCACGACGGCAGGGAACGCGCGGGTCCGCCGCGGTTCGGCACGGCCCCAGACGGGATGGTCGAACTCCTCAGGATCACTCTGAAATCAGCGCAAGGCCGCGCCGCAATTGATGTTTTCATGATCCCTGGGTAGAGAGTTCGAATCCCGCTGGGGCCGCAGTTTCCCGAATGATTCCGCCGACGCGCTCGATCGCGCCCGCGCGATCGATAAAACGTGGGCCTGTGGGGCTGAGGCGCGACCGACCAAGACCAGTTCCCATGGGTCATCGGTGATGAGCTGCGTTCACGACTTGAATGGCTTGCCCTTTCCCTTCTCGACCAACATGGTCAGGCTGTCGAGGTAGAAGCCCCAGTTGAAGTTGTAGGTACCGTACACGTCGAGGTCGAGCTCACGCGCGTAGGTTTGTGTGAAGCGAAGGCTGGTCCCTTTGTTCGACTCCCGCAGCTCGAACAAGAAGGTGTTGTCCTGCCAGTTCGAGTGACCGCCGGTGCAAGTCCAACCCACGATGTT
>JADGRC010000481.1 GCA_017881245.1 Pseudomonadota bacterium
CCGGGCATGCAATCGTCGGCCGCGGGATTGCACATCTGACCCGCGCCCTTGGTTCCCCCGGCCGCGACACATGCGGCCCCCGTCGCGGTGATGTTGCAGCGCATACCGCAACCACACCCCGTCTGGCAGACTGGATCGCATCCGGCGGGGGCTCCCGCGGCGGTCTGGCACAGTGGCGCGATTGGGTGAGCGCAGGTGCCGCCGGCGCCACCCACGCCACCGTGTCCGCCTTTTCCGCCCGCGCCATCGTCGCACAAGCCGTTCACGCAGGTGAACCCGTCGGGACACTGTTTGCCCGGCAGCGGACCGCAATGCAGCGTACCCGTCTGCACCTTTGGGTCGAAACACCCTGAGGTGCCGGAGACAACGAAACTCGCCAACAACCCGAGTGCCGCCGTCACCCCGACGAACGCGCCGCGACGGCAAGGCTGAAGCTGGGGAGAGGGCGGCCTGGCGAGCCGGGCCCCGACCTCCACCCCAACGCCAGCCGTGCCGCGCTCATCCTGACCGATTCCGCTTGCCATGGTCGTTGCCGCTCGGCTCGTGACTCAGAAGCGCAGCGTCGCGGCGGCACCGGTGATTCCGCCTCCGATCACCGGGGACACGACCGGGGAAGCCGCGCCGCTTTCC
This sequence comes from Pseudomonadota bacterium, assembly GCA_017881245.1. Taxonomy (GTDB): domain Bacteria; phylum Myxococcota_A; class Polyangia; order Fen-1088; family Fen-1088; genus FEN-1088. Next base: position 631 of record JADGRC010000481.1, read on the forward strand.
GCGGAGCTGCCACCGCCCGACATGACGAAGAGCACCACTCCCGTAATCGCCAGCGCTCCCCCCGCGATCACCGTGACCTTGGCGACGCTGTCGAGGGTCTTGCCGTTCTTTTCGACGTTGGCAAGGCTGGAGGTGAACACCTCCATGTTCTTCGACGCACTCGTTAGTTTGTCACCCTTGTCGGCGGCCAATTTCCCAGTGATGGCCGCGGTGATCAGGGCCGCCGCGCCGACCGAGGACAACACAATGCCCGCGACGCGCAGACCGCCACTACCTTCGTCATTCTTCACCAGCGGGGGCGGGGGCGCCGGCGCCACGGGGACCGGCGCAGGAGCCACCGGAACGACCTGGGCGGCCGCCTTCCGGCGTTCCTCGACGGTCTTCTCGAGGTCCGAAATCTTGCGCTCGACGTCGTCCCGGTTGCGGGCATTCGGGGAGCGCTGCAGATATCGCCGATAGAAGCGCAAGGCATCGGGCAGCTGGCCCCCTAGCCGGTAGGACTGGGCCACATTGTAGAGCATCGCCGGATCCCCACCGATCTCGTACGCCTTTTGATACTCATCCACGGCCTCGTTGTACTTCTGAACATCGTAGGCCCGCGTTGCCTTCTCGTAGTGCTGCTTCATCTCCTGCTTCTGTACGGGAGTAAGCTGCATTGCATTCGCGCGACCCGCGCCAAGCCCGATCATCAGCAGGCCCAATGCGATGAGGGCCATTCGCTTCGCTAGTCTTGTAAGTTCCGCGCCGCGGCGCGGGTGTCGCCGCGCTGCACATCCAAAGTATCTCGTCTCACGTGAGATCATGTGCTCCCCTAATTTTTCCGCGCTGAATCCGGTCGCCAAAAAACTAATAAATCCACTGTTGGACACAACGGGGACATACAGTAACGTACCTCGTCCCCTGTGGAAAGGTCGCACCCATCGCCAGGGTCCTGTGCCGCTCCCGGGCACGGACGCCCCGTTTGCTTGCCAGCGTTGTCGCGGACGGCAACTGCCCAGGTCCTGGCCAATCTAGGAGGTTTTCAATGCATTCTCGCCAACCAGCCGAAATGAGATTGTCCCGGAATCCCGCGACCCACGGGCGGTTCTTCTCATTGGCCGCTCTGGGGATGCCCGTGCTCGCCCTCCTCGCGGGCTGCCCCAGCGCCGATAAGTCCGGCGCGGGCTCCGCCAGGAGCTGTCCGCCAGACTGCGACCAGCCCAAAATCCCGCCCGGTGTCCCCGCCTTCCAGGTCGTCAAGGATTCCGCGACCGGTCCCGCCGACGGCCAGGACGTCACCATCCGCGTGGTGCTGAAACAGAAGACCAAGCGCGATCAAATTTATCCGGCGCTGCACTTCCTTTATCGCTATGCCATGACGCGCAATCCGACCGAGCCCCGCAACTTCGTGGGCGAATTTTACGCGTCGGACACCGACGCGGCGGCAGGCAACGGTCAAGTCGCCAAGGTTTTCCGCCAGCAGGCGGACAAGGGTCCGAAATGCGAGAACGCCATCAAGCTGGAACTGCCCGAACAAGTCGAGCGGGCGTTCGCGCACAGCCTGAATCGAGGCGATGTCGAAGACTTGGAAGACACGTGCCACTTGAACGAGAAGAAGAAGGTCGCGCGTTTCGATGACAAGTTCACGCACAAGCCGACCTACACGGTGGACCTGGGTGGCAAGTCGGTCGAGGTGCGATACCCCTATATTGAAACCGGCAAAGACGAATATGTGAAGACGTTGTCGTTCAACGCGGCCATGACCTACTGGGCGGAATTCATGAGCACGATGTTCGAGAAGGCGCCCGAACTGCAACAGATCAACTACCTTGGCATGTTGGACGAGCAGCCCGTTCTCAAGATCGCCGTGACGCGGCAAGAGTACGATTCCAAATTGACGACGGTGCAGGAGACCATAGCCAGTTTCGCGGCGATCACCTTCGCCAAGATTGGCCTGCACAAGCTGACCGACAAGGCCGCGCAAAAGGAACAGGAAGCGCACAAGACCAAGACCTACACGAACGCCCTGTCCTTCCTGCCCAAGGACCACGTGTTCATATCGCCGAGGCTGAAGAAGTCTTCGTAAGTCGTGGGTGCACGTCGTTCGACGATCGCCAGCACCGGGTCGACGGGGATCTGGAACCCAACATCGTCGATCCGTTCGACGATGACCAGCTAGGACTCGGAGGGCGCGGCGTCTGATCTGCGGAATGCAACGCTCGCGATAAAGAAATCGGCGATTTGCACCGCTTGGCCCATGGAAGGCCCCCGGAACCGCGTGGAAGCATGTACTTCCGAATGCCGGACCGCATTTGCTAGGCATGAGGGTTGCTTCCTCGAGAGACCGTCATGCAATGAACGGAGGTTTCGATGCCCCCCTGTGACGGCTACGAAAGACGAAGGAATTTCTCGAATCTGTTGCGTGCGAGGTATGACGGCAGAAAGTTGGCGTCCCTTCGAAGGGCGGCGGGTGCATTTCTCGTAGGCGTGGGCTCCTTGGTCGTGGTCCTCAGTCAATGTGTAGAAGGCAGGATCGGGCGCGCGATGACCATTCTCACGGCGGTTTGGCTGTGCGCCCTGTTGACCATGATCGGCGTTCTGCAACGGGAATGGCGGAATCGCGTCCGCATGGAAGCGCTTCACCTCGCGTGTCTGGGTGATGACGACGACGATGAGAATCGGGCCAGCCGATCATCATTGTTAGAAGAGGCAGAATTGCGAGAGCCAGAGGCGACTCGCGCAGTCAGTGAGGACTCCTGGAGATTCAACCCCAGGGCTCGGTCTGAGATGCCCGTTTAATTCACTGTGGCCGCGGTTTGGCCGCGCCATCCAATTGCGCGCGATGGTTGTCGTTCGAGGGTTTGGCCGCGCCGCTTGCCCCTCCAGACTGGATGATCAAGCTTCCCACCAGAATGACGGCCAATCCCAGCCAGGTGGATCGGGACACGGTTTCGTTGAAAATCAAGCGACCGCCAAGAACGCTGACGATGGCGAAGAAGGCCACGTAGCCTCCGAGCAGCTTCGAGAAGTCCAAGGGAAGAAGGTTCACGACGATCCCGTAAGAACCGAGGACCGCGAAGCCGGCCAGGACGAGCATCAACCCCTTGCCGCGCAGACCCGCGCGAATCAACGCGTCGCCGGCCACCTCGAACACCGCCGCTAGGATCATGACGCCGGTACGAATCAGAATAATCGCCGCAATGGATCTCATGTCATGTGCTTCGCACGATCCGACGACGGACACAACCTTCAGCGGACATTGAAGCCAGGTGTGCGTGGCTACGATGTCACCCCGGCGGATACGCTTCCGAAGCCATTTCTTGGGTGTCGAGGCCCGCCCACTCGACCTCGGCCGGGACGCGATTGCCGACCGCGCGATCGAGGAGCCGAAAAAAGCCGTACGACGCACCAAATACGAATAGGACGTTGGTTGTCACGCCGATCAGTTGCGCGACCAGTTGACCCCCATCGCCGAAGAAGAGGCCGCGCACGGGCCCCGCGACTCCGTTCCAACCGTCCCCGTATGTCCCGTCAGCCAGCAAGCCCAACGACAGGGCGCCCCACATTCCGCACGCTCCGTGAACGGCCACCGCACCCACGGGATCGTCGATTCTAAACCGCGTCTCCAGCATCATCACGACGAGGACCACCAGCAGTCCCGCGATGACCCCGATCAAGAGCGCGGCCTGCGGACTCACAAACGCGCACGGGGCCGTGATAGCCACCAGGCCGCCGAGCAGTCCGTTACACACCATCCCGAGGTCGGGTCGCTTCGACCAGCGCCACCCCAGCGCAAGGGCAGCTATGGCCCCAGCGCTGGACGACAACATGGTGTTGACCGCGATCGCCGCAATGCGAGGGTCTGAAGCCGAGAGAGTCGATCCGGTGTTGAAGCCGAACCACCCGAACGCGAGCACGAGCGTCCCGATCACCGTCATCGGCAGGTTATGGCCGGGAATGGCGCTGATGGTCCCGTCGCGTCGAAATTTTCCCAGGCGCGGTCCGAGCACGATGGTGCCGGCCAGGGCGGTGACACCCCCGGTCATGTGAACCACCGACGAGCCTGCGAAATCCACGTGGCCGTGGCCGAATCCGAAACTCACACCCAGGCCCGCAAGCCAACCGCCACCCCAAACCCAGTTGCCGTAAATGGGGTACGTGACCGCGGCGATGAAGACGCCGTAGCAGAGAAACGCGGCGAATTTCCAGCGCTCGGCCATTGCGCCGGTCGGAATGGTCGCCGCCGTGTCCATGAAAACCGCGGCATACAAGAACATCGCCAAATTGGACGGATCGCGAGCCACCGTCAGCAACGCGAACTTCGAGCCGCCGAGGAGGCCGAAGAAGTGCCCGCCGACATGAAACCCGATCTCGTGAGCAGTGCCGGACGCAAGCGAGGGGCCAAGCGCGTCCCATTCGGGAACGCCCCCCAGCATCAAGCCGAAACCAAGAGCCCAGAACGAGAGCACACCGAGCGGGTAGATGACCATGTTCATGGCCATGGTGTTCACCGCGTTCTTGGCGCGGGTGAACCCCGTCTCCACCATCGCGAAGCCCACTTGCATGAACATCACCAGGAAGGCCCCGAGCAGGACCCACGCGAGATTGATCGAGTGCGCAAACTCGGTCGGCGTCGTCATCGGATCTGGCTTCGCGCGGAATTCTGTCGATGAGACTGACCCGGGGCGGAATCGGGGCTGGCGGCGTAGCGATGACTCAACCACACCAGGAGACCGAGCGTCGCGAGCACCGCGCCGATGATCACTCCCGTTCGCAACTGGTGTGACACTCGTGCGCCCCAGTTGGTCTGTGCCGCCGCCGCCCGTTCGGGATCAAGAGCGCGCGCCGGCTCCCGCAGGTCCGCGAGAAACTCGCTCATCGTTTGGTAACGATCTCTTGGCGCCCTCTGAATGGCCTTCACGATGACGGCCTCCAGGGCTGGGTCTATCGCCGGCACAAAGTAGCTCGGCGGGCGCGGCTCCTCGTTGGTCTTCGCCCGAATCAACGAGTGGGGATTGGGCGCAGAATAGGGCAGGTGCCTGGTGAGCATTTCGAAGAGGATGGTTCCCAGCGAGTAGACGTCCGTGCGCGCGTCGCCGCGCCGGCCGCCGATCTGCTCGGGCGCCATGTAATCAGGGGTGCCCATTGCCGTCGATAGCTTGAACCAGGTCAGGCGCCGTGCGGACTCGTCGAGCGCGATACCAAAGTCTAGAATCTTCGCCCGGCCGTCACCACCGACCAGAACATTTTCGGGTTTGATGTCACGGTGGATAACCCCCTGCCCATGCAGGTACACCAACGCCTCGGCAAGCTGCTGGACAATGTCGACCGCCCGGATAGTGGGGGTCGGCTTCTCCTCGTTCATGACGGCGCGGAGTGACCTCCCGTCGACGAACTCCAGCGCCAGATACATGCGACTCTTCTCGCGCGGCTGCAGCACCTTGATAATGCCGGGGTGTTCCACCCGCTGGCCGATTTTCTCTTCGCGCTTGAAGCGCTCGAAGAAGACGACGTCGCTCTCCAGGTGCGGATGCGGAATCTTGAGAGCGACGGTCGCTCCGGTGTCGAGATCCTTCGCCTTGAAAATCGACGCCATGCCGCTCTTGGCAAGCAATTCCTCGAGCTCGTATTGATCGAGCCTGTCGCCGACCAGAAGCTCGCGCATCAAAACACGGGCACGTGGACAAACATTTAGAAAAGGGGGCGCCGTCCCTCAATCGGGCTTTCTTGGTGGCGGCATCGTCTATTAACACAGATCACATTGGGCCGGGAACATTCACCGCGCCGCGCGGGAGCCAACCAATTTCCGCAATCGCCCGAAGACACTTTTCGTCGAGATTCCCGTGTCTTCGTCCGCGAGGGATGTGGGCCCCGTCATTTGGATCACCGCCGCGGTCACGTTGTCCAGGGTGCCAACCTGATTGGCGGCGTCGACCAACTCCCGACAGGACGATGACGCGTCGCGATCGGATACGATGCGGGCAATGTCGGATTCATCGAGTGCGTTATAGAGCCCATCGGTGCACAGGACGAGGGCGTCGCCTTGCTGAACACGTCTCGTGAAGCGATCCAATCCGACGATCAGCTCGCGTCCCAGGCAGCGCGTAAGAGTCGAGCGGTCTGGATGGTGACGCGCCCGCGCTTCGCTCAACAGGCCCATTCGGATCTTGTCGCCCGTGACCGTGTGATCCTTCGTGAGCTGGGTGATTGCTCGGTTACGCACCAGGTACAGACGCGAGTCCCCGACGTGAGCGGCCGCCAGTTGCCCCCGCTCGATGGCGACGGCCGTCAACGTCGTCCCCATCCCTCGAAGCTCCGTCACCACGACGGAGAAATCGTAAACGTCAATGTTAGCTTGTTGCACCGCCCGCCACAGCCGCTTTCCAGGGCTCAGCTGGGCTGACTGTTCCTGGTAAGAGCGAAAAGTGGACTCGACAGCCATCCGGCTGGCCGTCGCGCCCCCTGCCTGACCAGACACGCCGTCGGCCAGGACCACCAAGGCCCCGGATTCGCCCATCAACTGGTGGCGGGCAAAGTCCTGATTGTCCGGCCGCTCGGTACCGGTGTCCGATACGACGGCCACCTCCAACGCGAAATCTGCTTTGGAGGTGGTCGCCACGTTGTCAGGTCGAGGTGGCGGCGCGCTTTCAGACTCCGCCGAAGGCTTGCGCCGCCGCCTTCTTTTCCGCGAAGACCGCCTTCCCCTTTGCCTTGCTCGACCGCGCGAAGAAGACCGCGCCGTAAATGCCCCACGTGCCGCAGACCGCAAGCGCGATATAGGGTTCCTTCCAACTCATTCCCGAAACCGTAAAGGGCCCCACAAGATAGAAGAGCATGCACAGCAGATTCGCTACCAACCCGAAGATCGGCACGAACATGTGCTTGAACCCGCTGAAGGTGTGGTGTTCGCGAAAAGCAACGATCGCGATCACGCATGTGAGCATGTAAAGCAGGAACGTTCCGAAGTTGCTGATGAGCGTGACGATGACCAGCGTGTTTGGCAGCTTCGCCAAAGTAGCGGGATCAAAGAAACCGAAGCTGTACCAGATGTTGTGGTACTTCGCGTCGAGCGGCGCCGGAGTGGTTCCACCCAGGTACACCGTCACAGTGACGATGCCGATGATCGCTGAGAGGATGGCCAGCGTCCAAATCGCCCGATGGGGTGTCAGGTTCTTACCGTGGAGCATGCCGAAGTGCTCGGGCACCTCCTCGTCCCTGCCCATCGCGTAGGTCACCCGCGCCCCTGTGTTCAGGCAGGCCAGGGTGGTCCCAATGAGCGCGAGGAACACCGTGAACGCCTCGACCAGCATGAAGGCCCGTCCCGCCGAGTAGCTCCCGAACAACCAGGTTCCGACGATGACCATCATGTCACCGATCGGCGCACCCGACGCCGCGGCGTTGGGCATGTTGTAGCCCGAATTGAGGAAATAATTCGCCGCGAAATACTCGAACAGGTAGCACACCAGCCCCTGAATACCGAGGGACAGGAGCACGGCCCGCGGGATATCGCGCTTGGCGTTCTTGGCTTCCTCGCCCATTGAGGTGACCGACTCGAAGCCGACCAGAATCAGGATCGCGATGCACGCCTGAATGAAAATAAACGAGAATCCGTGTGGCCCTGTCACGGAGCTGGCTGTGGCGTGGAACTTGAAATGCGGTGTGAGATCCTTGGGGTGATCGGCGTCGGACGGCTCCAAGGTCGTGGCTTGGTCCGGAGCGTACGACAGAAGGAATGGCACCGGGTTGCCGTCCTTCATCTCGGGGACTGGGTTCCCCGCCGCGTCCATCTTGTTCTGCAGCACCGGCTGTCCACCGCTGTCGAGCTTGGGCTTTCCGTTTTCCATCACCGGTTCCTGCGCGACGACAAAATCGACCGGCGTGCCGTTTATTAACTGTAGTCCGCGCGCCCCCTCCGGATGATTCGCCCGATAGGCGATGGCCATGATGGCGAACACCACCAGCGCTGAAATCTGGACGATGTTGATCACCATGTTCACCACGGTGGTGCCCGTGACGCCGCGATACGCGATAAAGGCGACACCCAACGCGAACGCGAAGCAGAACAGATACATGAAAAGGGGACTGTTGAATCCACCGCTGAACGTGTCCGGAAAGAATTGATTCAGAAGGTAGCCACTGATGAGAGCGGTCACGCCCACCATGCAACCGGGGTACACCCAGTAGTAAAGGTGGCTGGCCCACCCGGTGATGAACTTCGCCAACCGCGCAAACTTGTAAGCGTGCGTCTTGCTGAGGAAGGCCTGTTCGGCGAAGAAGTACGACGAGCCCGCGCCCGGGTACAACTTCGACAGCTCCGAGTAGCTGATCGCCGTCGCGAAGCAAAGCGCCAAGGCAGCAACGATCCCGAACCACATCGCCGAGCCGGCCATCGGAGCTCCGTAGAGCGACTGAATCTGGTACGTAAGCCAGAGGAACGCGCCTGGCGCGATCAGGGCCATCGCGTTGATTGTCAGACCCGTCAGACCCAACGTCGCGCGGCTCGGCGTGGGGCTGCTCGAAGCAGCGTTAACATCAGCCATCTGGTCGCTCCTTGCGTGAAGTGGTTTCGTTTCCAAACACGGGGCGTTGTCTCTGCCCGGTGACCAAACTTTACGGAGCGCTGATGAACCGGCGGTTTCCGACACACAAATTCGACGTAACTTCCGAGCGCATCAACGCAAAGAATAGCCCTTCCCAGAGGTCTGGATTATCAACGCTGAGTCCTAGTTATCAGCGTTGTTCTCTGCATAATGCAGGATCGCCATGGTTGGATCCCCGCATTTTGCAAGTTGTTAGGGACGCCAAATTGTTTGTGCCTTTGGACACGGGCCACGTCTGAGGTCGGCTCACACATCCTGTCGAATGAGACTCCGCCGTGGATCCTGTTTTTCATTGCGGCCTGCTGCACACTTCTGCACGCCTGCCATTGCAATATGCAATGCCGGCTAAGCGGCTACGAGCCTAAGTGGCTCTCGGAGCCGGACCGAGTCCACACCGATCTATGGTGCGTGACTTGGGTACGTGACTTGCTCTGATTCGGCTGGGGAGGCAGCAGCGATGAATGCGGCCCTAGACGTTCTGCCGAATCCGCAATCACCTTCACGAAGTCGCAAACACGAAGGCGAGCCGCGGAACTCTAACGAGAGACGATACCCGCGGTCGGGTGGGACCTTGCTTCCATCCGAGCTTGAGTATCTTCGCGTGGGAGACGATATCGGGTTGGGGCCAAGGACTCTGATGTCCGGCGAATCGCCGGAGATGAGAGCCAGGTTGGGACGTCGGGTGGTCGAACGGCTCGCGAAGACCGCCCATGCGCTGCCTCGACATATCTTGGAGCTCGAGGTTCCCCCTCCCCCAATCGTACTGGACACGTTCCTGATCGATGAGCGAACGCGGCGCGCCTTGGAGAGGATGCAACCCTACCGCGACACTCAACCCTGGACGCTGGCTCGGTACCTGGAGCTCCCCAGGTTTGGACCACGGTGTTTGGTTGATCTCTTGGCGGCTCGCGCCGAAAAGTTGGCGACACAGGAACATACCAACCACACTGCGCCTTCAGTTGGAGCGAAGGCGATTGATTGGGGTGGCACGCGGGTGTCGCTTGCATCCGAGACCGTGATGGTGCTGGATCTGATATCGCGGTTCCTGAGCCAGCGCACGCCGGTGGGGATGGAACAGATTCACAAGCACGCGTGCGACCACGGACTCAAGGTCCCGGCTGCGACGCTTGCAGATCTGCTGCTTCTGTATCGAAAGAGCAAACGGACGCCGCCATTTCGAATCGCTAGTCTGGCTGGGGCCGAGGTGGCTGTGCGCCCTCATGAGCAACGATCCTCGGGCGCAATATCGATCACGGCGACCCATTTCATTGATTGGTGGGGACTTGCGCCCGTGGAGTCGGTCGCCAGCCGATCCCGGCTGGTCACGGGATGCGCAATATCCGAACGAACCATCCACAATGTTTTGGAGGTATCGAAGGGGTTCGTATGGCTGGATGATGAAAGGACTTGGTTCACGTTCCGACAACGCGACAGCTCCCTGCTTCGACTGTTGACGAAAATGCTCACGATCGGCGAGTGGTTCGACCTCGTTCGTGTTCAACTCCAAGTTGGCAAATGCCAAGCGCAGGTGCGTGATGTACCGCGCTCGGTGTTCGCACGCTATCTGCGGACCGCTGTGAACTGCCAAATCCGAGCGACTTGGGCGCGGCGCAGACGGCCCGACGACGGGCCAGATCTCGAGCGACCGCTGCTGCCTGTACGTCTGGCGTCTCCTCGGTCGCACTATGGCCGGGACCTTCGATGATCGACGTCGAGCCAGGTTCGAGGGACCAATCGACTCCTCAAGCAGATGTCGCGCGCCGACGTGTGCGCACCCTGACAGACGTGACCCCAAAATCACAAAATCCCCGAATGGCGAGGGTCATTGCGACCATTCGACGTGCGGCCCACTCGAACGCTCCGATCCTTCTTCGGGGCGAAACCGGCACGGGGAAATCGACCTTCGCTGAAGTTCTTCACAGCGAGAGCCCCCGACGTGCAAGCCCATTCGTCGTCGTCGATTGTCCGACTCTATCTGATGCCCTGTTTGCAAGTGAGTTGTTCGGGCACGGAACAGAGACAGCTGCTGTAACTCAGGATCAGGCAGGACGCATCGAGGCGGCTACTGGCGGCACCCTGTTTCTGGACGAAATCGGAGAGATGCCACTGTCGGTCCAATCGAAGTTGTTGAGGTTCCTCGACAAGAGGAGGTACGAAGAAACCGGTGGCGGCCAGTCCTCGAGTTGCGACGTGCGAGTTGTCGCGGCGACCAACCGACGCATTGAAGACGACGTCAAGAATGGCCGTTTTCGGCTGGATCTGTTTTTTCGCCTGAACGTGGTCGAGATTGATATCCCACCACTAAGAGAACGACCTGAAGACATTCTGCCGATAGCGCGCCACTTCATCGAGGTTTTTTCGGCGCAACACGGGAGACCCGTTCAACAGCTGTCAAAGGGCGCCGTCCAGCTGCTTTCCTCGTACGCTTGGCCTGGAAACGTGCGCGAGCTGAGAAACACGATTGAGCAGGTGGTCATGTTGTGTTCTGCCAACGTTATCGAAGCCGAGGCATTTCCTGTTCGACTGGCAGGGGCTACACGCCCGCAACCCTCTATCGGTGGGGATTTCGCGGTCGACGAAATCGAACAGGAGCACATCATGCGGGTCATCCGGCGGACCCCGACGCTGGAAAGGGCCGCCGTCATCCTTGGTATCGACTACACGACTCTCTGGCGCAAGCGAAAACGCTATCTGAGTGCCGATTCCGTGTCAGGATAGCGAGCGGCGCCGAATCCCGCCACCGCTCGCAACGGGCCGGGGTTCGCCATCGTGGTGCATTCACGGAACACACGCGACGGCCCGGGGCCCCCGGGGTTGCGCCTTCGCACGACCCCTCCGGCACAGCCCCGGACCACTCCGGCGACGCTATTTGATGAACAGAATCTCCTGGAATGTCGGCAGGGGCCACAGATCGTCGTCGACGACTGCCTCCAACCCGTCGGCCGCCTCGCGTACCTTGAGCATGGCCGGCAAGACCGATGTGCAAAAGTGTTTCGCTTCGGCAAGCGCGCCGTCTTGGCCATGGTGGGCGGTCGCGACTTCCAGACCGGCAAGGCCCGCTTGCAACTTACCGAGCAGATCGGTCACTTGCTTCAGGACGGACGTATCTGGCGTGAACCCGGCCGCCTTCACCGCCGTGGCGCTCTCCGCCAGCTCACGCTGATAGTGCATGGCCGCCGGAAGGATCGATGTCTTGGCAATCTTACTCGTCAGCTTCGCTTCCACGTTCACCGACTTGCTGTAGTGCTCCAGGTAGGTTTCGTAGCGGCTGTGCAGCTCCCGCGGCGATAGCACTTTGTATTTGTCGAACAAGGCAACAACGTCCTTCTGTTGCAGCACGGGCAGAGCGTCAACCGCCGTTTTGTAGTTGGGGAGCCCCCTCTTCTCGGCCTCCATGTGCCACTCCTGCGAGTATCCGTTGCCGTCGAAGATCACGGCGCCGTGCTGCGTGATGATCTCCGCAAGCACCTCCTGAATCGCCGCGTTCAGCTTCTTCCCACTGGCAAGGCCGGCGTCGAGTTTGGTCGCAATGACGTCGCAGGATTCGGCGATCGCGGTATTGAGCGCCACGAGCGGATCAGCGATGGACTGGCTTGAGCCGACCGCTCGAAATTCAAAACGATTGCCCGTGAAGGCAAACGGGCTCGTGCGGTTCCGATCACCGGCATCGCGTGGAAGCTTGGGCAAGGCGTCGACACCGATCTCGAGCGTGCCCCCCATCTTCGAGGACTTCGCCCCACCTGTGCGAATCTGCTGAAACACGTCGGAGAGCTGCTCGCCAAGGAATATGGAGATGATGGCGGGCGGCGCTTCGTTGGCCCCGAGGCGGTGATCGTTGCTGGCGGTCGCGATCACCGCCCGTAAAAGGCCCGCATACTTGTGCACCGCGCGGATCACGGCGCCGCAGAACACTAGAAACTGCGCGTTCTCGTGGGGAGTCTCGCCAGGGTCGAGCAGGTTACCTTGGGTCTGGTTCCCGAACGAGAAGTTGACGTGCTTGCCGGACCCGTTCACGCCCGCAAACGGTTTTTCGTGCAGCAGGCAGACGAGACCATATTTTTCGGCCACCCGCCTCAGCGTGATCATCACAATCTGCTGGTGATCCGATGCGATGTTTCCGCTCTCAAACACCGGTGCGACCTCGAACTGGCCGGGGGCGACCTCGTTGTGGCGCGTCTTGACCGGAACGCCGAGCTTGAACAGCTCCCGATCGCACTCCATCATGAAGGCGATTACGCGCTCGGGAATGACACCGAAGTAGTGGTCCTCGAACTCCTGCCCTTTGGGTGGACGAGCGCCGAAGAGCGCACGTCCGGCGTTCAGCAGATCGGGCCGCGCGTAGAAGAAATTCTTGTCGATGAGGAAGTACTCCTGCTCCGCGCCTGCGTAGGACACGACCATCGCGGGCTTCTCGTGGCCGAACAGCTTCAAGACGCGCGCGACCTGGGCATTGAGCGCCTGACCCGAACGCAAGAGCGGCGTCTTTTTGTCCAGGGCCTCGCCGGTCCACGACACGAAGGCGGTCGGAATGCAAAGCGTCGTGCCGTTGGTCGTCTCCAGTAGGTAGGCGGGGCTGGTCACGTCCCACGCGGTGTAACCACGCGCCTCGCTGGTGGCGCGAATCCCACCGTTGGGGAAGCTCGACGCGTCGGATTCGCCCTGAACCAGCGTCTTACCCGCGAACTCGGTGATCGCCCCACCCTCGCCGTCCGGAGACAGAAAGCTGTCCTGCTTGCCGGCGCTGACGCCCGTGAGGGGATAAAAGACGTGCGCGTAGTGCGTGGCGCCCTTTGAAAGGGCCCACGCCTTCATGGCCGCGGCGACCACGTCCGCCACTCGCGGATCAAGGGATGTGCCCGTCTCGACCGTGCGCTTGACCGCCCGGTAGACTTCTTTCGGCAATTGCGCCTTCATGGTCGCAAGGCCAAAAACATTCGTGCCGAACAGGGACGCCGCTGGGCTCTCTTTGTAATCGAGGGGTGCGCCCGTGTGTTTGTAGTTTGTCGCCGCCGTGATCGCCGCTCGCCGCGCCGTGCTTCCGCTCATGATGTTCGTTCTCCTTTTCGAATTCTGATTCGAGTTCGCCGCCGAACGGCGAACGGTGGTCCAACGAGTTCATAGCTCTTTTGACCTTGGATACGGCAAGGGTTTTCGTCGTCGCACGCGCGTATTTTCAAAAAAATCAGCAAACATCAACAGCACGAAACCGCCAGGTTTCGGCTGCATTTCCGCCGTCTTTCCGTCAGGACAACACCGGGCCTCCCTGAACTCGGAAGGCAGCGGCGCTAGACCTCCGCTTGGGTCTCGATTGCGCGTCGAAAGCGCTCCGGGGAACGAAATAGCTCGGCGATGCAGTTCCACGAAAGCTCGCCGAGCCGACTCTCCCTTTGTCGGCCGAGGGCACATTGCAGGTAGATCGCCTCGCGTAGCAACGGCACGAGGTCGAGGCGGCACCGGAGCTCCCAGGCCGCGGCGTCGGTCGCTTCGCGCCGAACGGCGGCCTCGAAATCGATCAGAATGGGTTCGAGCGGCGCTGGACACACGATGCAGTTGTGCAACTCAGCGTCGCCGTGCGCCAGGCCGCCGCTTTGCAGGACCAGCAGTTGCGCCAGCGTCTCCTCTGCCAGCCGCCACAGTCCCGCGGCGGTTGCCAGCGATAGCTTCTGTGCCTTGGCGATGTTGTTCTCGGGAGGCTCGCCGCCAAATGGAGTGAGACGGGCGAACGACTGGCCCGGAACCAGGCAACTGCGAAACACGTTCGACTCGTACCCGATGGGGGGCGGTATCGTGCTCAGCTGTGAAGCCAGGAGATGTTGGTCGAATTCGACGCGGGGATCGCCGTGCAATCTTCCCGGAAAATACGTCTTGCGAAAATGAAGCGGGTAGGTCTGCGCGGCAGGGTGCATCCGGCGCGTGTCCTCTCCCGCGATGATCAGCTCCGCGGTCATCAGCGGCAGACCGTTCGCCTCGCGACGTGCCTGGGTGCGGACGACGAAATCCTGCCGCGGAGGCCTTTCGATCAGCGAAAACAGCTCCTGCGCCAGAAGAACCGTGTGCCGTGGCGACACCGCGATGGGCCGGTTCTCGTCCATTGTCGCCTGCCTTACGACGCCCGGTGTCCCAAGACAAGTCCGTTCTGGCCAGATTCACTTCAGACCCGTGGACCCTGGTATACGATGTGACCGTGTATTCTGCGTGGCTCGCGATCCAGATTTTGATTCTCCCGCTGGCGATTCAGAGCCTTGAGGTCAAGGGCACCATTTTCTGCCCGAGCGCAAGCGATGTGCGCGAGCGTCTGCGACCGCTCTTGACCTCCGAGGCCAGTGTGCCCGCGACGGACTGGCTGGAGCTTTACGACGTGCCGTCCCGAACCCCAGGCATCCAAGATTTGGAGGTGCGTCTGGCGCGCACGGGTACCGGCCGTCCACTCGGCGTCCGCCGCGTCGAGCGGAAGGAATCCTGTGCAGAAACCGCGGACGTCGTCGCGGTGATTACAGCCAGTTGGATCGCGAGCTACCCGACCCCGGTCCTGGGGGTGCCATCATTTCCGGACCTGACGCCGCCCGCTTCCATTGGTCCCATCGTCGGCCTGCCGTCCTCTGCCACCGTTTCGGACGCGAGCAGCTCCGTGGGGCAGGCCCTGGATCTAAAGAACGAGACGGTCCGAGTCTCGGCGGCTTCCGGCCGGAAATCCCCGCGCGAGTTGGCCGTCGGGGCGGCGGCCGGCATCGTCTCGGGGATGTCTGGAGGATCGGCCCCCGAGGTACAGATCGAAGGCGAAATCGATTCGCGACGTTGGGTGCTTCGCCTGGCGGCTGTCGGCAACGGCACGCGCGACGTAGCTTTCGGAATGGGAAGAGCGACCTGGAGGCGACTCACTATCTTCCCCACCGTGACTTCCGCCTGGCATTCGTCGAACGGGTTCATGGAGGTAGGCGGAGGTCCCCTGATCGCCGCGACGCAGGCCCGCGGGACGGGCTTTACGAGCGACGGAAGCGATACCGGACTGGATCTCGGAATCGGGCCGTCGTTGCGTGTCGGCAGGCGCCTGGCTGGATCTCGTTCTGCGATCTGGGTGGGCGTCCGGTCGGCTTTCTGGCTCCGACCTCACCGGGCCGCGGTCGATGGGTTGGCCGATGGCCAGCCGCCAAGCGTGGCGCTGCCCTGGTGGGACGTGTCGGCCGCCGCCGGAATCACCTTTCCCATAGGAATCTGAAACAAACGCGGGGGACTTGGACACTAGGGGAGTGACCCAATATGCCACCTGCCTCCTCCCCATTGCGGCGCCCACCCGCGCGGATGTCTGGCCTTGACCCGCCGCTGTCGTTCGAGGCTCTGTGCCGCGCGCATGCCGACCAGATCGCACGGTGGGCCGCGCGCCTCGGTGGGCCTGGCCTCGAACCTGAAGAGGCGGTTCAAGAAGTCTTCCTGATAGTCGCGCGGCGACTGGGTGAATTTCGCGGCGACGCGAAGATCACGACCTGGCTGTTTCGAATCACCGTGCGGGTTGTGGCGAACCAGAGACGGGCCCTGCGGCGTCGTCAGGGTTGGGCACGCCTGACACGGCGGATCGTGGACCAGACCGCCACGGCCGACCCCGGCCCGGCGGCCCAGATGGAACAGGCCGAGGCAACGAGACGGTTTTACCGAGCTCTCGACGAGCTGCCGGAACGACACAGGCAGGTTCTGGTCCTTTTCGAGTTGGAGGACATGGGCACGGAGGAAATCGCGGGCCTGGTCGAGCGGCCGGCGACAACCGTGCGGGTCTGGCTGCACAGGGCGCGCAGGGGGTTCATCGATGCCTGGCGTCGCAACCAGAGGCTGGAGGACCAAGAGTGAAGACACGCGATGATGATCAAGATCCCCGGCGCTGGGCGGACCTTCCGCAGGGGGGGGCTGGTGTCGAAGCCGAGATCGGCGCCGCCGCCCGCCTGGTACGGGGCGTATCGCCCGCCGGTCCGTTTCGTCTGGCGGAGGCTCAAGAAAACGCGTTGGGACCGGCGTCCCGCTTGGGTTCCTGGGCCGCGACGCGACCGAGAACGAGAGCACGAACACGAACGACGGCCCTGGTGGCGGTTTCTCTCTTCTTGGGAGGGGTGGCGGCCGCGCTCTCGGGGAAGGTCATCCAACAGATTGTAAAACGTCGGGAGACAGCGGTTCTCAAAGAGAAAATGGTTGTGCGGCCATCAAGACCGCTCAGCGCCTCTCCCACTCGCGTCGCTGTCCGCGGCGCGGTGACCTCCCCTCCCCTGGCCCCTGTCACCGCGGAAGCGGCGCTGGCGGTCCCGAATGTTCCGCCGCCCCTTGCTGGCCGCCGAGTGGCGGTCGCCGAAATGGTGCGTCCAAAGATCTCGTCCGGGGCTCGTGCCTCCGTTGAAAGACCGCGGTCGCCCACGAGCGACCGGGCCACACCGACGTCATTTCCGGCCGAGCAACCGGACGTGAGGGCAATGGCCGTCGAGCCACCACCCTTGGCTCCGTCGGACCCCGGGCGTAACGCAAAGGGTGCGTGGGTGACACCCGCGGTCAACCTGCGGCCTCACACGTCTCCGGTCCGACCGAACGCCAGCGAAGCGTCCCTGATCGCCCGTGCGCTTGCCCGCCTGCGGCGCGACCACGATGGGCTGTGGGCACTCGACGATCTGGACGAACACGATAGGCAATACCCACACGGTAGCCTGCGGCGGGAGGCCGCCCTGGCCCGGGCCGAAGCGTTGCTCGCGCTCGAGCGAAATGGCGACGCTTTGGCGGTGCTGGACAGCGTCGGCCTGGCAGCGTCCGCCACCGACCGGCGGGCACAACTGGCACGCGGCGAGCTACGCGCGCAGGACGGCCGATGCTCGGAAGCCATCGGCGACTTCGACCGTGTACTCGACAGCGGCGCGGACGACGGTCTCGCGGCGCGGGCGCTGTACGGACGCGCGGTCTGTCGCTTGCGCGGCGGCGATCTGGGCGGGGCGCGCACGGACTTGCGCGACTACCTCCAGCGTTTCCAGGAAGGCCCCAATCGCGCCGACGTGACGAACATGCTTGGCCGCATCGGAGGCTGAAACAATTTCGGGCCGAGGCGACACCAGTGAGGCGAGGAGAGCACAAATGACAAAAACCAGGATAGCGACCATCACGACCCAGCCCGCACGCGTTCCGACATGCATTCCCCATTTTCGCCCGTCGCGACTGGCGATGGTGTTCTGGCTGTTGCCGCTCGGGCTTTCCGCCGCCGGTTGCGACGTGATTCTTCATATCGGCAGCGTCGCCAACCGCGATCGGGGCATCGGGGGAGGCCGGCTCGACGGTGGTTCATCGGACGGGATGGCGGAGACAAACAGCGGGACCGGCGGATCCTTCGTCCCTGTCGTTCACCCGTTGCCAAATCGCCACCCCGCTTTCACGAGCACGTCGAAGCTCGACTTGCTTTTCATGATCGACGATTCGAGCTCGATGACACCCCTACAAGAAAAGCTGCGCACGCATCTGACCGATTTCATGAATGTGCTTAAGAGCCTTCCAGGGGGATTGCCGGACCTGCACGTCGCCGTCGTATCGTCCTCGCTCGGGGCCGGCAAATTCGGCGACGTTCCCGGGTGTATGCCCGGAACCGCCGGCAACGTCAACGGTTCGTTCCAACACTCGGCCGCCTGTACGCAGCTCATGCCGGGCAATTCGTTCTTGGTCTCCGCCAAGGATGGGGCGGGCGGGCGCGTGGAGAACTTCACCGGCGGCGACCTCACGGCGGTCTTGAGCTGCATCGCGAACCTGGGTGAAAACGGATGCGGGTTCGAGCACCAGTTCGAGTCTACCCGGCTCGCGCTGCAGCGGTCACTGCTCTCGGGAGACGAGAACGCCGGGTTTTTGCGTTCCGACGCGTACCTCGGCGTCGTGATGCTGACGGACGAAGATGACTGCTCCGTGCCCGCCGATTCGGATCTCTTCGATCCGAGCATGCAAACCCTCGCCGACCCATATGGTGGCCTGCAGTCCTATCGCTGCAACGAGTTCGGGCACAAGTGCGACCAGCCGTTGCCTCACACCGTCGCGGGCTTGCCGATGACCCTGACCGGGTGCACTTCAAAAGAGGACGGCAGGCTGGTCACGGTAAGCGGATTCGTCGACTTTCTCTTCAGCTTGAAAGCCAGTCCCGAGAAGATCTTCGTGGCCGCCATCGCCGGACCGGCGACCCCCTACACCGTCGGCAGGTATTCCTTCATGCTTGGCAACGGCTCGACGGAGGCCCAACCCAGAATAGAACACTCGTGTACATCCGGGGTGGCGGGCACGGAGTACGCCGATCCGGGTGTCCGGATCCAGCAACTGACACAGGCGTTTGGCCCGAACAGCTTCTTCGCCAGCATATGCGAGGCCGATTTGACGAACACGATGGAGTCGCTGGCGCAGCAGATGGTCGGGCCTTGACCGTCAGTTGAATCGCACCATCGGGATCACGCCCATCCCCAACAGGATCCCGAGCACGCCGCAGGTCACGAAGACCACGGCCCGGACGACGGCACCGTTGATGTACTTCTGGGCGGCTGATTCTCCGGGTTTGCGCGGGCGAACGAAGACCTGGGCGACGCCCGACAACACCAGGATAACGCCCGAGATCACGAAGAACTTGGGCATGAACGACGCGGCGGAATTCATGTGCTCCCTGACGCCCTTCGCCGCCTCACGGAACGCCGGCGCGGGCGAGGACATCGTAAAGGGCCATCACTTTTCGCGTCACGGGGCCCGGCTTGCCATCCCCGACGGGACTGTCGTCAACCTTGGTCACGGGCAGTGCCCCCCTGGTCGCGCTGGTGATGAAGACTTCCTCGGCTCCCCGGAGCTCCTCGCGAGAGATACGCGTCTCACGCAACGGGATACCGTTCGCGCGGCAAAGGTCTAAAACCTTTGACCGCGTGATTCCGTCCAGGATTCCGACATCGAGCCCCGGCGTGCGAACCTCCCCACGCGCGACGATGAAGATATTGCTCGTGGAGCCTTCCGCGACGCTGCCGTCGGCCGCGCACAAGATCGCCTCGTATGCGCCCGACCGGCGGCGCGCCTCGCCGAGCGCCAGCACGTTGTTCAGGTAGTTCCCGGACTTGACCGCGGGATCGATGGCGTTGGGACTGTTGCGTTGCACCGATACGATCGCGACCGACACGCCTTTTTCGTACATCGCGGGCGACGGCGGGCCGAGCGGAAACACGATCACCACCATCTGCGTGTCGTCGACGGCGGCCGGGTCGAGATCCAGCTTCCCCGCGCCACGCGTCAGGATGATACGAACCCTGGATTCGGGGTTTCCCGCCGCCGCCACGGTATCGGCCACGGCCTTTTCGATCTCCGCACGGGGCGGAACGCGCAAGCCGATGCGCTCGGCCGACCGCTCCAAGCGCACCAGGTGGTCCTGGAGCGCGAACAGCCGCCCGTAGGCCGTGCCGATCGTCTCGTAAACGCTGTCCCCATAAAGGAATCCGCGATCGAAAACCGATATCTTGGCTTCCTCGGGTAGGCAAATTCGACCGCCGATATGAACGCGAATGGACATGGGCGGCGCAGAACCTAGTACAGTTCGCGCGCGTCGGCTATTCTCCCGACCGGGAGCCCCTCGTCCGTGATCATCCTCCGCGTTCGCTGTCGTAACCTCGAAGAGTTCGAGGAACATTATTTGCCCGACTTGCCCAACGGCGGGGTGTTCTGTCCCACCACCACGGAGCTCGGACCAGGCACCGCCGTCGTCGTCGAGCTGGCCTGTGACGGTCTGCCGAACAAGGTCTTGATTCGCGGCAACGTCCTGACGTGGCGCCCCGCCCTGCCGCGCATGCGGGTACGAGCCGGAGCCACCGTCGAATTCGAGACGGACGAGATCCCCAAGCGGGATTTCGTCCTGCAGACTATGCACGGCGACCGCGCGCCCACTCGCCGGCGCAAGCACACCCGCATCCCGATCGGCGTGCCGGTCATGGTGCGCGAGGTCAACCAGCTCGAGGCCACGTCGGCGGAATTGCGCGAGATCAGCGTGAGCGGCGGCCTTCTGACCGGAGCGATCCAGCCGCCGGTCGGCACCGACATCGTCATGGAGTTGGCGCCGCCTGGCAGCGAAGCGCCGTTCGACCTGTCGGGCCGCGTGGTTTATCATGTTGGCCCGAACCAAACGGGTGTGAAATTCCTGTATCGAGAGGGCGGCGGATCGCGGCGGCTGAGAGAGCTCGTACGCCGCTTCAAGGCCTTTTGACGAACATCCGACAAAGATGACGACCGGACCGGACACCGAGCACGAACGGGGACCGGGAGGACGGTCAAAATTTGCCGAGATCGACATATTGGCGTTCCCATCGCGGGATGGAGAACAAAGGAGAGCTTCATGCGACACGGACTGTTCATCGCCCTGCTGACGGGATTGACGCTGCACCTGTTCTCGAGAAACGCCTTCGCCAGTCACTACGCTGTGGGCGATGTCCCTACCCTCATCACTGCGGCGGACGCGGCCAAGTTGACCAAGGCGGGTGTATCCACCACCGAGGACCTATTGCAAAAAGGCGCCAAAGCCAAAGATCGCAAGGCCCTGGTAAAAGCGTCGGGCCTGTCCGCATCCACCGTAGGCGCGTTGCTGCGACGCTGTGACTTGCTCCGAATCAAGGGAATCGGGCCCGAGATGGTCCTGCTCTTGGAGGCCGCCGGTGTCAAAGCGACCGCCGATTTGGCCAAGAAGGAGGCACCCGCGCTGACGACGGCCGCGACCGACGCGAATAAGTCCAAGAAGATCACGGAGAAGCCTCCCACGGAGCCCCAGTTCCAGGATTGGATCGACCAGGCGAAACAATTGCCCGTGGTCATCGAAGGGAAGTAACGCCGTTTCGCATGGTCCGGACAACTTGATGAGACAGGCAACAGAATCGATGGAGACGGCCGCGGCGCCGATCCGGATCTTGACCGGCACCGTCATTGGCGGGCGTTTTCGTATCGAATCCCTGCTCGGACGCGAAGGCGGAACCGTGATTTACCGCGCCGCCGACACTGAATCGGGCGCGCCGTGGACCGTGCGAATCGTCCCGCTGTCGATTGTGGTGGGTGGGGCGGATCGCCTGCTGGCGGACGTGAAAAAGACGCAGGCCCTGCGACACAAGAATCTGGTTGATGTCGAGGCCGTCGGATGCGAAGGGGATTTTCTGTTCGTGACGACCGAGTTCGTCGACGGACAAACGCTGCGTGAATTCATCGACGGAAAGCGCGCCGAGGGTCGGGGCGTCTCGCTGAAGGGTGCGACGAACCTGGTGGCGCACGTCGCGAACGCGCTCGACTACGCGAAGAGGATGAGCGTGCACGGTGCGCTCACTCCGGCGATCATTTGGGTGAACCGGACCGGCCGGGTCAAGGTATCCGCGCTTGGCCTAGCCGCGGGCGTTCCAAGCCTGGCGCGGCATGGCGCCCCGCCGGGAGCGGCCGACACCGTTTACGTCGCGCCGGAGGTCCTGGCGGGGGGCGCGCCTACGACCCTGTCGGATGTGTATTCTCTAGGTGCAATCCTGTACGAGCTCCTGACGGGCCACCCCCCAGGAAGTACGCTGACGCCGGCGAGCGCCGTCGGGGCCGAGGTGCCCGGCGCGGTCGACGCTGTCATCGAACGGGCGTTGAGTCGCGATCCGGACGCGCGGTGGCCATCCGGCACCGCCCTGAAGGATGCTCTCCAGGCGGCGGCCGGAACCACCGGCGGCGATCCGGGACGTTCCACCGACGCGACCACCGGCCGGCCAGCGTCTCCGTCGGCGCCGGGGATGACGGCTCCCCTCGCCGCGACGTCCTTGGTCGCGTCCATCGAGCCAGCTCGCCCAGCCCCGCGAGAGGCGTTCGCGCCCCGGCCAGGACCGACGAAAGCAAGCACCCACGCGCCAGGATCTCCGAACAACCCCATCCTGATCCCCGTCGGAGGCGCCGATGACAACGTGGAACGCTGGCTGGTTCACAAGGATGGCCTGGACTTTGGTCCATTTTCGATGACGCAGTTGCGGGTCCAGATCGAACGCGGCGAGGTCCTCGGCGAGCACATCCTCATGGACAACGAATCGGGAGCCCGCTGTCAGGTCAAGGAGTACTCTGGACTCGGGGATCTCGCCAAGCGAGCCCACCGCCACCTGGAGCAGGCGCGCCGGGCGCAGGCCGAGCAACGTTCAGCGAAATCCGAGAAGAAGAAGTCCTTCGCCACGACCCTGATCGTCGGATTGGTGCTGCTGACCGTGCTCGGAGGAGTCGCCTTCTACGTGATCTCTCGTCGGGATTCCACGGGAGGCCGGTTGGCCTCACGCGAGGAAGAGGCGGAGATTGAAAGCTTCCTGAAGGGCGTAAAGATCAGTGGACTGAAGGCATCCGTCCGACGCGGCGGACACCGGAGTGCCGGCAGCCCGAGCGGCGGCTCGGCGGAGGATTTCAATAACGACGCCAACTTTGGCGACGCCTCCAAGGGATTCACCGAGGGCGATCAGACGCTGGACGACGATCAGATTCAGAACACCATGATGGCGAATTACCGCAAGCTCATCCCGTGCATCGTTCACGGAGGCGTCAATGAGATCGCCATGGAGTTCGTCGTTAGGGGCAACGGCAAGGTCAGCGCCGTGAAGGTCAACGGTCAAAGAGCGGGCGCCTTGCCGGCGTGCCTTCTCGGCCGCATGCAAAGCTTCAATTTTCCGAAATTCAACGGCTCTAAGACCATCGCCAGCTGGTCCATGTCCATGGGCCGGTGAGCCGCGCGCGCAGGTCCGGCAACTTGATCTAGACTGCTTTCACGTTGACGTGAGCGAACAGCACGGTCGTCCCCTCTCCCTGCAGCCTTCGGCCGCCGACCTCTCCCCGTCGGGGCGAGGTTTTCGGATCGATCGCCTCAATCTGAAAACGGTCAGCGACCGAACCCCGCGGGGCGATCTTTGGGGGTTGACGGGCTGGACAGCTTGAACCCCAGCACGTCCTCATAGGCGAAAACGAAACGCTCGTCCTTGGCCGTCTGCAGGGACAAGAATCCCTCCCGAAGATCCAGTTTCGTAACACGCCCGACGGCCATCACCTCCCCGGGAGATTGAATGAAACACGTCGCTTCCCGCTCCTCGCGGATGTTGACGGCTTGCCCGGAGAGCTTGGCGCCTTCGGCCTCCCAGATCTGGATGATCATGTCGCGAGTCATGCGCGTAGCATACAACCGTTGGGGCTCGTTTCAGCGCCGATATACTGTTCGCGTGCTTTTCCCGTATCCTCTGGAAGGTGAATCTTGCCCCTCTGGGTCGCATTGCGGTTCTTCCGATACTTGCCACGCTTGGAAGTGTTGAGCCTGTCGGTTTCGCGATGACCACGGTGGCCACGGGTACCCCGAGCGATCCCGCCTACGTTCGCGAAATCGAGACGTGGCAGACGACCCGCGTCGAGCGTTTGCGCGCGGACGACGGATGGCTGACGCTGGCCGGTCTCTTTTGGCTAAAACCGGGAACGAACGCGTTTGGCTCGGAGTCCGCCAATGACATTCGGCTCCCGGGAAATGCCACGCCGGCTCGCGCCGGCACGTTCGTCGTCGATAAGACCAATCATGTCAGCGCCGAAATCGCGGCCGGTGCCGGGGCAACACTGGCTGGAAAACCCGTCACAAAAGCAGCGCTGCGCTCCGACGCCGATCCCTTGGGGCCCGATATCCTGGCCCTGGGATCACTGACGATGCAGGTCATCGAAAGGCAGGGGAAGCTGGCCATTCGTCTGAAAGACCGAAACAGCAAGGTCCGCCAAAGTTTCAAAGGGCTCCACTACTACCCCGTCAATTCCCGCTACCGCATCGAGGCGCGATTCATCGCCCACAGCACGCCGGTCTCCATTTCCGTTCCCAGTGTGCTGGGAGGATCCGAAGATCTGGTCAGCCCAGGCTACGCCGAGTTCGAGCTGGATGGGCGAACTCTGCGCCTTTATCCGGTGACCGAGACGCCGGGCGATGCGAAGCTGTTCTTCATCTTTCGAGATCCGACGGCTGGCAAAACCACATACGGCGCCGGCCGATTTCTGTACGCCGATCCACCCCGGGACGGTCGCGTGGTGCTGGATTTCAACAAGGCCTATACCCCACCCTGCGGGTTTACGGCGTACGCGACCTGTCCCCTGCCGCCCGCGCAGAACCGGCTGCCGATCCCGATCGAGGCGGGCGAGCGCTTCGACGGTCATCCACACTGAGCGGGGTCGCCGGCGCGTGCCGTTCGGAACGACCCTAACTGTTTTCGAACGAGGTGGCGGACCAGTCAGCCCTGACCGCGGCTATCGCCTCCGGAAGGTCCCCGGCGATGACGCCCGTCGATCCGAACGTTTGGGCCGCGCGCGTGCCGGCGCTTCCGTGCAGGAACACAGCCGCGCGCGCCGCCGGTATGGTTTCCATTCCCTGCGAGAGCAACCCACCGAGGGTGCCCGTGAGGACGTCGCCGCTGCCCGCCGTCGCTAGCGCCGGCTCAACGGTGGGGTTCACGTGCGCCGTGCCGTCGGGCGCGACCACCAGAGTTCGGGCGCCCTTTAGAACGACGTTGGCACGGCTGCGGGCTGCGAATTCCCGCGCGGTGTCCAGACGCGCCGCTTGAACCTGCGCCGTGGGACGACCGCAGAGCCGGCCCATCTCACCCGGATGGGGCGTGACGACGCGGGGGCCGGATGCCCCGGCAAGAATCGAAGCCGCCTCCGGGCCGAGAAGATTCAGACCGTCGGCGTCCAACACCATCGGAATGGAAATCTCCCGCGTCAGGCGTTCCACCACGGCCCGCATGCCCGCCCCGGTGGGAATACCGGGCCCGAGCGCGATCGCACGAACATTCGGGCGCGCGCACAGCGCGGCGATGGCGTAAAAACTGTCGGATACCGCGTCGTCGGAATCGGAGAACGAGACCGTCATGGCTTCGACGACCTTGGCATCGAGGGCCGTCTGCCCGGCCGCCGTGGACGCAATCGTCACCAGTCCCGCTCCGGCACGCAGGGCCGCGCGCGCGGTCAGCAGCGCCGCTCCCGTCTTGCCACGCGAGCCGGCCACGATGATCAGATGGCCGCCTACGCCCTTGTGGGCATCGGGTTGTCGCGTGGGCAAGGACGCGCGGACTGTCCGTTCGTCCGTCCAAAAGCAGAACGGGCCGCCGGAGGGATCGGGAGCGATCGGCAATCCGAATCCCACGACCTCGATCTCGCCGACACCCGCATCGGGATTGATCACGAGGCCGAGCTTGCGCGCACCGACGGCGACCGTCACATCGGCGCGCACGGACGAGCCGTGTGGTCGGCCCGTGTCGCCGTCGAGGCCGGAGGGAATATCCACGGCTACCTTCATCCCCGCCGCGGCGTTCATGGCCGCGATCGCGGTGGCGGGGACTCCGGCCACGTCGTCGCGGAGCCCGGTTCCAAACACGGCATCCACCACGACGTCCACGTCCCGCAGGGCCCGCCGCCACGCCTGGACGTTCGTCTCCTCGCCGAGCTCCGAAATCACGACGTCGGGAACGTCTCGCAGCGCGTGCAACATGACCGCGGCATCGTCCGTCAATCTTTCCCGAGGCGCCGCGAGCAGAACACGAATCCAGGCGCCCGCCTGCGCCAGGTGCCGGGCGACGACGAATCCGTCGCCGCCGTTGTTTCCCGCGCCGCACACGATGGCGACGGTCAGCGGTCGAGCGGCGGGGACGGTGGCTCGCCGCAGGATGGTCGCGCTCACCCCGCGCCCGGCGTTCTCCATCAGGATCAGGCTAGAAAGGCCGCTCCGAAGCATCACGTCGCGATCGACCGCCCGCATCTGCGCGCATGACAAGACATACGAAGGCGGCGCATATCGCGACAACGAGGTGGAAGCCGTCATGTTCCACTCTCGAGGACAACGACGGCGGCGGCCATCCCTCCCGCGTGCGTCAGCGACACATGCTGCGCGGCGACGCCGCGCCTGGCGGCGGCGGCGGCGGCGGCTCCGGACAGAATCAACAAGGGCCGTCCCCTGTCGGCCGTGCGCACCTCGATCTCGACCCACCTCAGTCCCGACGGAACCCCCAGTGCTTTCAACACGGCCTCCTTGGCGGCAAAACGGGCGGCATAATGTTGCGCCGGCTCCGCGCGACCGTCGCAATCGGCGCGCTCTCCGGGGGAGAACAACCGCTCGGCCGCCCGCCGGCCGTGACGGGCCAGCATGGCCTCCACGCGAGCGATGGGTACGAGGTCGAGGCCGACGCCGAGGATCACGTTGTTAGGACCGATCGGGCGCCCTCGCTGATCGCGGCGCGCAGCTCGGACACCGCCCGATCCAGCCCCAGCATCACGGCACGCGCGACCAACCCGTGCCCGATATTCAGCTCCTCCAGGAAAGGCAAGGCGGCCACGGGACCGACGTTGGCGCAGTCGAGGCCGTGCCCCGCACCCAATCGCAAACCCAGATTTCCGGCGGCTCGCGCCGCTCCTTCGAGGCGCGCCAACTGTCGGGCGGCATCCGGCGATCGCGGCGCCGCGTCGCAATAGTATCCGGTGTGCAATTCGACGATGTTGACACCTAGAGCGTGCGATCGAGCCACCGCCTCCGGATCCGGATCGATGAACAGGCTGACGCCAACACCAGCACCCCGCAACCCTCCGATGACGCGTCCAAGCGCGGTCCCCGCCTCGACGCCGACGTTCAGGCCGCCCTCGGTCGTCCGTTCAGCGCGCTTCTCCGGCACAAGGGTGCAGAAATCTGGCTTCACGTCGAGTGCGATGGCCAACATGTCGTCGGTGGCCGCCATCTCCAAGTTGAACACCCCCCGCACCGTCTGCCGCAACAAGCGAACGTCGCGCTCCTGAATGTGCCGGCGATCCTCGCGCAGATGAACGGTAATCCCATCGGCGCCTGCCAGCTCGCACAATCCCGCCGCCACAACGGGATCTGGATATCGCGTACCTCGCTGCTGACGCAGCGTCGCGATGTGGTCGATGTTGACGTAAAGGCGGGGCGCCATGACCGGAAGATTATAGCGTCACACGCGACGGCCGCGATGAAAGAGTCGAGACCCACGTGGCCATGCCGCTGGCTACGCCAAGGCCTGCGTGATCGCGCGGGCGATATCCTGCGCGTGGGCGCGGATCGATGCCTCGTCGGTACCCTCGATCATGACGCGGGCCTTCGCCTCGGTGCCCGAGTACCGAACCACGACGCGACCCTCGGCTCCAAGGAGCGTCTCCACCTGTTTGATGATCCGGCACACCTCCGGCAGCTCGTCGAAGGGTCGTTTGCGTGCCACCGCGAAATTCAACAGAACCTGCGGATAGCGAACCATCGCGGCCCCGATCAATTCGGACAAAGGACGGCCCTCGGCCATCATGACGGCCAGAACCCGCAACGCCGCCACGGTCCCGTCACCCGTCGTCGCGTGGTCGAGGAAGATGATGTGCCCCGACTGCTCGCCCCCCAGGACCAATCCGCCTTCGCGCATCGCCTCCACGACGTATCGATCGCCGACGGCGGTTCGCATCAGCTTTCCCCCACGCCCCGCCAGCGCCCGTTCCAGTCCCAGGTTCGACATGACCGTCGCCACCACCGTTCGTTCGGGCAGCTTGTCGTCGGCCAGCATCCTCGTACCGAGCAAAGCCATGACCTGATCGCCGTCGACGATCTGTCCCTTCTCGTCAGCCAGAATCAGGCGATCCGCGTCGCCGTCCAGCGCCACACCCAGCGCGGCGCCCGATCGTCGGACCTCATCCGCCATCCGCTCGGGGTGCATCGCGCCACATCGATCATTGATGTTTCGTCCGTTCGGTTCGACGCCGATCGCGATGACTTCGGCGCCAAGCTCCTCGAACACCTGAGGCGCGACGTGGTAGGCGGCACCGTTCGCGCAATCCACGACAACCTTGACGCCGTCCAGCGTGCGCTCCTTGGGAAACACATTCTTCAAGAACTGGACGTATCGGCCACCAGCATCGTCGATACGAACGGCGCGTCCTATCGCATCAGGTGTCGTACCCCGAACAACGCCGTCGGTGCCGGCTCCCTCGCCGATCTCCATCATGCGCTCCAACTCGGCCTCGACCTCATCGGGCAATTTGAAACCGTCGGCGGCGAACAGTTTGATGCCGTTGTCCTGGTACGGATTGTGCGACGCACTGATCACCACGCCGGCGTCGGCGCGCATCGACCAGGTGATGAACGCGATTCCGGGCGTCGGAAGCGGCCCCACCAACATGACATCCGCTCCCGCCGAAACGATACCGGCCTGGAGCGCGCTCTCCAACATGTAGCCGGACAGGCGGGTGTCCTTGCCGATCACGATGCGACCAGGCCTGCCCGCGTGCTTGAACCGTCGCGCCACCGCGCGTCCCAGGCGCAAGGCCACCTCGGCGGTCATGGGATCTTGATTGGCGACCCCTCGAATCCCGTCGGTACCAAACAGCTTGCGCGCTTCGTCTTGGCTCATGCAATGTCCATCTTATCGCTTATCGCATTCGCCACCAGAACCGCGTCCCTCATGGCCGCCACGTCATGGACCCGCACGGCCGAGGCACCAGCGAGAACGGCCCCCGTTACGGCCGCAGCCGTTCCAAAGATCCGCTCCCCCGCGGGTTTGCCGGTGATCTGGCCAATGAACGCCTTCCGCGAGACGCCCACCATCACGGGAACCCCGAGGCGACCACAGAGCGTTGACAGGTTCTTCAACAAGGCAACATTGTGCTCGAACCGCTTGCCAAATCCGATACCTGGGTCCGCCCAGATTTCCGTGCAACCGACGGCGCGCGCCACCTCGATTCGGCCGCCCAGCTCTCCCGTCACCTCCGACACCACGTCGGCGAAAGACACCGCTTCCATCATCGTCCCCGGCGCTCCCCGCAGGTGTCCGAGGACCATCGCGGCGCCGGCCCCGGCCGTGACTCGAAGTATCTCCGGGTCCAGGAGGCCTCCCGATATGTCGTTCACGATGGTCGCCCCGGCGGCGATGGCCGCGCTGGCGGTGGTCGCTGTGTAAGTATCGATCGAAAGTCGCGCCCGATCGCCGAGGCGCGCGGCGAGAGCGGCTATGACCGGGATGACCCGGCTCTGTTCCTCGATGGCATCGACCGGCGAGGACCCCGGGCGCGTCGATTCTCCGCCGACATCGATCCAGTCCGCGCCGGCATCGACCATCGCCAGGCCGGCGACCACCGCTTCTTCGACGGCGGTGAAACGCCCCCCGTCAAAAAACGAGTCCGGCGTGCAATTGAGCACGCCGACAATCAAGCAGCGCTTAGACAACACCCACTCGCGCTCTAGCCTTACCCGATCGAAGTGTGGACAAGCGCGGCAACTTTCTCCGAATGGCGATTGCGGTAGCTAAGTTTTGATTTTCGGCGATCCAATAGCCAATCCAAGCACGGGGAGGTCCAGCTTCGCTGGGCCGGCCTCGTCGTCAAGCAACTCCGTGGGGGTTTCGCAGGGGGCCTTCCCAGGTCCCTTGCGGCGGCGCAGCCGCGGCCTCGCCGTCAAGTAATTCCTTGGGGGGGCTCGCAGGGGGCCTTCCCAGGTCCCTTGCGGCGGCGCAGCCGCTCTAGGCCTTCTCGGGATCCGGCATCGGACGCGGGGGCGCGAAGATGCTGGGGCGGGAGGGACGCTCCGCCGGCGAGGGGCGCTTTTCCGGTGGAACCTTGGCCCCCGCCGATGCCCAGGTCGACGGTTTGCGGTCCAAGTGCCCACCCGAAAACAGAGTATCGATCTCGCCGCCATCCCCGGTCTCGTATTCCAGCAACGCATCAGCCAGAACCTTGAGCTTGTCGAGGTTCTCCATTACGACCTGCTTGGCGCGGCCGTAATTCTCGGTCACGATGCGCCTTACCTCGGCGTCGATCTCGACAGCCGTCTGCTCGCTGTACTCCTTGCCGCCATCGTTGAAGTCGCGGCCGAGGAACACCTCGGCCTCACGCTTGCCAAAGTGCAACGGCCCCAGTTTTTCGGACATGCCCCATTCGCACACCATCCGGCGCGCCATGTCGGTGGCCTGTTGGATATCGTTGGATGCGCCCGTCGTCAGCTGGCCGAAGATGATTTCCTCCGCCAGGCGACCGCCCATCATGACCGCGATATGATCGTTCGCGGCGTCGGCCGACATACTGAGGCGATCCTCGATGGGCAATTGCTGCGTTAAGCCCAGCGCCCGTCCCCTTGGGATGATCGTCACCTTGTGGATAGGATCGGTGTACTTCAGCAGCTTGCCGACCAACGCGTGCCCGGCTTCGTGGTAGGCCGTGTTTCGTTTTTCCTTGTCGCTGATGACCATGGACCGCCGCTCGGGCCCCATGAGGACCTTGTCCTTCGCCATCTCGAAATCGAACATTTCAAGGCGATCCTTGTCGGCGCGCGCCGCCAAGAGCGCCGCTTCGTTCACCAGGTTCTCAAGATCGGCGCCAGAAAATCCCGGCGTCCCGCGCGCGATGGTTTCCAGCTCCACGCCGGCTCCGAGGGGGGTCTTCTTGGTGTGGACCTTGAGGATGCCCAAGCGTCCCTTGACGTCGGGACGCGCGACAACGATGCGACGATCGAAGCGGCCCGGCCGCAGCAAGGCGGGATCGAGAACGTCTGGCCGGTTGGTGGCGGCGACCAGAATGACGCCGTCGTTCGACTCGAATCCGTCCATCTCGACCAGGAGCTGATTCAGCGTCTGCTCGCGCTCGTCGTGCCCACCCCCGAGGCCCGCGCCCCGGTGCCTGCCCACGGCGTCGATTTCATCAATGAAGATGATGCAGGGCGCGTTCTTCTTGCCCTGCTCGAACAGATCTCGCACGCGGCTCGCTCCCACGCCGACGAACATCTCGACGAAATCCGACCCGGAAATCGAGAAGAACGGCACGCCCGCCTCGCCCGCGATGGCGCGCGCCAGCAGCGTCTTTCCCGTCCCTGGGGGGCCCATCATCAGAACGCCTTTGGGGATACGGCCCCCGAGCCGCGTGAACTTCTTCGGGTCCTTGAGAAAAGCTATGATCTCCTCGACCTCGTCCTTCGCCTCCTCGACTCCGGCCACGTCGGCGAACGTCATTTTCTTTTGGTTCTCGGACAGGAGCTTCGCCTTGCTCTTGCCAAAGCTCATGGCCTTGCCGCCGCCAACCTGAAGCTGCCGCATGAACAACAGAAACAAGACCACCAGCACGACCATGGGAAGCCAGGTCACGAGAACCTGCTGCCAGAATGAGTTCTCCTGCTCCTTGACGACGTCGTAGTTCAGGTGCGCCTTGTCCAGGCGTTCAAGCACCTTGTCGCTAATGAGGCCGGTCGTCGCGAAGCTCTCACCGGTCGTGAGTTGTCCCCGAAAATCGGCTGCGTCCTGGAATTTGCGTATCTGGATCGAGGCCCCCGCCTTGAATTTCTCGGGGTGTTGCTCGACGTCCTGCATGAACAGCGAGAACGCCAGGCGATGGTCGTCCGGACGGCTCCCGCTCAGGAACTGGTAGACGACGAAGAAGGCGAAGATCAACATCACCCAAACTAGGAAGGTTTTATGTCCCTGACGCACGCGCTTTCCTTTCATCTAGCCCGGCCATCGAATCTCGTTGTCCGCACATCCAATCGACCGATTTGTCCTCGAGCTTGCCTTGAAGTTGCCCTTGTTTCGACCCGTGGCGGGGGTGATTCTTTTACGGATAATGTCCAGTATTGCCTCGGATGATCGGTCGGTCAACCAAAGCATCATGATCCGCATTTCGGGCGACCGCCAGGCCAATCCATCTGATCGTCGATACCGACGGGGCGGCAGTCCGCGACGGGCGTAGCCCGGGAACAAAGAGCAGCTCGCCTTTGGCCGTGGTCACGACGGGAAGCAGGTTTCTTGCTTGGCGCGGGATCTTCGCATCAATGAGCAAATCGGACAGTTTTCGACTACCCGTCCCGCCCCGGGGATGCATGCGATCGCCAGGCCGGCGCGGGCGAGCGAGGAGCGGAAACGACAACTCGGCGCCGTCGAACCAGCACCATCCGTCCCTGCCCCGACCGTCGCCGCCCTCGCCGGCGTCGCTGCCGCCGCTGCCGCGGTCGTCCGCCCGGCGTCGCCGAGGCGGGAGGCGAGGCGCGTCCTCCTCGCGGACCAAGACCTCAACGCCCGATGCGAGTTGGTAGGTGCCAGGCCCACAAATGGTGTCAATCGGATGAGCCTCTGAATCATTCGTTTTCGGAGGAGACTCCGGCACCGTCCAGGCCCGGCGCGGTTCCGCGTCCGACGTCTTCAGGCTTACCTGTCCATATGAGACCGTGACCTGTCGCCTGCCGTTGACGTCAAAGGAATGTGTCCCGTGCCCTTCGCGCGCGGCGCTACGGATCTCGGCCAGGACGCGGATCGGAATGTGCACGCCTGCGCCAACGATGTCCGCCAAGCCCGGGGGCTCGGCAAAACGCGCGGCGGCGGCCGTCGCCAGTGACCGAAGCGCCTGATCGACGCGCGGATTTTCCTTTCGCAGGAAGGGCAACACCTGATGGCGCAGGCGGGCCCGCGTGTAACGAAGGTCGGCGTTCGACGGATCCGTCGCGAAACGCAAGCTTCGCCGGGTCAAATAGGTAAGGATCTGGGCGCGCGTCACGTCCAGCAGAGGACGAATGAAGGCGCCGCGTCGGTACGGAATCCCCGTGAGGCCATTCAATCCGGTCCCGCGCAGAATCCGAAACAGGACCGTTTCGGTCTGATCGTCGGCGTGATGCCCGAGCGCAATCCGATCGAGACCGCGGGTCGCCGCCAGTTCAGCCAGGGTTGACAGCCGCAACCGACGCGCGACTTCCTGAACGCCGCCGCCGCCCCGCCCCGCGCTGTGCCCCGGGACCGCACCGTCCGCTTGCGGTCGCGGCACCGGTCGCTCTCGTGCCGCCGCTACATCGACACGAATCGGATGGAACGGTAGTCCCAGATCCGCGGCCCGCTCGGCGACCAGTGAGATCTCGGCGGCGGCACCAAGCCGCAGACCGTGATCAACCGTCGCGACCTCCAGTTCCAGCCCCAGACGGGGACCGAGCTCCCAGAGGCACGCCAGAAGCGCCATCGAGTCCGGTCCCCCCGAGACAGCGCAAAGGACGCGGCTTGGCCGAGGCCCGGCGAGCAATCCGTGGCTCGTGATGGTACGAAGAACCTGCGAGAGCATGGAAATTCCGTCGGCGA